>NZ_JBBELO010000027.1:0-143006 GCF_037404875.1 Rathayibacter sp. YIM 133350
CTCCGACGCCGCCGCCCCCCGCATCCACAGCAAATTCAGGACCAGCGGCTCGGCGAGGCTGTCACCCGCTCGCCGGTCCGCTGATCCTGCAGTTTCACCATGGGACGCAGCCAGTGGATGCCGTCGACAGCGGTCCCGCCAGCGCCTCTCGCGCCGCCGCCGCCCCTCCGCAGCAAAATGCAGGACCAGCGGCTCGGCGAGGCTGTCACGCGCTCGCTGGGCCGCTCATCCTGCAGTTTCACCGACGAGCCGCCGGCAGCAGGGCGCACACCATAGCCGCACGGCAGGCGCAGAGCGCAGCCACAGACGGAGCACAGCGTCGCGCCCTACTCTGATGGCATGACGCGACGCGCCTTCGAGCCCATGTACGCCACCGCCATCGGAATCGGGCGCGCGACGTTCGGGGCGCTGGGAGTGCAGCGCTCTGTCACGGGAGTTGCGAACCTTCCGACACAGGGCGGCGCGGTTCTCGCCATGACGCACTTCGGTTATCTCGACTTCGCGCTCGTCGAATGGGTGACCTGGCTGGCCACCCGGCGCCACGTGCGCTTCCTCGCGAAGAAGAGCGTGTTCGCGAAGCCCGTCGTCGGCGCCATGATGCGCGGCATGCGCCACATCAGCGTGGACATGAAGGCAGGGGCGGATGCCTACGCCACCGCCGTCGAAGCACTGCGGTCGGGCGAGATCATCGGCGTCTTCCCCGAGGCCGGCGTCAGCGCATCCTTCACCGTTCGCGAACTCAAGACCGGCGCCGTGCGACTCGCCGCCGAAGCGGGCGTTCCCCTCATCCCCGTCGCCGTCTGGGGCGGCCACCGCCTCATGACCAAGCGGCAGCGCTCGCGCCTGCTCGAACGGCTGAACGTTCCGGTCTCGTTCGCCTTCGGGGCTCCCGTCGCCACCGATCCGAACGCGGACCCGCGGGTGGCCACCGAGACCCTGCGCGAGGTTCTGCAGGGCATGGTCGACACGCTTCAGGCCGACTACCCGGTCGATGGATCCGGCCAGTGGTGGCAGCCGCAGCACCTCGGCGGAACCGCACCCACGCCGATCGAAGCAGCAGCCGCGGATGCGGATCGCGACAGGGCGCGCGAGGCGGCCTCAGCCTCCTGAGCCGGATGTCCGGGTCTCCCGGACTAGCAGGACCAGCCGGATCAGCCGGATCGGCCTCCTGACCCGGATCTCCGGATCTCTGCGACCAGCAGGACCAGCCGGACCAGCAGGATCAGCCGCTCAACCCCCCGAGCCGGATCAGCCCAGGGTGACCATCCGGTCCATGTCGTCGAAGGGCAGGCTCTCGGCCACGGCCGTGATCTCCAGCCGATTCAACGAGACGAAGGCCCCGTAGTTGGACAGGAACGCGGTGTCGGCGGCATCCCTTCCCGTCGCGATGCGCACGAGGGTCGACCGCGGTGCCAGGGCCGTGGCATCCACGACGTGCCAGGCGCCGTCGACATACGCTTCGGCCACGGCGTGGAAGTCCATCGGGTTCAGGCCGGGGGCGTAGACCGCGGCCATGCGCGCGGGCACGTCGAGCGCACGCAGCAGGGCGATCACCAGGTGCGCGTAGTCCCGGCAGACGCCCTGCCGCGCGAGCAGGGTGCGCAGTGCGCCGTCGGTCGGAAGCGAGGAGCCGGGAACGTAGGCGAGCCGGGTTCCGACCCAGGAGCTGACCGCCGCGAGCAACGACGATCCCGTGAGTCCTGCGAATTCGGCTCGAGCCGTGGGGGCGAGGGCATCCGCCTCGCAGTAGCGGCTGGGCCGCAGGTAGCGGAAGAGGTCGAGCTCGTGGTGCGGCTCCCCCTCCTCGGGGTCGCCGAGCACAGTCGCCGTGTAGTGCAGGGTGAGGTCGCCGCGCTCCGCCTCGATGACCCGCAGGCGCGCGCCGTGCTCGGCAGCGATGTCGTGACCGGGCTCGGCCCCCTGCACCTCGAGGGTCTCTGTGACCGGCCAGTTCGTGGCGACGCCGACGGAGAACGCCAGGCGCGCCGGACCGGCGATGGACAACTCGATGTGAGCACTGACGTCTCGCCGCACGGAATCTCCTCAACTCGGCGCATCCGGGTGATGCGCGCGCCCTCGGCTTCGTCGGCGACGGATGCGCTGCCGCGACGCTAGCACGAGGCCTCCTTGCCCCGACAGGGCGGGGATGTCAAGGCCGTCGGACGGTTCACCGCTGGCGGCTACGCTGGCGTCACCCGCCCGGCGCTGCGCGGCACATCCGTCACGCCCACCGAAAGGCTCACATTGCAGACTTGGCCCGGATCGACGTACCCGCTTGGTGCCACCTTCGACGGAAACGGCACCAACTTCGCCCTGTTCAGCGAATCCGCTGAGAAGGTGGAGTTGTGCCTGTTCGACGATGACGGCGCCGAGACCCGGGTGGAGCTCGTCGACGTCGACGCGTACATCTGGCACGCCTACCTTCCGCAGGTGGGACCCGGCCAGCGCTACGGCTATCGGGTGTACGGCCCCTACGACCCGAAGAACGGGCAACGCGCCAACCCGAACAAGCTGCTGCTCGACCCCTACGCCAAGGCCACGGTGGGCACCATCTCCTGGGACCAGTCGGTGTTCGGCTACAACTTCGGCGACCCCGACTCCCGCAACGATGAGGACTCCGCCGGGCACACCATGCTCGGCGTGGTCGTGAACCCGTTCTTCGACTGGTCGGGCGACCGGCAGCCGAAGACCCCGTACGCCTCATCGGTCATCTACGAGGCCCACGTGAAGGGCCTCACCGAACTGCACCCCGGCATCCCCGAGGAGCTTCGCGGCACCTACAGCGGCGTTGCGCATCCGGCCGTCATCGACCACCTGCAGAAGCTCGGCGTGACCGCCATCGAGCTCATGCCCGTGCACCAGTTCGTCAACGACAGCACGCTGCAGGAGAAGGGCCTCTCGAACTACTGGGGCTACAACACCATCGCGTACTTCGCCCCGCAGAACAGCTACGCCGGCAGCGGCCAGCTGGGCCAGCAGGTTCAGGAGTTCAAGGGCATGGTGCGCTCGATGCACGCAGCCGGCATCGAGGTGATCCTCGACGTCGTCTACAACCACACGGCGGAGGGCAACCACCTCGGCCCGACCCTCTCGTTCCGCGGCATCGACAACGCGGCGTACTACCGCCTCGTCGATGACGACAAGCAGTACTACATGGACTACACGGGAACGGGCAACTCGCTCAACGTCGGCCATCCGCACGCCCTGCAGCTCATCATGGACTCGCTGCGCTACTGGGTGCTCGAGATGCACGTCGACGGGTTCCGCTTCGACCTGGCCTCCACGCTCGCCCGCGAGTTCTACGACGTCGACAAGCTGTCGACCTTCTTCGAGCTCGTGCAGCAGGATCCGGTGGTCAGCCAGGTCAAGCTCATCGCCGAGCCGTGGGATGTCGGCCCCGGCGGCTACCAGGTCGGCAACTTCCCTCCGCAGTGGACGGAGTGGAACGGCAAGTACCGCGACACCGTCCGCGACTTCTGGCGCGGCGAGCCGGCGACGCTCGGCGAATTCGCCTCGCGGTTCACCGGTTCGGCGGATCTCTACGAGCACTCCGGCCGCCGCCCGGTCGCATCCATCAACTTCGTCACGGCGCACGACGGCTTCACGCTGCGCGACCTCGTGAGCTACAACGAGAAGCACAACGACGCCAACGGGGAAGAGAACAAGGACGGCGAGTCGTTCAACCGCTCCTACAACTTCGGCGTCGAGGGCCCGACCGACGATCCCGACGTGCTCACGATGCGCGCCCGCCAGCAGCGCAACTTCATCGCGACGCTGATGCTCTCCCAGGGCGTGCCGATGCTGCTGCACGGCGATGAGCTCGGCCGTACGCAGCAGGGCAACAACAACACCTACGCGCAGGACAACGAACTGAGCTGGGTGCACTGGGACGAGGAGGACCGGCCGCTCGTCGAGTTCACCGCTGCCCTCACGCGACTGCGCAAGGAGCACCCCACGTTCCGGCGCAGCCGTTTCTTCGACGGCCGGCCGGTGCTGCGCGAAGAGGGCGCGCCGGTTCCCGACATCGTCTGGCTGCGCCCCGATGGCACGACGATGCTGCCCGAGGACTGGGGATCGGGCTTTGGCCGCGCCATCGGCGTCTTCCTCAACGGCGACGGCATCCGCGGTCGGGATGCCCGCGGCGAGGCCATCGTTGACAAGCACTTCATCCTGCTCTTCAACGCGCACGACGACACCGTGGAGTTCACCATGCCCGCGACGGAATACTCGCCCAAGTGGGAGGTGGTCGTCGACACCGCCGGAGAACAGGCCGACGTCGACGTGCACGAGCCGGGCTCGGTCGTCGCCGTCGCGGCGAAGTCGCTCATCGTGCTCCGTGCCCACGACGTGCCCGAGCCGGAGGTGGATCACTCGGTCGCGGCCTCGCTCGCGGCGCGTGCGGCCGCCGAACCGGTCGAGGCGCCGGCTCCGCGGGTCCAGATGGGCAAGTGAGATGCCCGTCTCGACGTACCGGCTGCAGATCCGCTCGTCGTTCGACCTCGCTGATGCGGCGGCCGTCGTCGACTACCTGCATGCCCTCGGCGTCGACTGGGTCTACCTCTCTCCCCTGCTGAAGGCGGCCGAGGGGTCGGATCACGGCTACGACGTCGTCGACCACTCGCTCATCGACCCTGCTCGTGGCGGCGCGGAAGGCCTCCAGCGCCTCTCGCAGGCGGCACGGGCCGCGGGCATGGGCGTGCTCGTCGACATCGTCCCCAACCACGTCGGTGTGGCGGATGCCGCCGACAATCCGTGGTGGTGGCACCTGCTGCAGCACGGTCGGGCATCCCGGTACGCCGAGGCGTTCGACGTCGACTGGGAGTTCGGCAACGACAGGGTTCGACTGCCCGTGCTCGGCGGGACCGTCGAGGAGGCCGCAGGGGCGGGCGAACTGCGCGTCGTCGGCGACGAGCTGCACTACTTCGAGAACCGCTACCCGCTGGCACCCGAGACCGTGGAACAGGCCCGCTCCGCGACGGATGCCGACGCCGTCCTGGCCGTCCACGCCGCCCAGCATTACGAGCTCATCAACTGGCGGCGTGCGGATGCCGAACTGAACTACCGACGGTTCTTCGCCGTGAACACGCTCGCCGGCATCCGCGTCGAAGTGCCGGAGGTGTTCGACGAGTCGCACGCCGAGATCGTGCGCTGGGTGCGCGAGGGTCTCGTCGACGGCCTGCGTGTCGACCATCCCGATGGACTTGCCGCCCCCGGCGCATACCTGAACCGGCTCGCGGAGGCCACCGACGGGGCATACGTGCTCGTCGAGAAGATCCTCGAGGCCCCTGAGCGACTGCCGACCTTCTGGGAGACCGACGGCACCACCGGCTACGACGCCCTCGCCGAGATCGACCGGCTCTTCGTCGACCCCCAGGGCGAGGGCGCGCTGAACGCGCTCGACGACGAACTGCGCGCACCCGAGCCGACACCCGGCTGGAGCGACCTCATCCACGACACCAAGCGTGCCGTGGCCGACGGCATCCTGCGCTCCGAGGTGCTGCGCCTGGAACGGATGCTGCCCGAGCCGATCGACGGTGCCGACGACGCGATCGCTGAACTGCTGGCGTGCTTTCCGGTGTACCGCTCCTATCTGCCGCTGGGAGCGGAGTACCTCGCCGAAGCCGCCGCCGCTGCCCGCGCGCGGCGTCCCGACCTCGCTGCGGCGATCGAGGCGCTCCTGCCCCTGCTGAACGACGGGCTCTCTCCCCTCGCCATCCGCTTCCAGCAGACCACCGGCATGGTCATGGCCAAGGGGGTGGAAGACACGGCGTTCTACCGCTTCACGCGGCTCACCACGCTCACCGAGGTCGGAGCCGACCCGGCGGAGTTCTCGATCGCGCCGGTCGATTTCCACGAGCGCCAGGCCCGTCGCCACGCGGAGATCCCGCAGTCGATGACGACGCTCACGACCCACGACACGAAGCGGGGCGAAGACGTGCGCGCCCGCCTCGCGGTGCTCGCCGAGGTGCCCGATCTCTGGAAGCGGGCACTGGGCGAGGTCCGCGAAGTCGCCGGAACCGGCGACGGACCGTACGACTCCCTGCTCGTGCAGGCGATCGTCGGGGCGTGGCCGGCATCCCGGGAACGCCTGCACGACTACGCCGAGAAGGCCGCTCGCGAGGCGGGCGACTCCACCCGCTGGACGGACCCCGACGCCGCGTTCGAGAAGCGCATGCACGCCCTCGTGGATGCCGTCTTCGACCAGCCCGCCGCCCGTCGTGCCGTCGAGCAGCTCGTCGAGACGATCAGCGCACCGGGCTGGTCCAACTCGCTCGGCGCGAAGCTGGTGCAGCTCATGGCGCCGGGCGTTCCGGATGTCTACCAGGGCAGCGAGCTCTGGGAGACGAGCCTCGTCGACCCCGACAACCGGCGCTTCGTCGACTTCGCGGAACGCCGGGCCCTGCTCGCCGACATCGATGCCGGCACCCTGCCGCCGGTCGATGCGTCGGGAGCGGCGAAGCTGCTCGTCACGGCGCGCGCCCTTCGCCTGCGTCGCGACTCCCCGCAGCTGTTCACGCGCTATGCTCCGCTGCCCGTCGTCGGCCCCGCGGCGGATCACGCCGTCGCGTTCGACCGGGGCGGCGCCGTCGCCATCGCGACCCGGCTGCCCGTCGGGCTCGCCCGCCGGGGCGATGACCCCTGGGCCGGAACCTTCCTGCTGCGGCACAGCGGGCCGACGCGCGACCTGCTGACGGGGCGGCGATACGAGGGCGGCGAGCTCGCGCTCTCCGCACTCCTGGCCACCTATCCCGTGGCGCTCCTCGCAGAGGACACCGAATGAGCATCGAGGTCTGGGCGCCCCTCGCCCACGCTGTCTCCCTGCACGCTCCTCGATTCGGAGCCGACCAGCCGCTGCGCGCAGGCCGCGACGGCTGGTGGCGCTCCCCCGTCGCGCTCCCCGATGGCACGGAGTACGGCTTCGTGATCGACGGAGCCGACCCTGTGCCCGACCCGCGCTCGCGTCGACAGCCGCGCGGAGTGCACGAGTTCAGTGCGGTCTTCGACCCGGCGTCCCACGAGTGGCAGGATGCCGGCTGGACCGGTCGGCAGCTCGCCGGTGGACTCATCTACGAACTGCACATCGGCACCTTCACGCCGGAAGGAACGCTCGACGCCGCGATCGAACGCCTGGACCACCTGGTGGAACTGGGAGTGAGCTTCGTGGAGCTCCTGCCGGTGAACGCGTTCAACGGCACCCACAACTGGGGCTACGACGGTGTTCTCTGGTACGCCGTGCAGGAGACCTACGGCGGCCCGGCCGCCTACCAGCGCTTCGTCGACGCCGCCCACGCCCGATCGCTCGCCGTCGTGCAAGACGTGGTCTACAACCACCTCGGTCCGAGCGGCAACTACCTCCCGCGCTTCGGCCCCTACCTTCACCCCGAGGGCGCCAACACCTGGGGTGCGGCCATCAACCTCGATGAGCCGAACGTGCGCCGGTACATCCTCGAGAACGCCGCGATGTGGTTCACCGACTACCACGTCGATGCCCTCCGGCTGGATGCGGTGCACGCGCTCATCGACACGAGCCCCAAGCACCTCCTGCAGGAACTCGCGGAGCAGGCCGACGCGCTCAGCGCCCACCTGAATCGGCCCCTGACGCTGATCGCCGAGTCCGACCTGAACGACCCCACTCTCATCACCCCGCGTGAGGCCGGCGGCTACGGCATCCATGCCCAGTGGAGCGACGACTACCACCACGCGCTGCACGTGGCCGTCTCGGGGGAGGCGAGCGGGTACTACGCCGACTTCGCGCCGCTGGGTGCCCTCGCCAAGGTCATCGAGAAGGGCTTCTTCCACGACGGCACCTTCTCCTCCTTCCGTGAGCGCGACCACGGCCACCCGATCAGCCTGCGATCGCCGACCTGGCGGCTCGTCACTTTCGCGCAGGACCACGATCAGGTGGGCAACCGTGCCCAAGGAGACCGGCTCTCGCAGACCCTGGATGTCGACCGGCTGGCTCTTGCGGCGGTGCTGAACCTGATGACGCCCTTCACCCCCATGCTGTTCATGGGAGAGGAGTGGGGAGCCTCCACGCCGTGGCAGTTCTTCACCTCGCACCCGGAGCCCGAACTCGGTCGCGCCACCGCCGTGGGTCGCATCGCGGAATTCGCGCGCATGGGATGGGATCCGGCCGTGGTTCCCGACCCGCAGGATCCCCAGACCTTCCAGCGCTCCAAGCTCGACTGGGGCGAGCTCGACGCGGGCCATCACGCGCACCTCCTCGACCTGCACCGGCGCCTCGCCGCACTCCGCCGGGAGCGGGCCGAACTGACCGATCCCTCGTATTTCACGACCGCCGCGCTCTGCGACGAAGACGCCCGCTGGCTCCGGATGGATCGGGGTTCGCTGCGGATCCTCGTCAACTTCGCCGACGAGGAGCGCGAGCTGCCCCTCGACGGACCGGCCGCCGTGCTGCTCGAGACGCGACCGGGAACGGCGCTGCGGGACACCGCGGCTCTCGTTCCTGCGCGTGGCGCCGTCGTCCTCGCCCGGGCGGATCAGGGCGCGGCCTCGATCGGATGACCGAGCGCAGAGATCACGCAGCGCAACCCCTCGACGCCGTGGGCCGCGGCGTCTACGGTCGCAGTATGGACCGCACCCTGGAGTGCATCACCGACTGGATCACCCGCCAGCGCTGGTACGCCGCGAAAGACCGCAGCCCCCAGCTGCGCGTGATCGGCCAGTGCGCCCTGCCCGGGGCGAGCGACGAGGTCTCTTGCCACGTGCTGCTGCTGCTGGACGACGCCTCCCGGCCGGCCGTGCTGTACCAGGTGCCGCTCGCCGTGCGCTCAGCACTCCTGCCGGGCGCCGGCCACCGTCTCATCGGCCGGCTCGAGAGCGGCTCCTACCTCTACGACGGCCCCCACGATCCGGCCTTCGCCGACGCGCTCCTGGCCGTGATGCTCGATCAGAGCACCGCCACCGAGGGCGACGTTGCCCTGTTCGGCGAACGATCCTCTCGTGCGGGCTTCCGCGACGCCTCGGCCATGACGTCCCGCGTGCTCGAGGGCGAGCAGTCCAACACCTCGATCATCTACACGCCCACGGATGCGGGATCCCCGGTGATCGCCAAGGTCTTCCGGCAACTGCACCACGGCGAGAATCCCGACGTGACGCTCCAGACCGCGCTGGCCGAGGCAGGGTCGCCCTACGTGCCCGGCTCCGTCGGATCCGTCATGGGCGAGTGGAACGACGTCGGCCGCTCCTCCGGCCGGGCGCGGGGGCATCTCGCCTTCGCGCAGGAGTTCTTCACGGGCGTCGAAGACGCCTGGCGGGTCGCACTGCGCGCGGCTGCCGCCGGCGAGAACTTCACCGAGCAGGCGCGCGCGCTCGGCCGGGCGACCGCCGAGGTGCACCGACTGCTGGCCCGCCTCTTCCCGACGACGGATGCCACCCCCGGCGATGTCGCGGCGGTGGTGCTCGGCTGGCACGAGCGCCTGGCGACGGCTGTGGCCGAGATCCCTCAGCTCGCCGAGCAGCGGCAGAGCATCGAGGAGATCTACGATGCGGCCCAGCAGGCCGTCTGGCCCCCGCTGCAGCGCGTGCACGGCGACTATCACCTCGGCCAGGTGCTCAGCGTGCCCGACCGGGGCTGGGTGCTGCTGGATTTCGAGGGTGAGCCGCTGCGCACGATGACCGATCGGGTGCGGCCCGACGTCGTACTGCGCGACCTGGCCGGCATGCTGCGTTCCTTCGACTACGTCGCGGGCTCCGTGGGAATGAACGATCCGCACGCCGACTCGGGCGCTCTCAGCACCTGGGCGAACGACGCCCGGCGCGCCTTCCTCGGCGGCTATGCCGAGGCATCCGAGCTCGACCTGCGCGCCTACCTCGCGCTGCGCGACGCGTTCGAACTCGACAAGGCGGTCTACGAGGCGCTCTACGAGCACCGCAACCGCCAGTCCTGGCTGCCGATCCCCATTCTCGGCATCGTGCGCGTGCTCGAGAGGGAGCTGCCGAACACCCCGGGTGCGGCAGACCTGCTGGCCGAACTGGACGAGACCCGCCAGGCCTGATCGCCATGAGCGAGCGAGCGGCGCGGCGTGCTTGACCGGTTCTCGCCGAACGTGCCAGACTTCAGGGTTGCGTCATCGTAGACAGCCCGGCTCTTCAGCGCCCGACGGGATGTCGGTGGCGGGGGGAAGACTTCTCCTGCCGCGCTCGCGACACGCAGCCTCAAACCCTCAGGAGATCTCCATGCTTGCGCGAATACTCATTCGCTACCTGAAGCCCTACCGATGGCTGCTGCTGGGAGTGCTGGTCTTCCAGTTGCTCTCCGCTCTCGCCTCGCTCTACCTGCCCAGCCTGAACGCCGACATCATCGACAACGGAGTCTCCAAGGGCGATACCGGTTACATCTGGTCACGCGGCGGATTCATGCTCGTGATCTCGCTCGGCCAGATCGTGGCTGCCGTCATCGCCACCTACTTCGCCGCACGTGCCGCGATGCGGGTCGGCCGCGATATCCGCAACGACGTGTTCGACAAGGTGAGCGCGTTCTCGGAGCGCGAGGTCTCGCAGTTCGGGCCGGGCTCGCTCATCACCCGCAACACCAACGACGTGCAGCAGGTGCAGATGCTCGCCATGCAGGGCGCCACCATGCTCGTGAGCGCTCCCCTGCTCGCCATCGGCGGCATCATCATGGCCCTGCGACAGGATGTCGGGCTCAGCTGGCTGATCTGGGCATCGGTCATCGTCATCCTCGTGGTCGCCGGCATCGTCATCACCCGCATGGTGCCGCTGTTCCGCTCGTTCCAGAAGCGCCTCGACGCGGTGAACCGCATCCTGCGCGAGCAGCTGACGGGCATCCGCGTGGTGCGGGCCTTCGTGCGCGAACGCATCGAGGAGAAGCGCTTCCGCGGCGCGAACACCGACATCATGGACGTCGGGCGCCGCGTCGGCACCCTGTTCATCACCCTGTTCCCCCTGTTCATGCTCGTGCTGAACGTGACGGTGATCGGGGTCATCTGGTTCGGCGCCACGGAGGTCAACGACGGCACGGTTCAGATCGGCACGCTCTTCGCGTTCATGCAGTACGTGGGCATCATCCTCGGCGGCGTGCTCATGGCCGCCTTCACGACCATCATGATCCCGCGTGCCGCGGTCTCCGCTGAGCGCATCGGCGAGGTGCTGGCCAGCGAGTCGACCCTCGCTCGGCCCGCCGATGCCGTCTCGGCGTTCCCCGAGGTCGGCACCGTGCAACTCGACGGCGTCGAGTTCGCGTATCCCGGAGCGGAGCATCCGGTTCTGCACGGCATCAGCTTCCGCGCCGAGCGCGGCCAGACCGTGGCCATCGTCGGCTCGACCGGCGCGGGCAAGACCACGCTCGTCTCGCTCATCCCGCGGCTCTTCGATGCGACCGGCGGATCGGTGAAGGTCAACGGCGTCGACGTGCGCGAGGCCGACCTCGACCGGTTGTGGAAGACCATCGGCCTCGTGCCCCAGCGGCCATTCCTCTTCGCTGGCACGGTCGCATCCAATCTGCGGTTCGGCCGAGAAGAGGCGACGGATGCGGAGCTGTGGCACGCGCTCGAGATCGCGCAGGGCCGCGACTTCGTGGCCGACATGGAGGGCGGCCTGAACGGTCGCATCGCCCAGGGCGGCACCAACGTCTCGGGCGGCCAGCGCCAGCGCCTGGCCATCGCCCGCGCGATCGTGCACCAGCCCGACATCCTCGTATTCGACGACTCGTTCTCGGCGCTCGACCTCATGACCGACGCCAAGCTCAGGCAGGCGCTCTGGCGTGAGTTGCCCGACGTGACGAAGATCGTCGTCGCCCAGCGCGTATCGACCATCGCGGATGCCGACCGCATCGTCGTGCTCGACGACGGCGGCATCGTGGGCATCGGCACGCACGACGAGCTCATCGAGTCGAGCGAGACCTACCGCCAGATCGTGGAATCCCAGCTCGGAGTGGAGGCATCGGCATGAGCACCGAAACGTCGAAGCGCGGCGCACGCCGCGGACGCAGCGTCGAGCCGCAGGTGCTGACCGAAGACGAATTGCGCGATCAGGAGCTCGCCGAGCAGGCTCGCCAGAACTCGGGCGACTGGGACAGCGTCAAGCCCGGGAAGGCACAGGACTTCGGAGCGAGCTTCCGACGGATGCTCGGCCTGCTGTCGCCGTGGAAGTGGTCCTTCGTCTTCGTCTCCCTCCTCGGGGCCATCGGCGTCGTCCTCACGGTGATCGCCCCGAAGGTGCTCGCCGAGGCAACGAACATCATCTTCGAGGGCTTCATCTCGCTGCAGCTGCCCTCGGGCGTCACGAAGGCGCAGGTGGTCGAGGGGCTGCGCAACTCGGGCAAGGACGACCTCGCGAACATCGTGCAGGCGGCGACGCTCACACCGGGCGCGGGCATCGACATGGCACGCCTGAGCCAGGTCGTCGCGATCGTGCTCGTGCTGTACGTCGTGGCATCCGTTCTCTCGTGGATCCAGGGCTACGTGATCAACGTCATCATGGTGCGTGCCATGTGGCGCCTGCGCGAAGACGTCGAGGCGAAGCTGCACCGCCTGCCGCTGAGCTACTTCGACCGGATGCAGCGCGGCGAGCTCATCTCGCGCGTCACGAACGACATCGACAACATCACCCAGACGATGCAGCAGTCGCTCTCGAGTGCGCTGACGAGCGTGCTCACCGTGGTGGGCGTGCTGATCGCCATGTTCTCGATCTCGTGGCAGCTCTCGCTCGTCGCCCTCGTGGCGCTGCCGCTCATGGCCGTGATCTTCGGCGTCATCGGGCCGAAGTCGCAGGCCGCGTTCGGCGTGCAGTGGAAGAAGGTCGGCCGCCTCAACGCCCGCGTCGAGGAGTCGTTCTCGGGTCACGCCCTCGTCAAGGTGTTCGGTCGCGAGCAGGATGCGAGCGAGAAGTTCCGCGCCGAGAACGAGGAGCTCTACGCGGCCTCCTTCAAGGCGCAGTTCCTCTCGGGCGTCATCATGCCCGGCATGATGTTCATCGGGAACCTCTCCTACGTCGGCATCGCCGTTCTGGGCGGACTGATGGTCGCCTCCGGACAACTGCGGCTCGGCGACGTGCAGGCCTTCATCCAGTACTCGCAGCAGTTCACCCAGCCGCTGGCCCAGCTCGGCGGCATGGCCGCTGTGGTGCAGTCGGGAACGGCATCGGCCGAGCGCGTCTTCGAGTTGCTCGACGCCGATGAGGAGGACCCCGACGCCACCGACGCCCCGGCCCCTGTGGAGGGTGACGGCCGCATCGAGTTCCAGAACGTGTCGTTCTCCTACACGCCGGAACGCCCGCTCATCCGTGACCTCTCGTTCAGCGTCAATCCCGGACAGACGGTGGCGATCGTCGGGCCGACCGGCGCTGGGAAGACGACGCTCGTCAACCTGATCATGCGCTTCTACGAGCTCAGCGGAGGTCGCATCCTGCTCGACGGGCAGAACATCGCCGACCTGCGCCGGCACGACGTGCGCGCCCGTACCGGAATGGTGCTGCAGGATCCGTGGCTGTTCGCCGGGAGCATCCGCGAGAACATCCGCTACGGCCGACAGGACGCGACCGATGAGGAGATCATGGCGGCCGCCCGCGCCACCTACGTGGACCGCTTCGTGCACTCCCTGCCCGACGGGTACGACACCGTGCTCGACGAGGATGCCTCGAACGTCTCGGCGGGCGAGAAGCAGCTGATCACCATCGCCCGCGCCTTCGTCGCGGCACCCTCGGTGCTCATCCTCGACGAGGCCACCTCGTCGGTCGACACCCGCACCGAGCTGCTGCTGCAGCACGCGATGGCCGCGCTGCGTTCCGGTCGCACCTCGTTCGTCATCGCGCACCGTCTCTCGACGATCCGCGATGCCGACCTCATCCTCGTGATGGAGCACGGCGACATCGTCGAGAAGGGCACGCATGACGAACTGATCGCAGCGAAGGGCGCCTACTGGCGCCTCTACAACTCGCAGTTCGAGCAGGCGGCGACTGATCTCGACGCCGAGGCCTCCGCCCTCGTCACCGCTCCGCCCGAGCAGCCGGGCGCCGACACCACGTTCGGCACCGGCGAGGACGCCTCGGCGCTGCTGTGAGCGCCGAGACCTCCTAGGCGCTGACCGCGAGTTCGGACTGTCGTTCCGGCTGAGCCTCCAACTCGGGCTGCAGTCGGATCGACAGTCCGTTCGTCGTATTGGCCTGGCGGGCGAGGTCGTTCAACACTTCGCGACTGAGCGCGGGAGCGACCGGTTCGGAGAAGGTGAACCGCAGCGGAATGGTGGCATGGATCCACAGAGTCCGGGGGCCGGTGTCATCGCCCTCGGTGTAGTTGACGGCGAAACTCTCGTTGCGCCGAAGCTTGTCGACGATGACCACCTTGAGGTGCGCGAGGAGGAGATCATCGATTTCAACCGAGAACCCGGCCGAGCCATAGAATAACGTGCCCACAATCGATCCGATCGTAAAGGGGCGAGGTCCTGGCCCGTATGACTTGAGTCTACAACGCAATGCGCTTGTCGTTCCTGTCGATTCTCCCCCAATCCTGCCCAACCCTCGAGAGTTCGCTGCACGGCCGAACGCGCTCCGCGCGGTGAGTGCCGAGGCAGGACAGTAAGTAGGATGTTGCCTCATGGGATCAGAACGCGAGCGGCAGCTCGTCGAGACATTCGTCAGTCTCGCCGATACGCTCGTCGCAGACTACGACCCCGTAGAGGTCCTGCAGATGCTGGTCGAGCGGTGCGTCAGCCTGCTGGATGTGACCGACGCGGGCATCCTGCTCGACGACGGCAGAGACGGGCTCAAGGTGGCCGCGGCGACGAGTTCGCGCAGCGAGTCGGTCGAGCTGATCGAGTTGAGCTTCTCCGAGGGGCCCTGCGTCGAGGCGTACCGCACCGGCACGACGCTCTCGGTGCCGAACATCGCCAGCCTCTATGCGCAGTGGCCCCGCTTCGCCACCGCCGCCGGCCAGATGGGCTACCAGGCCGTGCATGCCATTCCCATGCGGTTGCGGGACACCACGATCGGCTCGCTGGACCTGCTGCACGACGCACCCGGGAAGATCAGCGAAGAGGACCTCACCGTTGCGCGTGCGCTCGTCGAGGTCGCCACCATCAGCATCCTTCAGGGACGCATCGCCGATGAATCGGCCATTTCCCGGGACCAGCTGCAGAAGGCGCTCGAGAGCCGGGTCGCCATCGAACAGGCCAAGGGCGTGATCGCGCAGGCCGAGGGCATCGGCGTGAACGACGCCTTCCTCAAGCTGCGCGCGCACGCTCGCGCGGCCCGACGCCTGCTCACCGAGGTCGCCCGTGACGTCGTGGAGAACGGCTGGGTCGTCGGCGGCTGAGCTCGCCTCGCCGCTTCAGTCGCGCGGTCGGTGCAGCCCCGCTCCGACGTCGAGATCGTCCCCGCCCTCGAGGTCGGGCCCGTCGGGGTTCGTGATGTCGGCACCCTCGAAGAACGGATCCAGGCCGAGTTCCTCGTCGTGCTCCCGGCGAAGCTGTGCCTGCGTTCGGTCGTCGTCGGCGTAGCCCCGCTCGTCGGGGATGTCGGCGTCGTTCGGGAATTCGCTCATCTGATATCTGCTCTCATTCAGGCGCCGTCGGCGCTCTCGTTGCTCGCGTCCGGTTCCCCGGCCGCTTCGGGGTCTTCCTCAGGTTCGAAGTGACTCGCTCCGGTCGCGCCCACCCCGATGCCGCCGGGCTCGTTCGGAATCGTACCCTCACTGCCCAAGCCGTCCTCCTTGGGCTCCGGTTCGCTCGGAACCGGCGCCCCAGCCTCGTCGCTCATGGGCACTCCTCCCCCTGATCATGGTGTGGCTCTTCCTCTTACGTTCCCACTGCTCAGCCCGAAAAGCGACAGGTTGACAGCCGCGGCCACCGGAGCGCCCGAGCGGACCGGCGATGCGCGCTACAAATGATGCATGGAATACGTCATCGAGTTCGACACCCGTCCCCAGTTGGTCGGCCCGTTCCATTCGGAGCGCGAGGCCGAGACGGCGGCGCGCACGATCTCCGAGCAACGCGGGGGCGACCAGTGGCGCATCCGCCCCATGACCCTTCCTCCCTTCGCTCTGGCGTAGCACCGCGCCCCATGGGCCGAAGCGGCACGTCGGCCGGGTGAGCCCGCTCCGGTTAGGCTCGATGGATGCGTCGCACCCGCCGAATCGAGCACCGCACCGGCCGCCGCAGCGCGAGGGTCCCCTCGTGAGGCGGGTCGCGCTGGTTCGGCACGGGGAAACCGACTGGAATGCCCGCGGGGTCATCCAGGGAAGCACGGACATCGAGCTGAACGAGAGCGGTCGAGTGCAGGCCGCGGCAGCGGCGCGGTCCCTGCGCGACTTCGGCGCCACGGTCGTGGTGAGCTCTCCTCTGAGCCGGGCCTGCGAGACCGCAGCCGTCATCGCTGCCGGCCTCGGGATCGATGCGGCGGGAACCGATCATCGCCTCACCGAGCGCAACTACGGTGCGGCCGAGGGGGTTGCCGTCACGGATGCGCACCGGCGCTGGCCGCATCACGACTACCCCGGCGCGGAACCCTTCGACCGGGTTGCGGCTCGGGGTAGCGCGGCCGTCGAAGACCTCGCCGAGGCGTACGAGCGACCCGTCGCGGTCGCCCACGGAACACTGATCCGCGTCACCGTCGAAGCGCTCACCGGCGAGCCCGTGCCGCGACTGGACAACGGTGCCATCGTGCTGCTGGAAGACGACGGCAGCGGCTGGCGGTCCCGTCTGGCCGACGAGCCGGTCACCGTCGACGCCGTCGACGCCGTCGTCTGAGAGCGGGAGCGGGAGCGGGAGCGGGAGCGGGAGCGGGAGCGGGAGCTGCTCAGCCGACGGCCGGCGCGCGCGTACCACTGCGCGCACAGCATCACGATCAGCAGGGCCTCGATCGCGTCGCCGCCGTAGTACATGAGCATGCTCCCGTCCCGGCCATCCACGCTCTCGACGCCCGTCGGCGGGTTCGCGTAGAGGTGCTTTGCGAGCACGCCGTGGGCGACGAGCACGACGAACAGCACGACGGCGCGCCCTCGCTCGCCGACGCGATGCGGGTTGGGGTCCCGTCCGACGAGCGCGAAGGCCAGCATGTATCCCCACAGAAGGGCGTGGGCGCCGACGAGTGCATGCACCGGCATCGCCCGCTGGGCGAGGGCGTACAGGGGCGTGAGGTAGAGCGCGGCCATGCCGCCCACCACCATCAGCGCGGCCGTCACCGGATGCGCCAGAAGCCGGGCCGCACCGGAAGCCAGCAGGCGGGCCAGCCGCCGCGCGCGGCGGCGATCGAGGGATCGCAGCACGAGCGTCATCGGCCGTGCGACCACGAGCAGCACCGGCGCGAGCATCCCGATCGCGAGATGCGCTGCGGAGTGGGCGGTGAACGGCGATCCCTTGGCGAACGCCTCCGCCGGAACGAGCAAGGCGACCGACGCGACGGCGATCCCCGCCAGCCAGCACACCGTGCGCCCGACGGGCCACGCCCTGCCGGCGCGCGCCTGTCGTGCGGCCGCCGCGAGATAGAACCCGGCTGCCAGTGCCAACGGCACGGCGATGAACACCTCGAAGGGCAGCACGCCATCGGAGGATGAGTGCCTCATCGCGGACGGACGGCCGAACGGCGGGTGAGAACGACGAGCACGATCCCTGCGGCCAGCAGCAGCACGGCGACGACGTTCCAGACCAGGTCGTAGACGAACAGGTTCGCGACGTAGCGGATCTGGTGGATGCCCAACAGCTTGTGCTGCACGAGGCCGTCGTAGAGCTGGAAGGCACCCGCCCCGAGGAGCACGCCGCCCCACCAGCGCTTCAGCCACAGTGCTCGACGTCGGCGCAGATCGGCGAACAGGAACAACGCCGCGATGGTCGCGAACCAACTCGCGGCATGGAAGATCCCGTCGGAGACGAGCCCCGCCTCGGGGGTCGAGAGGTCGTAGAAGTGGTGCCAGTGCAGCACCTGGTGAAAGAGCGCCTCGTCGAGGAAGGCGGCGAGCCCGACGCCGAAGAGCGCACCCGACCACGCGTTCTGGGCCGAGCGCTCGCGCCGAGCCGCACCGGGCGACAGGTCCTCACGGGAATCCGCGACCGTGCCGGCCCCCGGGATGCTGCCGCCATCGGGAACCTTCGACATGCCTGGCGCCTCCCTGATCGCGTCGGTCGCGAACGCCGACCGCATCAGGTTGCCCCGCCCCATCACCTCCGGCAACCGGCTTGACGGGAAGAAAGAAGAAGCGTGGCCGACCGCCCGGAGGACGATCGACCACGCTTGTTACGCAGCGCAACACCGCACGCCGTACCGAGGCACGACGCCTGTTGCGCGAGCGCGGGTGTTAGCCGATGAGGCGGATGTTCTCTGCCTGCAGGCCCTTCTGGCCGCGGGTCACCTCGAACTCCACCTTCTGGTTCTCTTCGAGCGTGCGGTAGCCGCCCGTTGCGATGGCACTGAAGTGCGCGAAGACGTCGGCGCTGCCGTCGTCGGGGGAGATGAAGCCGAAGCCCTTGTCAGCGTTGAACCACTTGACGGTTCCGGTTGCCATGTTGTTATTCCTTCTTTGTATTCGACCCGGTACTGCGGGCCTCAGGTGCACGACATCTCGTCGTGCGTCTCCGGCAGAAGCCGGAAGTCTCTATGGGGTCAGACGCGCCGGTAGCGGTCGACCATGGGGCAGTCGAATGGATCACGGGCCGCGAGGCCGACGCGATTCAGGTAGCGGATGACGATCCCGTACGAACGTACGAGTGTTGTCTCAGTGTAGGGAACTCCCACGGTTGCGCAATGCTCTTTTACGATCAATCGCGCTTTCGCGAGGTGGGGACGAGGCATGCTGGGGAACAGGTGGTGCTCGACCTGGTAGTTCAGCCCGCCCATGAGCACGCTCGCCCAGAGGCCGCCGGAGATGTTCCGCGAGGTGCGCACCTGCTTGGTGAAGAAGTCGAGCTTCTCGTCGGCACCCACGATCGGCATGCCCTTGTGATTGGGTGCGAACGAGGCGCCCATGTACACGCCGAACACCGCGAGCTGCACGCCGAGGAAGGCGAAGGCCATGCCGAGCGGCAGGAACCAGAACACCAGGCCGAGGTACACGGCGAAGCGCGCGGCGATGAGGGAGAGCTCGAGGGTGCGACCTTCGACGCGGTGACGGGCGAAGAGCGTGCGCACGGAGGTGACGTGCAGGTTCACGCCTTCGAACATGAGCAGCGGGAAGAACAGGTAGCCCTGGCGGCGGGTGATGAAGGCCAGGATGCCGGTCTGCTTCGCCGCGGACTCCTCGGTGAACGAGATCGTGTCGAAGTCGATGTCGGGGTCTTTTCCGACGCGATTCGGGTTGGCATGGTGACGCGAGTGCTTGCTCATCCACCAGGAGTAGCTCATGCCGACGAACGCCGTGCCGATGATGCGGCCGAGGCGATCGTTCGCCGGACCGGAGTCGAGCACCTGCCGGTGCGAGGCCTCATGGGCGAGGAAGGCGAATTGGGTGAAGATGATGCCGAGGGCGCCCGCGATGAGCAACTGGTACCAGGTGTCGCCGAGCAGCACGAAACCGGCTCCCGCGCCGGCCAGTGCGACGACGAGGCCGGAGAACAGGGCGATGTAGAACCAGCGTGTGCGGTGCAGCAGGCCACTTTCCTTCATGACCCGCGACAGTGCGGTGTAACTCTGGGCGGTGGCGCTCGCACTGCCTCTCGGCTGCGTACGACGAACCGACCCGATGATGGGTGTAGTGATGGCGAGAATCCCGACTGGTATTCGACTTCACAGCCGTGGGTTCGCGGGTAGACACCCGCTTCAGATGTGGCCGACGCTATGGGCTGCGGCTGTGAAGCGTCTGTGAGGCGCGCGATCTCCGGTCTCAGGACTCCGCGTCGCCGTCCTCACCGGAACGGCTCCGGCCGAACGCGGCTGGATCGGTCGTGTTCGCCGGCTCCGGCGCGCCGCCCGACGTCGTGTCGGGCGTCTCGGGATCGGCGGCCTCACCCTGCTCGTCGTCTCCGGGAGCCAGCCCGTCACTGTTGGAGGTGGTGTCGTTCGACATGTGGTTCCTTTCCGCCACTGAGGCTCGCGCTGTACGCGTGGGCCATGTCATCAGCGTTCCGCATGTCGGCGGGGCGGGCTAGGGATTGTCATCGCGCCGAGGCGGTGATAGCCCGCCTGCCGACGGCCGCCCGCATAATGGTTGCGTGGTTGGCTCCGTCCCTCTCGCCGACACCGCGCGGTGTCCCTGCCTCAGCGGGGAGCCGTACGGGCAGTGCTGCGCTCCCCTGCACCGAGGTGAGCGTGTCGCGGCCACGGCCGAGCAACTGATGCGCTCGCGCTTCTCGGCCTTCGCCGGAGGCGATGCGGCCTACCTGCTGGCCACGTGGCATCCGTCGACGCGGCCGCACGACCTCGAACTGGATGCGGCTCAGCGCTGGTACCGGCTCGACATCCTCGACACGGCGCAGGGCGGGCCACTGGCGAACACGGGCAGCGTCGAGTTCATCGCGTACTACCGGGGTGAGCAACGCGGCCGGCTGCACGAGCGCAGCCGGTTCGTTCGACTCGAGGGTCGCTGGCTCTACCTCGACGCCGCCGCCTGAGCGCGAGATCGCCGGGTCACGGCGTTCCCGCCGCCCGCGCCGCATCCATCGCCTCCCGCACGTTCTGTCGCCAGGGCTCGCCGTGTCCCGGCAGGAGCACGGTCGCGTCGGTCGCCGCGAGCGCGTCGAGGGAGGCGAGCGCCTGCGCGCTGTCGGCCGTGGCGGCACGAGCGACGATGCGCGGACCTCTCTCGCCCGTGTACGGGTCGAGGGTCACCATGGCGTCACCCGTGATGAGCACTCCCCGGTCGGGCAGATGGAAGGCGCAATGCCCCGGCGTGTGGCCCGGCGTCGCGATCGGCACGGGCAGGCCGGGCACGGTGACGGAGACGCCGTCCTGAAGGAAGTTGGTCGCATCCGCCCCGCGCACGTTCAAGGCGCCCGCCGCCGTCATCGACGCCAGGATGGGCAGTGACTGCGGATACGAGAACGGGTATGCGAAACGCGGGGCCTCGTGGGGGTAGTGGTACGGATGCCGCGTCATGTAGCGGTCTTCCGGATGCACCCAGATGGGCACGCGGTACTCCTCGGAGAGGTGGCGCGCCGTTCCGACGTGGTCGAAATGGCCGTGGGTGAGAAGCAGCGCGCGGATCTCGTCCATGCCGCGGCCGAGCCAGCGCATCGTGGCCGCCAGGGCGCGATAGCCCCGCGGCAATCCGGAGTCGATGAGGGTCACTCCCCCGCCGGCATCGTCTCCGATGATGAGGTAGCAATTGGCGAAGCCGTGCTCGACCAGGAACACGCCGTCGGCGACCTCGGCCGCCCGCATCCGTTGGGGACTCATGCGAGGCACGCTACGCCGGGCCGTGCACGCCGGGTACGGGCTTGACACGTCACGGTGCTCGCGCGCGGTCGGCCATTGTCTTCTGTTCGGCATCTCCTGCCGACCGGCGTTTCCCAGCGTTCGCCGAGTCGCCTGCGACAGAGTGGTGCACGCTGTGCCCGGCCCGCGTGGCGCGGCGGATGACAGCGGCGGATGACAAGGGGAACCGGTGAACGGATCGCTCGCGATCGACGTGCTCGTCGTGCTGCTCGTCGTTGCCGCTGCCGTCGGCGGATGGCGCAGCGGCCTGTTCCGCAGCGTCGTCGGCGCCCTCGGCCTGATCGCCGGCGGCATCGCGGCATACCTGCTGCTGCCCCAGGTCTCGGCCTGGGTGCCGGCACCCGAGTGGCGGGTCGCGGCCATCATCGCGGCCGGCGTCGCGCTGCTCGCACTCGGCACCGCCGTGGGCGCGCTGCTCGGCCGGCTGCTGCAGCGCGGCGCGCGCGCCGTGAAGCTGAGCATGATCGATCGCGGAGCCGGACTGCTCGTCAGCGGTGTCGCCGCAGCACTCGCCCTGAGCACGGTCGCAGGCGGCCTCAGCGCGCTCGGCGCACCGGTTCTGTCGCAGGCTGTCGGCGGGAGCCTCACCCTGGGCGCGATCGACAGGGTCACGCCCGACCCGGTGAAGTCCTTCCTCGCGAGCGTGCGGAACACCGCCGTCGGCGACGCCCTCCCCTGGCTCATCGACACCCTCGCGCCCCCCGCGACCCTGCCCCCGGCCGCCGACGTCGACGCGTCCTCCCCTGCACTCGAGAAGGCCGCGGCATCCGTCGTCCGCGTCTCGGGAGTCGCGTACCGCTGCGGAACGGGACTGACGGGCAGCGGCTTCGTCGTCGCCGATGATCGGGTGGTGACCAACGCCCACGTCGTCGCCGGCGTGGAACAGCCCGTCGTCGAGACGCCGGGAGAGTCGCCGCACCAGGCGTCGGTGGTCTACTTCGACGCCGCGACCGACCTCGCCGTGCTGCAGGTTCCCGGCCTGGATGCCGCGCCGCTGCGGCTCGGCGCACCCCTCGATCCCGGCGCGGGTGCGGCGGTGCAGGGCTACCCCTTCGGCGGCCCGTTCGTCTCCGGTGCCGCCACCGTCGCCGAGGTCACCAACATCGCCCGGGCGGATGGATCGGGCAGCCGGCAGGTCTACACGCTGTCCGCCGAGGTGAACAAGGGCAATTCGGGCGGTCCGCTGCTCGAGACGGATGGGAGCGTCGCCGGCGTCGTCTTCGCGAAGTCTGCAGTGGCCGACCACATCGGCTACGCGCTCACCGACAAGGAACTCGCGCCGGTGGTGAGCGCGGCGCCGGGGCTGAGCGCATCCGTCTCGTCGGGGCAATGCGCCGCCTGAGCGCACCGTCACACCCGAATGGGAGCATTCGGGTCGGCCTGCCTCTCAAGTAGCGTTGCGGCATCCCTGAAAGGATGCGATGACCGCCACCCACGAGACGCCGACCTCCACACCAGCCGCACCGACGCTCCTGGGACGGCGGGCGGCGTCGGCCGTCGTCATCCGCGCGTTGGCCGAGCAGAGCTGGGCCGCGCAGCGTTCGCCGCTTGCGCGGGTGCTCGGGCTGAACCCGCTCGCTAAGGATGCGCGAAGCTGGTACGCCGGCGCGCTGGGCGAGTTGCGCATCGGTGCTCGGCTGGAGCACCTGGGGCCGGAGTGGACGGTGCTGCACTCGGTTCCCGTCGGGCGCGGCGAGAGCGACATCGATCACATCGTGATCGGCCCCACCGGTGTCTTCACCCTCAACACCAAGCACCACGACGACGCGAAGATCTGGATCGGCGAGCGCTCGCTGATGGTCAACGGCCAGAAGACGCAGTACCTGCGCAATGCCCGCTCGGAACGCGACGGCGCTGCCAAGCGGCTGGCCGAAGCCCTCGGCGCCGAGGTGCCGGTCTACAGCGCGATCGTGATCGTGGGGGCGAAGGAGTGGACCTTCCGGCAGCAACCCGAGGGCGTCGCCGTGCTGCGTGAGTCGGAACTGCTGCGCTGGCTGCGCAAGCGCCGGCCGACCTCCATCGATGCGCCGGCCGTCGCCGCCGCAGCCGCCCGCCCAGGAACCTGGCACGAGCGCGGTGTCGACGTGCTCGTCGAGGCCGACCCGCATGCGTTCGCGGAGCTGCGCGCGCAGGTGAACCGGGCGGCCGCCGTGCGGGGCTTCTGGATGCTTGCGATCCTCGCCGGCGCAGTCTGGGGCGCCGTGTCGATGATCGTGCCGTCGCTCGGCGGCTGACCGCCCGTCCAATCGCCTGCTCGCCGCACCCGGCATCCCGCCGCGTCAACTCACAGCGCGCTCACAGCCCCGGTGGAACAGGAGGGGCCCTTCGCCCGTTCTACTGGATGGTCGAGGAAACCGCGTGAGCGGCCGGCCGGCAGGCGTCGCAGCCAGCGACGCCCATCGAGGAGGTTTTCGTGTCACAGGACTACCGCAAGACTCCCGAGGCGCTGAGCCGCCTCACCCCCACCCAGTACAAGGTCACGCAGGAGGCGGCGACCGAGCCGGCGTTCCGCAACGAGTACTGGAACAACCACGAGGACGGCATCTACGTCGACGTCGTTTCAGGACAGCCGCTGTTCGCCTCGACCGACAAGTACGACAGCCGCTCCGGCTGGCCGAGCTTCACGAAGCCGATCGAGCCCGACGCCGTCACCGAGAAGGTCGACCGCACGCTCTGGATGAAGCGCACCGAGGTGCGCTCTGCCGCAGCGGACTCGCACCTCGGCCACGTCTTCGACGACGGACCCGCGGATGCCGGCGGCCTGCGATACTGCATGAATTCGGCGGCGATGCGGTTCATCGCGCTCGCGGAACTCGACGAGCAGGGCTACGGTCAGTACCGCTCACTCTTCACCACTACGGAGGACGCATCATGACGAGCAACACCGAGACCGCCATCCTCGCCGGCGGCTGTTTCTGGGGCGTGGAGGACCTGACCCGCAAGCTGCCGGGAGTGCTGGACACCCGCGTCGGCTACACGGGCGGCACGGTCGCCAACGCGACCTACCGCAACCACGAGGGTCACGCCGAGGCCATCGAGATCGTCTTCGATCCCGAGAAGATCTCGTACCGCGACATCCTGGAGTTCTTCTTCCAGATCCACGACCCCAGCACCAAGGACCGCCAGGGCAACGACATCGGCAGCAGCTACCGCTCGGCGATCTTCCCGCAGTCGCCCGAGCAGGGGGCCATCGCCCGCGACACCATCGCGGATGTGGACGCCTCCGGCCTGTGGCCGGGCAAGGTCGTCACCACGATCGAGCCGGCCGGCCCGTTCTGGGAGGCCGAGCCCGAGCACCAGGACTACCTTGAGCGCATCCCGTGGGGCTACACCTGCCACTTCGTGCGTCCGGGCTGGAAGCTCCCCAAGCGCGACACCACGTCGGTCGCGTAGGCGGCATCCGCTTCGGAGGATGTGACGCGATGTGCAGGACCGCCGACACCTCCGGCATCCTGCATAGGCGCTGATCTCCTGCAGAACTCAGGCGAAGGGCCTCGCGTTCGCGAGGCCCTTCGTCATGCGGTCGAGATCGCGATGATGGGGTCGCTCGTCGGGGCCTTCGACCCACCCGAGGGCTCGACCGTCACGCCGATGGAGGCACCCTCCGGCATGCCGCCGCTGATCAGGTGCACGGTCACGCCGTTGGCCACGCTCTCGAACGTTCCCGCGGGCTGGGCACCGGCATCCGTGATGACCCAGGCCTCATAGGTCTGGTCGGAGGCGAGTGAGGGCAGCTCGTCGACGAGCAGCGCCCCCCGCTCGAGCTCGTCGGACCAGACGACGCTCGCCGTGCGGCCGTCGTCGAGTCGCTGTGTTCGATGCTGGGTATCGGGCGCGGCGTTGATCTCGGTGAGCGCGGAGGCGACGGTGCTCTCGTTGCCGCCGCCGATGGCTCCTCCCACCGCGATGCCGGCGAAGAACAGGCCGGCCGCTGCCGCGACCGCCGCGACGGCTGCGCCGACCCGCGTGCCCCAGCGACGCCGGGCCGCCGTCTCGACCGGGCCGGCACCGCCGGGCGCCGCCGGCGCGGCGCTCGACTTGGGCGCGGCGTCGGCATTCCGTGGTTGAGCCGCGGCCGACGCCGCGGCAGGGCTGGCATCCGCCTGCGCGGTCACCGCGATGCGGGCCATGAGAGCGTCGCGCATCGAGGCAGGCGGCTCGACCGAGGGAACCGAGAGGGCCAGCTGGGTGGCGACGACCTCGAAGGCGGCGGCCTCTGCGGCGAGGTCCGCATCCGTCGCGCGGGCGGCATCCAGCCGGGCGCGCTCCTCCTCGGTCAGGGCGTCGAGCGCCCCCGCAGCGGCGAGCGCGCGGAGTTCCTCGCTGTTGTGCCCGTTCATGCGCTCACCCCCAGAATCTCTCGCATCCGGATCATCCCGTCCCGGATGCGGGTCTTGATCGTGCCGATCGGCACGTCGAGAAGCGTAGCGATCTGCTGCTGCGTATAGCCCCCGTAGTACGCGAGCTGGATGGCCTCGCGCTGGGATTCGGTGAGCTTGTCGAGGGCGCGCGCGGCCCGCTCGTGGTCCAGGCGGATCTCGACCGATTCCGCGACGTCGGCGACGCTCGTCGCCAGCTCGCGGTGACCGGCTGCGACATCACGATCACGCGCAGACTGAGCCGAGCGGATGCGGTCGACCGCGCGCCGGTGGGCGATGGTGAGCACCCATGTCACGGCCCGGCCGCGGCCGGCGTCGAAACGCGGGGCCTGCTGCCAGATCTCGAGGAAGATCTCCTGCGTGACCTCCTCGGATTGCGCGTGGTCGCGCACGAGGTGACGGACGAGGCCGAGCACGCGGCCCGCGAGCTGGTCGTAGAGCTCGCCGAACGCCGCCTGATCGCCGGAGCCGACGCGCGCGAGCAGCTCCTCCGGCGCCATGACCGGAGTGCCTTCCTCTTCTTCGGCTCGCATCCGGTCCAGCATGACAGACCATGCCGAGCGTGGCGCGCCACGGCCCGCCCTGCGGCGGAACTCAACCGAAGGTGAATGAGTAAGCGTCGACACCCGCACTCACCTCCACACTCAGCTCGCCCTTCCCCACGTCGTCCGTCGACAGCAGGCGGTAGGAGGTGGGAACGCCGTGCACCTGGATCGTGCGGCTTCCCGACGGGGTCGTGACCTTCACCGTTCCCTCGCCGCCGAGCACCATCCGCACCTCGCGGGCGTCGTAGGCCAGGGCGACGGATGCCGTGCTCCCGGTGGGCGTGATGTTCTGCGTTCCGAGCGCCCAGTCACCGTCGAGGGCGAAGCTGTCGGCCGGGAGCTTCTTGGGCGCCGCGAACGAGCGGTCCCCCGCCGTGTAGCTCTGCTTGCCCGCGAAGTTCACCTGCTTGGTCGAGCCGAGGAACGTCTCCCGGGTGATGGCGGCGGTGTCGGGCGTCGAGTCGGCGACCTCCGTCGGCCGCGGCAGGGCGGCAGCCGGGTTCGCATCCTGCAGCAGTTCTCGCAGGAGCTTCTCGGTGACGTCGTAACCGCCTTCGCCGAATGAGATGTGCCGTACGACGCCCTTCGCGTCGATGAGGTAGTGCGCCGGCCAGTAGCGGTTGCGGTAGCCGGTCCAGGTGGAGAGCGAGTTGTCGATGGCGACGGGGTAGTCGATGCCGAAGTCCGCGGCGCCCGACTTCACGTTGCGCACCTCCTTCTCGAAGGCGTACTCGGGGGCGTGCACGCCGATCACGGTGAGACCGGCATCGCGATACGCCTTGTCCCAGGCGACGACGTGCGGAATCGAGCGCTGGCAGTTGATGCAGGAGTACGCCCAGAAGTCCACCAGCACGACGTGGCCGCGCAACCGGTCGAGCGCGAGTGGTGCGTCGCCAGGGGTGTTGAACCATTCCTGGATGCCGGTGAGCGGCGGCGCCTGCCCGCACGACTGCAGCGTCGGGTGGCCGTCGGTGCACCTCGAGAGCTGCCGGTTGGCATCCGTCACGATGCCGCCGAGGCCGAGCGCCTTCTTCACCTCGCTCGAACCGGCGAGCTGGCGCTGGAAGCCCGCCGTGTAGTCGGGGATGAGGCGCTGCAGCACCGCCGGCAGCCCCGCAGCCAACCCGATCGCGAGGGCGATCATGACGACGCCTCCCGTGATGCGGATGCCGCGCTGGTGGGCGCGGAACGTCTTCACCCGCTCGGCGACGCGTCGCCCTGCGAGCGCGAACACGAGCAGCGGCAGTGCGGTTCCGACGGCGAAGCTCACGGTGAGGACGATCGTCTCGGCTCCGATGCGACCGGTCGAGCCGGCAACCGTGATGGCCGCGAGCACCGGCCCGGCACACGGTACGTACACGGCTCCGAGAGCCAGCCCCAGGCCGATGCCGGAGCGGTCGGTGCCGACGTCCTTCTTCGGGATCCACACGAAGGGCTTCTCCAGCAGCGCCTCGAAGCGGGGCACGATGAGGCCGATGCCGATGAGCACGAGAACGATCACGCCCGCCCACAGCAGGAAGTCCTGCGGCAGGTGCAGCAGTGCGAGCAAGAGCGACCCCACGAGCGTGAAGACGCTGAAGCTCAGCACGAGCCCGACGATGACGAGGTAGGGGCGCCACCGGGCCTGCCGGGCGGCGCGGTCCGCATCCGTTCGCGCGTTCTGGGCGCCGCCGGAGAGGAAGATCACCGGCAGCACCGGCAGGATGCAGGGCGAGATGCCGGTGATGAGGCCTCCGATGAAGCCGATGAGTGCGAGCGAGATCAAAGCGCCTCCGAGTTTCAGTCGGTATTCGGCGTGACGGGGGTCGCGGATTGTTCGACGGGCGTGTGAGAAATCTCACTCGGTTAGCAATCCGGCCTCTCCGCCACTCCGAAGAGAGCGTGACGGCCCCACAGCACGTGGGCCGCACACTGAAGGAGTAGAACAATGCGACACACCTCGCGCACGGCGCTCGCCGCGCTCTCACTCGTCGCGGTCGCGACGCTCGGCCTCACCGCCTGTTCCTCCGGCGGTTCGGCATCCGAGACCACCTCCAAATCCGATGACAGCATGTCGTCGTCCACGCCCGAAGCGACCACGATGGATCCGGCCGCCGACCTCGTGGGCAGCGGATGCGCCGCCTACGCCGAGCAGGTTCCCGATGGCGCAGGCTCGGTTGCCGGCATGGCCGCCGACCCCGTTGCCGTCGCCGCATCCAACAACCCGCTGCTGAAGACCCTCACCGCCGCGGTGTCGGGGCAGCTGAACCCGAACGTCAACCTCGTCGACACGCTGAACGGCTCGGAGTTCACCGTCTTCGCGCCCGTGGATGACGCCTTCGCCAAGATCGACACCGCGACGATCGACTCGCTGAAGACCGACTCCGACACCCTGACCAATATCCTCACCTACCACGTGGTTCCCGGCCAGATCGCCCCTGACGCCATCGACGGCGACCACGCCACGGTTCAGGGCGGCACCGTGACCGTCACCGGAAGCGGCGACGACATCATGGTCAACGGCGCCAAGGTCATCTGCGGAGGCGTTCACACCGCCAACGCGACCGTCTACCTCATTGACACGGTGCTCATGCCCCAGTAGGCATGCACCGGATGCGCGCCTCCTGTCGCGCATCGCGAGCCCCCGACCCGTGCCCACGGTCGGGGGCTCGTTCATGTCCGGGCGTCGAGACGGGACCGCGAGTTAGGCTGGCGGCCATGCGGCTGCTACTCATCCGGCACGGGCAGACCTCCTCGAACGTGCTCGGCCTGCTCGACACCGATGCACCCGGTCCGAGCCTCACCGAACTCGGCGACCGTCAGTCGAAGGGCATTCCGGACGCGCTCGCCGAGCGGAACCCCGAGGCCATCTTCATCTCGAGGCTCGTGCGCACCCACGAGACCGCCGTCCCGCTTGCCGAGCACCTGAACCTCTCGGGCACCGTGCTCGGCGGACTGAACGAGATCGAGGCCGGATCCCTTGAGGATCTCAGCGACATCGCCTCCGTGCACACCTACCTCACGACCGCATTCGCCTGGGCCGAGGGCGACATGGCTCGGCGTATGCCCGGCGGCCCCGACGGGCACGAGTTCTTCTCCCGCTTCGACGCCGCCATCGCCGACGTGGTGGCCACCGGCGTCGAGACCGCCGCCGTCTTCAGCCACGGCATGGCGATCAGGGCCTGGGCGGCCGCACGCGCGAGCGATATCGACGGTTCCTATGCTGCGACGCACGAGCTCGACAACACCGGAATGGTCAGTCTCGACTCCGGCGAGGATGGAACCTGGACTCTCGTCGAATGGCGCTCGACGCCTCTCATGGGCACCGCGGTGGCCGACGCCGAAGCCCTCGACCCGACGGCGCGCACCCTCTCGACGCTGCGCGAGCCGACGGAGCCGACTGCTCCCTGAGCTTGTCGAGTCCCTGAGCATCCGGTCTCTCGCAACCCCCTTGCCGCGGTCGCCTGCAGGGCGCAGGCTGCAGGGACGTGTCGATCGAACGAGGAGGCCCCATGTCAGACCAGAACGCACAGACGCCGACCGGCGAGTCGAAGGACGAACTGGCTTCCCAGGCGGATGCAGCCGCCGAGACTGCGGATGACGCGGATGACGCCGACGGCGGGGGCCACGACCTCGGCGCGAAGGTCAACGACGCCCAGCTCGGCCCCGGCGGCGGACTCGAGAAGGATGCAGAAGAGCACCTCGGACCGGACCTCGATCCGACGGAGTGAGCGGAGGCTGCGTCGCCTGCTCTCAGCCGGCTCCGCTCTCGCCGCAGCAGACGATGAGGTCGGCGCTCTCGCGGGTGGGGGCGATCATCGCGGCATTGGCGCCGTCCACGTCGCGCGCCCACGCACGCGCGGCATCCGGGTTCCGCCCGCCGGCGACGTGCCGTTCGACGAGCCGTCGCATCCGTTCGGGTTCGGGGGCTTCGCAGAACCAGGCCTCGTCGAGTCGCGCTCGCACGCCGCCCCACGGCTCGGCGCGCACGAGCAAGTAGTTGCCCTCGACGACCACGAAGCGCGTCTCGGGCTCCACGGCGATCTGTGCGGCCACCGGTTCCTCGATGCGACGGTCGAAGCCCGGCGCATAGACGGTGTGACCGCGTTCGTGACGGATGCGGTCGAGCAGGGCGAGGAACCCCCACCCGTCGAACGTGTCGATGGCGCCCTTCCGGTCGGCGGCGCCGAGCCGGTGAAGCGTCGAGGAGGCCAGGTGGAAGCCGTCCATCGGCACGTGAACGGCGGCGGCTTCCCGCAGCTCGTTCAGTCGCCCGACGACGGCGGCCGCCACGGTGCTCTTGCCCGCGCCGGGCGACCCGGCGATGCCCACGAGAACGCGTCGATCCGGGTTCGCCGCAGCCAGGGCGAGCACGCGCTCGGCCAGTTCGGCGGCGGAGGGCGAGGTCGGGGCAGGGATCACCGCTCGAGTCTCGCAGGCAGTGACCGCGAGAGCCAACGGCCGGAACGAACGCTCCACCGGGGCGCTCCGGCGCACATGGATAGTCTGGAGCAATGAGCCAGGGCACCGGCAGGAGCTCGACGGCCGCCGATCGGCTGCCGGATGCCGCGGCGCGCTCGCTCGACGAGGTGGCCCGCGCCGACCTGGCAACCCACGGGCTGGAGTACGGGCTCGTCGACACCAGCGACGCTGTCGCCTTCGCATCCTGGTTCCAGGCGGTCGGCCGCGGGTTCCTCGAACGCCGGCTCACCGAAGAGGTTTTAGGTGCGAACCTCGCGGGCCTCGCCACGCGCCGCACGACCGGCGTGTGGGACGGCGCGGTTCCGGATGCCGCCGTGCCCGTCGCAACCGTGTCGTCATGGGTGGCACCTCTCACGATGCCCGGCGGGGACGCGCTCGCCGCGTGGGCGGTGAGCGCCGTGACGGTCGCGCCGACCCACCGGCGGCGCGGCATCGCCCGCGCCCTGATGCAGGGCGAGCTGCGCACGGCGAGCGCCGCCGGGGTGCCGGTGGCGATACTCACGGCAAGCGAGGCGACCATCTACGGGCGCTTCGGCTACGGCGCGGCGAGCCGGATCGCATCGGTCGAGGTGGATCGCCGGCGAGCGCAGTGGATCGGACCGCGATCTCCCGGCCGCGTCGACTTCGTGGAACCGGCGGCGCTCCACCCGCGCGCCGCCGACATCGACCGGCGCGCGGCAGCCCGTACCCCCGGTGAGATCGGCCGGTGGGACTACCTCTTCGATCGCGTGCTCGGCCTGAACGCTCCCGACAGCGATCGCGCGCGCGGCGTGCGCACCGTGCGCTACGCGGATGCCGAAGGAGAGGCGCAGGGCTTCGTCGCCTACCATCTCACCGAGGTCGACCACGGATGGGGCGACCTCGAGGTCGACTACTTCTCGGCCGCGACCGATGACGCCTACCGCGCGTTGTGGAAGTTCCTGGTCGAGCACGACCTGGTCGGCAGCATCCGGGCGTCGCTGCGCTCGCTCGATGAGCCGCTGCCCGCGCTCATCGCCGACTCCCGCGCGATTCGCTGGACCGAGGTGAGCGACCACCTCTGGGTGCGCATCCTCGACCCGGTGCGAACCTTGGGTACCCGGCGCTTCTCGGCCTCCGGACGCCTCGTGCTCGACGTGAGCGACGACCTCGGGTTCGCCGCCGGGCGCTACCTGCTCCAGGTCGACGACGAGGGTCGCGGGTCGCTCGAGACTCTCGGCGAGACGGATGCGGCCGGCGCGGGTGTGGTTCGGCTCGGCGTCGCGCAGCTCGGCTCACTCAGCCTCGGCGGCTTCCGCCCGAGCACGCTCGCGGGAGCGGGGGCCATCGAGGTCGATTCTCAAGCGACGCTCGCACTCGCCGAGCGGATGTTCGCCGCCGAGCGCACGCCGCACCTCAGCATCTGGTTCTGATTCACCACCGGGTCCACCCCGTGGGTGGACCTCTTCGCCGCGGGTGGACCTACTCGATCGAGCCTTCCGACTCTCCGGATCCCGCGGTGCTGCCATCGTCGCGAACGTCGTCACCGTCCCGCGGATCCGCGCCGATGTTGTACGACGACGCCTCCTCGGTGCTCGGGTCGTCGGGATCGGTCTGATCGACCTCGTCCGCGCCGCTCACGCTGCCGGGTGTGTTGACGTCGCTCATGGTGGTGCTCCTCGCTGTCGATGCGCCCCGGCTCGATGGCCCGGCCGCCATCCCCACTCTGCGCCCCGGGCCGTGAGCGGCGCAGGGGCTTGTGAGCGGTGTTGACGGATGCTAGCCGTCGCTTCCGAAGTCCGCGAACGAGCAGTGCGCAAGGGGGTTGGATGCCGGGCCCGAGACGGGTTCGCTGGAGGGTACGGCGCAGGCCACCATCGCGATGGGCGACTGCGGCCACCGATCGTGAGGAGCACAGATGACGAACGCATTCTTCGGCGGAGCCGGCGAGCACGAGCCCTCGCCGAGCGACGAGCCGCTCGGCCGCCTCGAGGTGGTGCACACCTTCGATGACGGGCCCATGCCCACGGGAATCAGCGTGTCGCACACGGGCCGCATCTTCGTGAATTTCCCGAAGTGGGGCGACGAGGTCGAGGCGACCGTCGTCGAGTTGAAGGAGGGGCATCCCCGGCCGTTCCCGAGCGCGGAGTGGAACACGCCCTCCGGCGATGACGACGAGAACGCGCTCGTCTCTGTCCAGAGCATCGTGGTCGATCCGGCCGACCGGCTGTGGATCCTCGACACGGGCAGCCCAATGTTCCAGCCCACCAAGCCGGGCGGCCCGAAGCTGGTTCGGGTCGACCTGAGCACCGACGAGGTCGCACAGACCATCGTCTTCGAGCCGGACGTGGCCCTTCCGACCACCTACCTCAACGACGTGCGCTTCGACCTGCGTTCCGGTGAGGCGGGATTCGCCTACATCACCGACTCCTCCGACGCGGGTCCGAACGGCATCATCGTGGTCGACCTCGGCAGCGGAGAGGCCTGGCGACGCCTGCACGATCACCCGAGCACCAAGGCGCTCCCGTGGCACGAGAACGTGCCTGTCGCCGAGGGTCGGGTCTTCGCCGAGCGCAGCCAGGGCGAGCCGCCGAAGCCGGTGACGATGGGTGCCGACGGCATCGCGATCTCCGCCGACGGCGAGCGCCTCTGGTACTGCCCGCTCGCCTCGCGGCGCTGGTTCAGCGTGGCGACGGATGCGCTGCGCGATCGAGGGCTCGACGACGACGCCGTCGCGGCCACCGTGATCGATGAGGGCGACAAGGGCGGCGGATCCGACGGGCTCGAGACCGACGATCGGGGCCGCTTCTACGCGACCAACTACGAGCACAATGCCATCCTGCGACGGCTCCGAAGCGGCGAACTGCAGACGCTCGTGCACGACGAGCGGATGCTGTGGCCCGACACCATGTCGATCGCGACCGACGGCTACCTCTACGTCACGGCCAACCAGCTGCACCGCCAAGCCAAGTACCAGGACGGCGAAGACCTGCGCCGCTACCCGTACTACCTGTTCCGCGTGCCCATCGATTCCGGACCGGTGCTGCTGAAGTAGGCGCTGTGAGATTCCCTTTCGCGAGGCGAGCCGCGGTGGCACGGTGAAGGCATGACGACTGCGGCGCAGAGCCGCCCGGCCACCGCATCCGACACCGCGGCTGCCGATGGCGCCACTCGGCACGCCCGGGTGCTCATCATCGGCGCCGGGTTCTCGGGCATCGGCCTCGCCCATCGCCTGCGCCAGTCGGGCGTCGATGACGTCGTCATCCTCGAGCGCTCCGACGACGTCGGCGGTGTGTGGCGACTGAACACCTACCCCGGGTGCACCTGCGACGTGCCCTCGCACCTGTACTCGTTCTCGTTCGCGCCGAACCCGGAGTGGTCGTCGACCTTCTCGCCGCAGCCCGAGATCCGCGAGTACCTTCGCGCCTGCGTCGACCGCTTCGGCTTGCGCGAGAGTCTGCGCACCGCGGTCGAGGTGACGGATGCGCGCTGGGACGAGTCCGCGCTGCTCTGGCGACTCACCACGAGCGAAGGCCCGTGGACGGGGCAGGTTCTCGTGAGCGCCGTCGGACCGCTCACCGAACCCCGGCTGCCCGACGTTCCCGGCATCGACCGCTTCCGTGGCCACCTCATGCACTCGGCGCGTTGGGACCCCTCCCTCGAGCTGACGGGGCGACGCGTCGCCTCGATCGGTACCGGCGCCTCGGCCATCCAGTACGTGCCGCGCATCGCGGAGAAGGTTGAGCGCCTCTACGTCTTCCAACGGCACGCTCCGTGGGTGCTTCCGCACAGCAAGCGCCCCATCGCCGAGCGGGAGCGCGATCGGTACCGGCGTCACCCGCTCGTGCAACGAGTCGCCCGCGCGCGCATCTACGCCGTGCGGGAACTGCTCGTCGCCGGGTTCGCCAAGTGGCCGCCGGCCCTGCGCCTGCTCGAGGCGGCGGCTCGCGCCCACCTGAGACGGCAGGTTCCGGATGCCGCGCTGCGCCGCATCCTGACGCCCGACTACCGCCTGGGCTGCAAGCGGATGGTGCCCGCCGACGACTGGTATCCCGCGCTCCAGCGCGAGAACGTGACCGTGGTCGCGTCTGGGCTGCGCGAGATCCGGGAGCATTCCGTACTCGATGACACGGGCGCCGAGCACGCGGTCGACACGATCATCTTCGGCACGGGCTTCCACGTGACCGACGTACCGGTCTCCCGTCAGGTGCACGGCCGGGGCGGCGTGCTGCTCGCCGATGCCTGGCGGGACTCGGCGCGCGCGTACCTCGGTGCCTCCGTTCCCGGTTTCCCGAACTTCTTCCTCATGCTCGGGCCGAACACCGGCCTCGGCCACAGCTCGATGGTCTACATGGCCGAGTCGCAGATGGAGCACATCGTGCACGCCATCCGAGCCATGGCCAACTCCGGGGCCAAGGCGATCGAGCTCAGGCCGGAAGCGTACGACGCGTACAACCGCACCCTCGACGCGAAGATGACCCGCACGGTCTGGCAGACCGGAGGCTGTGCATCGTGGTACCAGGATGCGAGCGGGCGCAACGCCGCGCTCTGGCCCGACTGGACCTTCCGCTTCCGCCGCCTCGCCCGGCGCTGGGATCCGCACGCGTACCGCGTCGTCGGGCGTTCAGCGACCGCGTCGACCGCATCCGACATCCGCCGCTGAACCATTTGGTGTCCGTTGACCCAGCCGTAGCGGATCAACGGCGAGCAAATGGTTCAGCGGGGGCGGTAGTGGCGGCCGGAGCCGCGGCGGGTCAGTGGTGGGAAGCGGCGGGGCCGGGCCGGATGCCGAGGGCAGGCAGCAGGATGCCGTCGATCACCGAGATGAGGAAGGCCCGGTCCACCGGCTTGCGCAGCATCAGCGTGCGGTACGAGGCCATGGCCGGCGTGAGCAGGGCGAGGGCGTCGACGTCGACGTCGCTCGCGTGCGTCGCGGGCACCTCGCCGCGGTCGATCGCCCGCTGGATGAGGGCACGGTTGATCGCCGCGCGCGGTTCGACGAGTGCCTTGGTGGCCGTCTCGGCGAGTTCCGGCGAGCGCGAGAGCATCGAGGCGATGCCCGCCATGACCTGCAGCTTGCGCTCGCTCTCCTCGATCGAGTGCGGCTTGATGAGCGCGATGAGGTCACCGCGAAGAGTGCCCGTATCAGGCAGGGGAGCGGTCGGGTCGGTCTGCTTCAGGCACGCGACCGCATCGATCACCAGTTCGGCCTTCGAGGGCCAGCGGCGGTAGAGCGTCGCCTTGCCCGCCTTGGCACGGGCAGCGACCATATCGATCGTCATGCCGTCGTAGCCGGTCTCTGCGAGAACCTCGACCGCTGCGTCGAGAATCTCGGGGTCCCTGCTGTGGTCGCGCTTCCGGCCGAGCTTGGAGGTCTTCTCCTCGGGCGCCGCGGCGGAGGTTTCGAGCTGCGTCATTGCGGCCATCACCATCCTTTCACTACCAGTGTGCACCACTTTGCATTCATAGACAGCCTAGTTCAGGAACTATTCATATCCGAAACTGCTCAGTGTCGTATATAGTCCTCTTCATGGCTCGCACTTCCTCGACCCCGCTCCCGCCCGCGGCGACCCCTTCGCCGGCGGCATCCGCCCCGCCCGTGGCATCCGACCCTCCCGTGTCCTCCCGCCGCTGGTTGACCCTCACCGTCGTCGCTCTCGCCCAGCTGATGGTGGTGCTCGACTCGACCGTCGTGAACATCGCCCTGCCCGCCGCTCAGCGCGACCTCGGGTTCACCGACGGCGAACGCCAATGGGTCATCACCGCGTATTCCCTCGCCTTCGGCAGCCTGCTGCTGCTCGGCGGCCGCCTCTCCGACCTCATCGGACGCAAGCGCACGTTCATCATCGGACTCATCGGGTTCGCCGCGGCCTCCGCCCTCGGTGGCGCGGCCACCACGTTCGGGATGCTCGTGAGCGCGCGCGCTCTGCAAGGCGCGTTCGGCGCCCTCCTGGCGCCGACCGCTCTGGCCGTGCTCACGACGACCTTCACGATCCCGAAGGAGCGCGCCCGTGCGTTCGGCGTCTTCGGGGCCATCGCGGGTGCGGGCGGTGCCGTCGGCCTGCTGCTCGGCGGTGTTCTCACCGAGAACTTCAACTGGCGCTGGAACCTCTACATCAACGTCTTCATCGCTGCCGTCGCCATCGTCGGAGCGGCGATCTTCGTGGTCAACGCTCACCGCACGGGCCCGCGTCCGAAGCTCGACGTGCCCGGCACCCTGCTCGTCTCCGGCGCGCTGTTCTCGCTCGTCTACGGCTTCTCGAACGCCGAGACGGATGGCTGGGACTCGCCGCTCACATGGGGCTTCCTCGCCGCATCCGCGGTTCTGCTCGTGGCGTTCGTGCTCTGGCAGCGCGTGGCGAAGCACCCCCTGCTGCCGCTCTCGATCATTCTCGACCGCAATCGCGGCGCCGCCTACAGCTCGGTGCTCATCGCCGGCGCAGGCATGTTCGGCATCTTTCTGTTCGTCACCTACTACCTTCAGGCATCACTCGGGTACTCGCCCATTCAGACGGGGCTCTCGTTCCTTCCGATGATCGGCATGCTCGTGCTGGCGGCCCAGCTCTCGACGAACATCTTCGTCCCGCGCTTCGGCCCCAAGGTCATGGTGCCCTTCGGCATGACCCTCGGTGCCATCGGCATGATCTGGCTGACCCGCCTCGACCTCGGCAGTTCCTACGCGGCCGACGTGCTGCCCGGGCTGCTCGTGCTCGGCTTCGCGATGGGCTCCATCATGCCCGCCTCGATGCAGACCGCCACCCTCGGCGTCGACCGCCGGTTCGCCGGCGTGGCATCCGCGATGGTCAACACCAGCCAGCAGGTCGGTGGATCGATCGGCACCGCCCTGCTGAACACCCTCGCCGCGACCGCGTTGACCGACTACATCGCCTCGCACGCCCCCGCGTCCCCGCAGGTGGTCGCGCAGGCCGCGGTGCACAGCTACCAGACCGCGTACTGGTGGGGAGCCGGCTTCTTCCTGTTCGGCGCCGTGCTCTCGGCACTGCTGTTCCGGCGCCGCAGCCAGGGCCTGTCGCTCTCGCACAGCGAGACGCCGGCAGCTGCGGGCTCGACGGATGCCGCTCCCGAGCCGGTGCTCGCGCACTGATCCGGCACTGATCACCCACCGGTCGAGATAGCGCCGTCACCGCCCCGCGGTGGCGGCGCTTCTCAGCCGTGCAGCAGCATCTGCCGGGTGCGTTCGTATCGCGGCTTTCCGACCCACCGCCAGATCAGTCGCACGGGGGCCGGCAGGTTGCGGCGCATCCAGTCTTCCCCGCCGTCGGGCTGAGCGGCGAGGATGCCGCCGAGCTGGTCGAACATGCGACCCTTCGGCGTGGAGCGGCGGCCGTGTTCGCCGAACCAGTCGACCTCCTTCTGGGTGAGCACGTGTTCCATCACCGGAACGATCGTGGTCTCCTCATCGGGAAGGTGCACGGCGAGTGCGGCGTTGATGCCGGCGAGCGCCGACAGCACGGCAGCCGCATCCGACGACCGACCGCTGGAGCGCCAGGCGGGAAGGGCGGCGTCGAGCTCCCCAAGGTGCACGAGCATCGCGGCGTGCTGCTGCTTCATGCGATCGACGTGGCCGGCACAGGCGGGCGCCCGGGTGGAGAGCCGGTCCCAGAGCTGGGCGTCCTCGCCCTCGTGATGGCTGTGCAGTGCCGCCGACAGCATGGCGAAGTGATCCCCGACGATGTCGGCGTGGGCGGCGTCCGCCTCGGCCACGGCCGCCACGAGGGTGGGACCCTCGGCGAACCCGGCCCGGAACCAGCGGTGTATCTCGGCCATCCCGCTCGCGTCGCAGGTCTTCGCACCGGAGCCGCCCGGCTCCGCGCCGCTGGAGGGAAGTGCAGTCGCGGGCATACGGCCTCCGATCAACGATGAACAGGCGCTCGAACTGTATTACCGTGCCCGCCAGCCGGGCAATACCCTCCGCCCGCGCCTCCGGTTCCTCCCGCGGGGTATGCGGCCGCCGACCGGCACTCATAGGCTGGCCGCAACCTACGCCGAAGGAGCGCCATGAACGCCGACGTCATCGTCTCCCATCTCATCCAGGAATACCGACGCGCCGTGGGGGCCAAGGATGCGGCGGCGCTGCTGGCGCTCTACGAGCCGGGAACACGGGTCTTCGACCTGTGGGTGGCCTGGCAGTTCGACGGATCGGACGCCTGGCGGGGCTCCCTCGAGGACTGGTTCGGATCCCTCGACGAGGACGAGCGCGTCGTCGTGACGGTCGACGACGTGCGCACGATCGCATCCGACCAGCTCATCGCCGCGTCGGCGTTCATCTCGTATGCGTCCCAGCAGGCAGACGGCGACCCTGATCATGCCATGGCCAATCGGCTCACCTGGGTCCTGCGTCCTCATGGGGACGCCTGGCTGATCGCCCACGAGCACACGTCGGCGCCCATCGATGGCGACACCCTCAAGGTGATCCTCGACCGCTCGTGAATGCCCGCGCGCCTCCTGTGCCCGCCTCGAAAACCCCGGTCCCTGAGCTTGTCGAAGCGCTGCGAGCCAGCGCACGTTCCGTTCGCTGGCACCCACCACCCTGTTCGCTGAGCCTGTCGAAGCGTCGTGACGCGCGCTGGGTGCAGCCCTTCGACAAGCTCAGGGACCGGCTTCTCGGGAGTCGCCCGGCGCGGTTACATCGCGCACGATTTAATCGCGTACGATCTAACTATGGCATCCACACCGCCCACCGCCTCGGCGTCCTCGCCCCTGGACTCGATGGTGTGCTTCGCCATCTATGCGGCCGCGAACGCAGTCACGCAGGCCCACCGCGCCGTGCTCGAGAAGTGGAGCCTTTCGTACACCCAGTACATCGCGCTGGTCGAGCTCACTGCCGCGAGCGATGGCGTCACGGTGAGCGACCTGGGGGCCCGCATGGCCCTCGATTCCAGCACGCTCTCACCGCTGCTCAGCCGTCTGCAGGAGCGCGGCCTGGTTCACCGGGAGCGCTCGACGCGCGATGCCCGAGTCGTCGTCGTGCGGGCGACGGATGCCGGCCGCACGGTCACCGGTGAACTCGCCGAGGCGATCGGCTGCGTCGCGTCTGCCTACGGGTTCGCGTCCAGGGACCAGGCCGACGAACTCATCGCGAGCCTGCACCGACTGACGGACGGCATGCGCGCGTTGACGGCGAACACGCGCGCCTGACGCGCTCCGTGCGGCACCGTCCTTCCTGACTTCCACACCACCCCCGTCGAGGAATCGGCGACCCTACGAAAGGACCTGCATGAACACGCTCTACACCGCCGAGGCGATCTCGACCGGCTCGGGCCGCAACGGCCACGTGCGCAGCGACGACGGTCGCGTCGACCTCGAGATGGCCATTCCGAAGAGCATGGGCGGATCGGGTGAGGGTTCCAACCCCGAGCAGCTGTTCGCCGCCGGCTACGCCGCCTGCTTCCATTCGGCCCTGCACATGGTCGCTCGCTCGAAGAAGCTCGACGTCTCGGGCTCGACGGTCGGCGGCCGGGTGCAGATCGGCCCGAAGGCCGACGGCGAGGTGGGCTTCACGCTCGCCGTGCTGCTCGAGGTCGTTCTTCCCGGGATCGACGGCGACACCGCCCAGCAGTTGGCGGATGCCGCCCACGAGGTCTGCCCGTACTCCAACGCGACCCGGGGCAACATCGAGGTCACCATCGCCGTCTCCGACGACTGAGTCTCGAGCCAGCACTCGCGGGGCACCCTCTTGTCAAGCGGGTGCCCCGCGCTGGCGCACCCCGCCGATGCGCACGTACCATCGCCGCATGAGTGATCAGAATGCAGCCCCGGATGCCGCCGGCGAGACCCTCGGCGCCCGCGGAGACGACTCCAACGCGGCGAGCAAGGACCCGGCGGACTGGGTCACCGGCGACGAGCCGATGACCGCGGCGCAGCGCAGCTACCTCGACACGCTCGCGCGCGAGGCCGGTGAGCAGTTGCCGGCCGACCTCACCAAGGCGCAGGCGTCGGTGGAGATCGAGCGTCTGCAGGAGGCGACAGGTCGCGGCCGATAGCGATTCCCGTCGCCCGACCGAAGCGCCTCTCACGCATCCGTGCTCGATTTGATGATGCGCGCCACGTCGTCATCGACGAGCGAACCGTCGAGGATGTCGTCGACCTCATCGATCGCCCACCCTCGTTGCTCAAGTGCGGCGCGCGCGTTCTCGGCGTAGTCGCCGATGCTGAATGGCGCTGCGTCGACCCACCACCAGAACCCGTCTCGTGCCATGACTCCTCCTCGGCTCCGGCACGAGCACCCTCACGTTAGGCGCACCCTCCGACAACGGCGTCGGTGAACGTCAGGTCACGATTTCGAACTCGGGGCTGTCCCCTATTGCGTCGCCTCTCGAATCCCCGCTAGGTTGACTTCTCGGCACCGCAGGATTTCGCAGAAGGAAGGAGAGACCCATGATGATCACGAACCCGAAGACGCCGTTCGAGGCCCCGGCCTCCTTCCCGCGCTTCGCCTGCTGACCGGTCGTCGCTGACGCTTCGAGCGTCGCGCCCCTCCCCGCTGCCTCGTCGGCCGGGGACCAGCAGTCGTCTGCCGTGACCCGCGCGTCATCCGGTTGATCGCAGAGATCAGACCAGAACGCTCGCGTACTCCCCGCCCTCCAGGGCTCCCTTCCCGCGTTTCAGGATGGCCAGCCCGGCGCACTCTCGTGCGCTCCTTCGCCGCGCCCGCGCACGAGTGCGCGACCTGGCGGCTCCCCCGAACGTCACTGAAGAACCCATCAACACACTCACAAAGGAATCACCGTGAATACCCAACTCCTCACAGCTCGAGATACCAGACCCCGAGTTCAGCAGTACTCCAGCACCGCGCTCGATCGCCTCGCGCGTCGAACCGGTCTCGCCCTCGTGCGTTGGAGCTCCCGCAGCGCCGGACGCCCGGAACTCTCGAGCGAGGGCATGCAGTTGCTCCACGCCGCTGAGAACCTGCGTCGGAACAGTCAGCGTGACACGCAGATGCTCGTGCTGCTCAGCCGCAGCCAGTTCTGATGACGGGCTGCATCCACCCGCCGGCGAGCACACCAGCGCCGACACACCACCGAACGCCCGGCCGTCGATCACTTCGATCACGGTCGGGCGTTCGCCATTGAGGCCCCTGAACGGTGCCCCGGTGCCGCGGTCGCAACGCGTGGTGGATCTCACCCTCGACCCCTGGAGCGCATGTCTGGATTTCGCGCCGACGATGCGCGAAAATGGGTCCGTTGGCACAGACCCCGGTAGCGGACCGTACTCAGGTGACGAGCCCGCAGGGGTGGTGGTCATGAAGGTTGTTACGAACGGCAGCAGCCGTTTCCTCACGGGGAACGAACTCGCGGACGCCGTCATGAACTATGCGCTCGTGCTGCGGCGCCAGCGGAAGATCGACCTCGTGAGCATTCCGGCGCTCGACGAGAAGGGCGCGACCCGTCAGGCCGAGTTCATCGTGGGCTGGCACGTGAGCACTTCGACCATGACGGCGGACGATCACGCCGACGAAGACCTCATCGACGTGGCCACCGTCGTCACCCTGTACGAGAAGGCCAGCCGCATCGGGCAGGCCGTCCCTTTCACTCCCAGAGAGATCGCCGAACTCACCTGGCTCGAGTCGTACGACTGAGCCCAGACGCCCGGGCGCCCGCCTGCCCCGAACCGGCAGGCGCCCGGTGCATCGACCGGATGATGCTTCTCACGCGGCCGCGGCGTCGGGACGCCGCGCCTTCGCGAGGTTGGCGATGAGCTCCTCGCGGTTCTGCCGCACGACGTAGGCGGGCTGGTCGCGCTCGAGGCGCCAGCTCTCCGAGAGAGCACCGACGTTGACGACATCGAAGCCGAACTGCTCGTACAGGGCGCCGACGAACTGAGCGGCATCCTCGAAGTCGCTCGCGGTGCCGAGGGCCCGGCGGTCGGGCGTGCCGGCCGGCGTACCGTCGGTCGTGATCGCGGCCGCGCCGATGTGGTTGAAGCCCTTGGCCACCCGGCTCTGCGCTAGGTGCTTCTGCAGCAGGCCCGATACGGTGTCGCGGCCCTCGTCGAGCACCGCGATGTGACCGTCGCGCTCGAAGTAGTAGTTGTTGGTGTCGATGACGATCTTGCCGGCGAGCGGCTCGACGGGAATGTCGGTGTACGCCTTGAACGGCACCGTGACGACGACCACGTCGCCGGCGGCAGCGGCATCCGTCGCCGTCGCGGCCCGAGCGTGCTCGCCGAGTTCAGCGACGAGGTTGGCGAGAGTCTCGGGCCCCCGCGAGTTGGCGATGACGACGTCGTAGCCGTTGGCCACCGGCGCACGCGCGATCTGGCTGCCGATGTGTCCTGCTCCGATGATTCCAAGTGTCGTCATGGCAGGCGCAACCGGATCGGGTGACCGGATGTTCCCGATCCACTCGATGGGTCAGTCGCCTGACGCAGCCGGGGTGCGGCGGCGATAGCGCACCTTGGCCCGCTGACCCAGGCTCTCCTCGAGCACCGCCAGCAGCACCGAGACGACCAACAGCATCGGCAGCGCCACGAGGGCGACGGATGCCGCCGTCACCGGCACCAGCGCGAGCGCCAGCACCGCCGCGGCGATGCGCAGCAGCGAGAACTGGCCCGACACCCGAAGCCAGATGGCCGCGGTGGTCGCGAGGTAGAGCGCCAGTCCGCCGTCCAAGGCCCACGCCACGAAGAGGCCGATCGGTTCGGGCGATTCGATGTCGTGCATCGCGCCCTCCACGCCGAGGGCGACGAGCAGGATGCCGGCCACGACGAACGGATGCAGGTACGTGTAGACATCCGTCGCCGCGTCGACGCGTCGACGGCCTTCCCGGTGCTTGAGGGCGTGCTCCACACCGCCGGCCAGGTGATGGAAGTAGTTCCACCACATCGCGACCGCGAGCGCGATGGCGAACAGTGACCCGACGACGATCGCCACGCTGATGGGCAGCTTCGCCACGCCCACCCCCGTCGCCACCACCGACTCCCCGAGCGCGAGGATGACGATGAGCCCGTGCCGCTCGGAGAAGTGCGCCATGGAGTAGATGCGCCAGTCGCCGCCGTGCGACGTGACGAAGATGATCACGCCCTCCAGAAGCGCGGCGCCGAGCCAGATCCAGGCTTGCAGAGGCCCTCCGACCAGCGCGCCGATGCTCATGAGCACGAAGACGGGAAGGATGGTGATGCCCACGCTGCGCAGGATCTGCCGGCGCAGCGCAGCATCCGTTCCCGCGGCGATCCAGTAGACGACCGCATGCACGATGCTCACGAGCGTGATGCCCACGACGAACACCATCGGTGCGAACAGGCCGCCCTCGAGGTCTTTGAAGCTCTCGGGAATCACGAGGCAGACGATGAACATGATCGCGATGGCCGCCATGATGCCCACCCGCACGACTCCGCGATCGGCGTGTGCCTGGTTGGTGAGCCAGGCGAAGGAGGTCCACGACCACCAGATGAGGGCGAGCACCGCGATGCCCTGCAGCACGCTCTCGGCACTATGGCCGTGAGACATCACCTGGGTCACCTGGGTGAACGCGAAGACATAGACGAGGTCGAAGAACAGCTCGAGCGTGGTCACCCGGTCGCCCTCGCGCGAGGTCTCGGCCGTCAGCAGCTGGCCGGTCAGCAACGCACGCAAGCCCGCCATGAGGGCAGCCTACGGCCCGCCGTGTCGGGGGTCCAGCGTAGCCTCGAGCGCATGAACCTCATCGAAGGATCAACCGACGACAACGTCCCGTTCGTCGCTCGCGCCGCCTCGCGCCCCAACGCCCCCGTGATCGCGGTCTGGCACCTCATGGACCCGCCCGCGACTCCCGCCGCCATGGCCGCCGCCCTGCCGCTGGCCGGCCTCGATGCGTCGGTCGTCTACCTCGGCCTGCCCCTCACAGGCGCCCGAGCCGTGTACGCCGACTTCGAGCAGATGCTCGCGAGCGGCACCGACATGGTCACCGACTTCTTCGGCCCCATGCACGAGCAGGCGCTCGCCGAATATCCCCAGGCGATCGCCGACGTGCGCCGCCGCCTCGGGGTCACGGATGCCGCCCCTCTCGGCCTCCTGGGCGGCTCGGCCGGCGCATCCATCGCTGCCGAGGTGCTCACCACCCACGGTGCAACGGCGGCCGTCCTCGTGAACCCGATGCTGCGGCTGCGTCCCATGATCGACGCGACGGCGCCGTTCCTGCCGGAGCCGTACGCCTGGACGCCGGCCGCCGATGCGATCGCCGAGCGAATGGACTTCATCGCCAGGGCTCCCGAACTCGCGGCGAGCGGCGCTCCCATCCTGCTCATCGAGGGCGGCTCCGACGAGCCCGCCTTCCTTGACGCCACGCGGGAGTTCGAGACCCTCGGCATCGGCGAGGTGCGTTACGTCGAGGGTGTCGAGCATCCGCTCGCCGAGTGGCCCGGCCTCGAGCCGGCCCCGCAGATCGAAGCCGCGAAGACCTACGATCGCCTCGCGGTGGAGTTCTTCACGAAGGCGTTCTCGGGGTAATCGGCCACCCCGAATACCGCCCGACTTGCCACTTTTCGCGGGTTCGGCCGCGCCTGAACCCGCGAAAAGTGGCAAGTCGAGCCGGGCATGGGAGCGCTCTCTCCCAGTACTCTGAACCCATCATGAGCATCTCAGCGATCGACCCCACCATTCCCCCGAGCGGCACCGGCTGCGTCGAGTGCGAAGCGTCCGGCGACTGGTGGGTGCATCTGCGCCGCTGCGCCGAGTGCGGGCACGTCGGATGCTGCGACGACTCCCTCAACCGCCACGCCACCGCGCATTTCCACACGACGGGCCACCGCTACATCCAGAGCTTCGAGCCCGGCGAGAACTGGTTCTGGGACTACGTCGCCAACGACTACGTGCGCGGGCCCCGGCTGGCGCCGGCCGACAGCCGCCCCGACACCCAGTCGTCCCCCGGACCGGCCGAACGCGTTCCCGCGAACTGGATGCAGCTGCTCGAGGAACGCGCGCAACGCGAGCAGCGAGCCGAGGGTTGAGCATTCACGAACCGATCGTCGCCGCAGTGGTGCGGGTGCATCTCTACGGAACGCGTTACTCCCGCGAGGCCTACGCCATCCGCGACTTTCTCACGCGCAGTGTCGTCGACTTCGCCTGGACCCTGATCGAGACGGATGAGCAGTGCCGGCAGGCGACCGGCGCGCCACTGGCGGGCGCTGCGCTGCCCCTCGTGGTATTCCCGGACGGGTCACGCGTCGCCGAGCCCACACTCGCCGAGATCGCGGCGCGCCTGGGCTGGATCACCCGTCCGCGGCTCACCGAGTACGACCTCTCGATCTACGGCGCCGGACCGGCCGGCCTCTCCGCCGCCGTCTACGCCGCATCCGAGGGGCTCAGCGTCGTGTTGGTCGAGAAGGAGGCGGTGGGCGGCCAAGCCGGATCGAGCAGCCTGATCGAGAACTACCTCGGCTTTCCGCACGGCATACCCGGAGCCGAGCTCGCCGAGCACGCGCGGCAGCAGGCCGTCTCGTTCGGCGCCGACCTGCTCATGATGCGCGAGGGAGTGAAGGGCGTCTTCAGCGAGAACCGCCTTCGCGCGACGCTCGCCGACGGCAGCACCCTGGTCGCGAAGTCGAACATCTGCGCGACGGGGGTGGAGTGGCGACGGTTGGGACTGCCGGGCGAGCAGGCGCTTCTCGGCGTCGGCCTCTACTACGGTGCCGGCACGAGCGAGGCGTCGCAGTGCGCCGGGGAGCACGTCTACGTCGTGGGCGGGGCGAACTCCGCCGGGCAGGCCGTGATGAACATGGCCGCCCACGCCGAGCGAGTCACGATGCTCGTGCGCGGGCCTGCGCTCTCCGACACTCTCTCGAGCTACCTCGAGTCGCGCATCGTCGCCCAGCCCAACGTCGACGTGCAGCTGAACTCCCGCATCACCGCGCTCGCCGGCACCGAGCGACTCGAGGGCATCACCGTCGAGAACACGCTGACCGGCGGGGTGCAGCAGCTGGAGGCGTCCCGGGTGTTCGTCTGCATCGGCGGCGCCCCCGACACGGACTGGGCCACCGACACCGCGATCGTGCGCGACCGCCTCGGCTTCATGGTCACCGGCCCCGACCTCACGGCGGCCGACCTCGACGCGGCGCAGTGGCCCCTGGCGCGAGCGCCGTTCTACCTCGAGACGAGCGTGCCCGGCTCATTCGCGGCCGGCGACGTGCGGCACCACTCCATCAAGCGCGTCGCATCCGCCGTCGGCGAGGGCGCGATGGCCGTGACCTTCGCGCACCGCTACCTCTCGGAGAACGCCTGATGCCCGATGCCTGGGACCGCACCCCCATCGAGGTGCAGAGCATCGACGCCCCGCTCTCGACGGCGGCCATCTTCCTCGTCGTCACCGTTGCTCCGACACCGGACGCCGTTGCCGCCGTGCGCGCGGTGCTCGCCGATGTCGGCGGACTCGTGCGCACGGTCGGCTTCCGCGACCTGAAGGGTCGCCTGTCGTGCGTCGTGGGCATCGGGTCGGATGCCTGGGACCGCGTGACCGGACTGGCTCGACCCGCCCAGTTGCGGCCTTTCGTCGCGGTCACGGGATCGGCGCACACGGCCCCCTCTACGCCCGGTGACCTGCTCTTCCACATCCGCGCCGACCGCCCCGACATGTGCTTCGAGTTCGAGCGCCTTCTGCTGGCCGCCCTCGGCGATGCGGTGAGCGTGGTCGACGAGACACCGGGTTTCCGCTACTTCGACTCGCGCGACCTCCTCGGGTTCGTCGACGGAACCGCGAACCCGACGGGACCCGACATGCTCGCCTGGACCGCCGTCGCCGACGACCCCGTCTACAACGGCGGCAGCTACGTCGTGGCGCAGAAGTACGTGCACGATCTCGACGCCTGGTCACGCCTGGGCACCGAGATGCAGGAGGCGATCATGGGACGCACCAAGCCCGACAACGTGGAGCTCGACGACGCCCCATCCGGCCAGAAGTCGCACAAGACGCTCGCCACGATCGTGGACGAGGAGGGCACCGAGCACGACATCCTGCGCGACAACATGCCCTTCGGCCGCCCCGGATCGGGAGAGTTCGGCACCTACTTCATCGGCTACGCCCGCGATCTCTGGGTGATCGAGCGGATGCTCTCGCGCATGTTCATCGGCGATCCTCCGGGCGCGTACGACCGCATGCTCGATGTCTCGACCGCCGTCACGGGAGGCACCTTCTTCGCTCCCCCGAGCAGCGTGCTGGACTCCCTGGCCTAAACGCCGGCCGCGAACCGGCTCCAGCGCCGCCCCGGCTAGCATGTGACGGTGAGCGCGCAGCCGGTGGCACCTGAGGCGACGCCGGCACGTCGGGGCCACTGGGCGCTGCTGCTGCTCGTCGGCGTGGTCGGCGGCGTGTTCTCGGGGCTGTTCGGCGTCGGCGGCGGAACCATCATCGTTCCCCTGCTCATCATCGTGGCGGGAATGGGACAGCGGCAGGCCTCGGCGACCTCGCTGGCCGCGATCGTGCCGACGGCGATCGCGGGCTGCGCGAGCTACCTCGCCGGCGGCCGCGTCGATCTCGCCGCAGGCCTCTTCCTGGCCATCGGCGGCATCGTCGGCTCGTACCTCGGCGCGCTGCTGCTGCGACGCATCCGTCTGGACTGGCTGCGCTGGCTGTTCATCCTCCTGCTGGTGATCGCCGCGGTCGACATCATCGTCGACACGCCGACGGATGCCGCGGTCGGGGTGGCGCTCACGCTGTGGACGGCGCTCGCCCTCATCGGTGTCGGCCTGATCATGGGCATCGCCTCGGGGCTGTTCGGCATCGGCGGCGGCATCGTGGCCGTTCCCTCGCTCATCGCCCTCTTCGGAGTCGGCGTGCTGGCCGCCAAGGGCACGTCACTTCTCGCGATGGTGCCGACCGCTCTCAGCGGCACGGTCGCGAACTGGCGCGGCGGACTCGTCGACCTGCGCGCCGCGCTGATCGTGGGGCTGGCCGCCACCGCGAGTTCGTTCGCCGGAGTCGCGCTCGCCTTCTGGCTGCCGACCCTCGTGGCCACGTGGCTGTTCGTGGCGCTCATGGCGTACGTGATCGTCGAGCTCGTGCTGCGCGCCCTGCGGGATGGACGCGCGGACCGCGCACGCCGAGTAGAAGACGCACGCCGCTCCGGCTGATCGTGCGGGAAGGTGGGAGCCCTTCCCTCCGACGGTGCGGCGGGGCTAGCCTCGCGACATGAAGCGCATCCTCGCCGTCCTCGCCGTCGCGGCCGGCCTCATCCTGTCCACCGCCCTGGCCGCGGCACCGGCGAGCGCCGCCCCGGCGACCGGTTCGACCGCCGCCGTTCCCGCCTCCGCCCCTGCCGCAGTCACCATCACCGCCGTGCAGTCAAGCCTCGCCATCACCACCGCCCGCGTCACGGTGACCGCCGAGGGCCGGTCCTTCTCGGCACGTCTGGTGCAGCCGGCCGCCGCCGCTCCCGGGGGATACCCGGTCGTCGCGTTCGGTCACGGCTTCGTGCAGTCGAGCTCGCGCTACACCTCGACGCTCGAGGGCCTCGCCGCCCGCGGCTACGTGGTCATCGCGCCCGACAGCGAAGCGGGCCTGTTCCCGAATCACTCGCGCTTCGCCGACGACCTCTGGCGCGCGATCGCCTGGGTGCGGGCCACACAGCCGAACGCGAGCCAGACCCTCGGTGCCGTCGCGGGCCATTCGATGGGAGGCGGCGCCGCCCTCATCGCCGCCGACCGGCATCCCGAGCTCCAGGCCGTGGCGACCGAAGCCGCTGCCGAGACGAACCCGTCGGCCACGACGGCCTCGGCCGGCATCGCCGTTCCCGCGCTGTACGTGGTCGGTTCGGCGGATGGCGTCGTAAGCCCCGCGTCCACGCGCGGCATGTACAACGCCAAGCCGTCTCCCGCCACGCTCGCGACCATCACCGGCGGCTACCACTGCGGATTCGTGGACTCCTCGTCGTTCTTCGGCATCGGATGCGACCGGGGCCAGATCAGCCGATCGACACAGTTGCCGATCGCGGCGGCGCTGCTGGGCAACTGGTTCGACCACGTGCTCAAGGGCGCACCCACGGCATCGGTGCCCGCCGGCGTCGTGGTGGAGAGCACGTAGCCGTCCGGAGCATCGCGTCTAGGAGGCGCGCGGTTCTCCGCCGCTCGCCGCATCGAGCACGTCGACGTCGGAGCGGTCGCCGAGCAGCTCCCAGCGCAGCAGCGAGACGGGCACGTTGCCGTTCTGCCAGAGGTAGTCGTGGAAGGCGCGCAGGTCGAAACTGCCTCCCCTCGCCACCATCGCATCCGCGAGCAGCCGCTGGATCTCGTGCTTGCCCACGTTGTACGACATGGCGAGCCCGGGCGTTGCAACGTACATCGCGGACTCCTCGGTGGCCGTGGCCGAATCCATCGGCACGCGCTTCACGAAGAACCGCACGGCGTCGGCGTGACTGAAGACCCCGGTGACGAGGTTGACGTCGACGATCACGCGCAGGGCGCGCAACCGCATGAAGTTGTGCACGATGCGTTGCGACGGCGGAGCCTCGGCGAACAGGCCGGCGCTGAGCAGAAGCTCCTCGTTGTAGTGTGCGAGCCCCTCATTGGGCACGGAGTCGTAGACGTGGCGGCGAATCGAACGCGGGTTTCCCCACGAGAGAGCCAGCTGTTGGGCGTGCGCTCCTTCGTGGATGATGCCGAGGCGCGGGTCACGGGCGTTCGCCGCATCGAAGTACGGCAGCTCGGATGCCGGATCGGGAATATACGAGGTAGCGGCTTCGAACCGGCGGTTCTCGTTGCCGAGGTCGTCGGTCACCCCGAACATCGCGAACGGCTCGAGGTAGGCGGGCGTGGGGGCGAACCGATAGTGCCGCAGGCTCGCCGGCTGGGTCAGCAGCCCCCGTGATTCGTAGAACTCGCGCACCTCGTTCTCGGCGGCGGCCTGCGCCTCGACCTCGGCGTCGACGGATGCCGCAAGCGGCTGATCGCGGGCCGTCACGAGGCTCGCGTGTGCGGCCGCTTCGGCGGCGACGGCCCGGCGGTAGTCCTGCTCCGCTGCGCGCACGAGGTCTTCGGGCTCCGCTGCCACCAGTGCCACGTGCCTCAGGTACCAGATGAAGGCGTCTCGTCCGATGTTGGCATCGGGGCCGAGTGCGGCGGCGTGCTCTTCGAGCCAGTCGCGCAAGCGGATCAGGGCGTCCCGGGCCGGCGGCAGGGCATCGCCCAGCGCCTGCGCCGTCGGGCCGTCGACGTGCTCCGACACAGCGGTGACGGATGCGGTGATCCGTTCGCCGATGCTCTCCATCTGGCCGACGGCCACGTGTGCGAGCGAGGCGATGCCGTGCCCGGCGAGGTTCGCGATGACCTCTTCGACGGCATCCGGCATGGCGCGCAGCACCGTAACGAGGTCGTGCTGGCGCTGCGCCCGGAACGGCGCCGGTTGCAGCAGCAGGTCGAACCACGGGCCGACGACCTGGCCGTAGAGGAATACGGCATCGCGCTGCCAGTTGCGCAGCACGTCGAGCTCCCAGTGCACTCGAGCGAGCGCGGACCCGAGCAGGCGGTGATCGACCTGCGTGGGAACGTCGGCGTCGGCAAGGTCGACGGTCGCCCAACGCTCGGCGAACTCCTGCCGCCGCGATCGGTGCTGCTCGATCGACTCCGGGTCGAATCGGGGCACCCATCCGGCCGGCCGGGCCAGCCTCGGGATGTCGTCGGACGTGTGGAACGCGGTCGCGGCCCGCCACTCCCAGAACTCGGTGCCGAGCCGGTTGAGGTCGGCCGATGCGCTCATTCCTGCAGGCTATAGCCCCCGCCCGACATCGTGGGCGCGGGTTCTACCGCACGAGCACGCGAGTCGCAATCCGATTGCAGCTACTCGGCCGACGGCGGACTCTGGCGATGGGCGGCATCCGCCGTTCACGCGACCTTGGAGGCAGCGATGTATTTTCACGTTCAGCGATGGATCAACGAGATCGCACAGGACGAGCCGGATCCCGGTGCAGCGAATGCGCTTCAGGAGGGCCTGGGCGGCCAGTTCGGTGAGATGCGCACCATGATGCAGTACCTGTTCCAGAGCATGAACTTCCGCGGAGCGGCGGCGAAGCCGTACCGCGACCTCATCCAGGGCATCGGAACAGAGGAGATCAGCCACGTCGAGCTGATCGGAACCACCATCTCCCGTTTGCTCGACGGCGCTCCCGGCTACAGCGGAAAGCCCACCGATCCGCTCGACAAGCCGGGCTCGGGCGGCGACATCCCGCTCAATGTCGCGCTGTCAGAGGGCAACATCCACCACTACCTCGTCGCCTCGCAGGGCGCCCTGCCGGTCGACGCGGCCGGCAACCCGTGGATGGGGACGTACGTGTACAACTCCGGCAACCTCGTGCTTGATCTCATCTACAACCTCATGCTCGAGTCCACCGGACGCCTGCAGAAGTGCCGCATCTACGAGATGACCTCGAACAAGACGGCTCGTTCCACCATCTCGTACCTCATCGTTCGCGACCAGGCCCACGAGAACGCCTACGCCAAGGCGCTCGAGACCTTGGGCGTGGACTGGGGCAAGCTGCTGCCGATTCCCAAGACGAACGCCGAGCGGTTCCCCGAGGTGAAGGAGTTGGTCGATCAGGGCCTGCAGTCCAAGCAGTACACGTTCGACCTCACGGGAGCATCCGAGGCCGGAAAGATCTTCCAAGGGCTCTCGCCGTCGAACGACGGGACCGAACTGATCTCGATGGAGCAGGCGCCGGCGGGGGTCAACTCCACCATCGCCCCCGAACGCTTCGAGGAGTTCGCGCCCGGCCTGGATCCCGAGCTGCTCGCGCTCATCCAGGCGACGGCCGAGATGGAGATGGCGGAGGTGGAGAACCTCTTCGGGCCGGTGCCGCCGACCTCCTGACACTGGGCTCCTTCGACGGGCTCGGGGATCCGGTCCGCTCCTCGAGTCCGTCGAAGGTTCATCGCGCCACGCGGGTGCACGGATGTACGGATGCACGCACGATGGCGACGCGGCAGTATGGGACGCATGAGTTCAGAGTCGAACCACGCGCAGCCCGCATCCGTCGACGACAACCGGGACGGGTACTTCTGGATCTGCGCGACCTGCGCCGTCGAGCACGCCAACCGCGACGACGTCTGCGCGATCTGCGACGATGAGCGGCAGTGGGTGCCCCGCGACGGACAGCACTGGACGACCCTCGGCGAGCTCGAGGCATCAGGGCGCGAGGTGCGCATCCGCGAGTTCGAGCCCGACCTCTTCGGCATCACGACCGACCCGGGAGTCGGCATCGGGCAAACGTGCAAGCTCGTGCGCACGGATGCCGGTGCCGTGCTGTGGGATCCGATCGGCTACCTCGACGATGACGCCGTCGCCCGCGTTCGGGCACTCGGCGAGGTGGTGGCGATCGCGGCGAGCCATCCGCACATGTATGGAGTGCAGGTGGAGTGGAGCCGCAGGCTCGCAGGCGTGCCCGTGTTCGTCGCCGAGGCGGATGCCGACTGGGTCGCGCGCCCGGATGCCGCCATCCGCACGTGGTCGGGCGAACAGGAGCTGCTGCCCGGCGTGAGGCTCGTGCAGACGGGCGGGCATTTCCCCGGCAGCAGCGTGCTGCACTGGGCACAGGGGGCATCGGGCCGGGGCGTGCTGCTCAGCAGCGACTCGCTGTTCGCGAATCCGGATCGCACGTCGGTGAGCTTCATGCGCAGCTTTCCGAACCACCTGCCGTTGTCGGGCGCCGTCGCCCAGCGCGTCGCCGATCGGGTGGCACCGCTCGAGTTCGACCGTCTCTATGGCAACTTCGACCTCGTCGTCGATGCGGACGCGCGCGACATCGTGCGCCGCTCGGCCGCGCGGCACGCCGCCTGGGCGCGGGGCGACTTCGACCACCTGACCTGACGCGACTCACGCCCGCACCGAAAAGCGAGGAGATCCCGAAAAGCGAGGCGATTCCGGGCGCCACGCGGTCGCCCCAGCCGCGAAACGCGGCGTGTCGGCGAAGATCGCCTCGCTTTTCGGAATCTCCTCGCTTTTCGGAATCGCCTCGCTTTTCGGAGAGGGGCACGCGGAATACGGTGGGAGGCATGGTGCGCTCGTACGTCGCCCTGCTGCGCGGCATCAACGTCGGCGGCAAGAACCTCATCAGCATGGCGGCCCTCGCCGACAGCTTCCGTGACGCCGGCTACGACGACGTGCGCACCTACATCCAGAGCGGCAACGTGCTATTCACCTCGAAGAAGACGAGCAGCCGCACGCTCGAAGACGCCCTCGAACGGATGCTGCGCGAGCGTTTCGAGATCCCGATCCTCGTCGTCGTGCGATCACGCGACGAACTCGCCGAGATCATCGACGCTGCCCCTCCGAACCACGGTTCCGACGACCTGCGCAGCGACGTCTACTTTCTGAAGCATCCGCTCACCGGCGCGCAGGCCCTCGCCGAGGTGCCGGAGCTGCGCGAGGGTGTCGACACCATTTCGGCCGGGCCCGGGGTGCTCTACTTCTCGCGCGTCGCGGCGAAAGCCACCACGACCCGCATCCAGCGGTTCTTCGCCAAGCCGGTGTTCCAGCAGATCACCGTGCGCAACTGGCGCACCACCACGCGGCTGCTCGAGCTGCTCGACGAGGCATCCGCCTGACCGGTGACATCGCCCGCCGGGCCCGGATGAAGCCCTGCGCACTCACTGACCCAACGCATCCGTTCGCGCATGAGGATTTCTCATAGAAACCTCACTGGAAACCTTGACCGCCCCTCGTTCGGGGGTCAAGGATGAGGGCATTCGGTTGAGCCAAGGGAGTCTCCCGTGTTCCGCAAACTCGCGATCGCCGCTGCCGCAGCACTCGTCCTCACCGCCGTCAGCGCCTCGCCCAGCATGGCGAGCGCCCCTCCTGATGACGAGGGCGGTGGCCTGCGGGTCTACACGGGAACCGTCGACGCCAGCGGGTTGGCCGCCATCGTCGACCTCGGCGTCGACCGGCAGGAGCTCGTCTCGAGTCCCGTCGCGGATGCTGCGGGGCAGTTCTCGGTGCAGGTCATCCTGAGCGGCGATCAGGCCGCCGCGCTCGCGAAGGAGGGCGCGCCGCTGCAGGCGCAGCCTCTCCCCGAAGAGAAGGCGCGAACCTTCCAGGCGACGACCGGCGTGTACCGGCCCTACAGCGGAGAGGGCGGATTGCAGCAGGAGCTGGCGTCGCAGGCAGCGGCGCATCCGAACATCGCCCAGCTGCGCACCATCGGGCACACCGTGCAGGGCCAGAACCTCGACGCCGTGCGCGTGACCCGCAACCCCGGCGGCATCACGGACGGCAAGCGTCCGACCACCGTGTTCATGGCGGCCCAGCACGCGCGCGAGTGGATCACGCCCGAGATGGTGCGCCGCCTGCTCGACGAGGTGCTCAGTTCCTACGGCACCGACCCACGCATCACAAAGCTCGTGAACACCACCGAGATGTGGTTCATCCCCGTCGCCAACCCGGATGGCTACGACTACACCTTCCAAGACGGCCAGCGGCTGTGGCGCAAGAACCTGCGCGACAACAACGAGAACGGCCAGGTCGACTCGGGCGACGGCGTGGACCTCAACCGCAACTACCCCACGCGATGGGGCTACGACAACGAGGGCTCATCACCCAACCCGGCGAGTGACACCTATCGCGGACCCGAGCCGGCATCCGAACCCGAGACGAAGGCGATCAACGACCTCTTCGCCAAGCTGACGCCGCAGTTCTTCATCAACTACCACTCGGCGGCCGAGCTGCTGCTGCACGGCATCGGCTGGCAGGTGGCCACGCCATCCCCTGACGACGTGATCTACGAGGCGATGGTGGGCGATGATGCCGACCCCGCCATTCCGGGTTATGACCCCGACATCTCGGCCGAGCTGTACACGACCAACGGCGACACCGATTCGCACATGGAGGAGGCGTACGGCACCCTCGGCTTCACGCCCGAGATGTCGACGTGCGAGACGGCGGCCGCACTCGATCCCAACGACGAGTGGGACGCCGACGAGGACTGCAACGCCCTCGGCTTCGACTTCCCCGACGACGAGACGCTGATCCAAGGCGAGTTCGAGAAGAACGTCCCGTTCGCCCTGGCGGTGGCGCAGTCTTCGCTCGACCCCGATGACCCCGTGTCGGTCGTCGACCGTCAGGCGGCCGACTTCCAGATCGACCCGTTCACGGTCTCGTACGGTTCACCCCAACCCGTCGCTGTCACGGCCAAGCGCGACCTGCTGCTCAAGGTGATGAACTACCGCATCAACGGAGGCGGCGTGCGCTATGCGCTCGTCAACGAGTGGAAGGGCGGCGAGCGCTACGGCGACGAGAACGACGTGTACTACGCGGAGTACCGCGGCACGGTGCGCGGCGCCAAACCGGGCGACCAGGTCGAGGTGTGGTTCTCTGCCTTCCCGAGCTTGAAAGACATGTTGCGCGAGCACAGCATCCGTCGGGTGCAGAGCGAGCACTTCACCTACACGCTCGCGCAGGACACCGGTCACAAGGTGCTCGTGATCGCGAACGAGGACTACACCGGCGTGAACCCGACCTACCCGGCCGGCACGGATGCGCCCAAGTACCTCGATGCGCACGTCGCCGCGCTCGAGGCCAACGGCGTCACGCCGGATGTCTGGGACGTGGATGCCCAGGGAGTTCCGCATGACCTCGGAGTGCTGAGCCACTACGACGCCGTGTTCTGGTACCTCGGCGACAACCGGCTGACGCAGGATCCGGAAGACGAGCTGACGCAGTACGGCAGTCAGGAACTGCCCGACCTGTCGGTGGCCGAACGCACCCAGTACCTCACCATGGCGGTGCGTGACTACCTGAACGAGGGCGGAAAGCTGGCCTACACCGGCGAGACCGCGGGGTACTACGGCCTGCTCGCCGGCACGGTCGGCGGCATCTACTACGGCCTCGACGGCGCTCCGGATCAGGAGTGCGCGGTGACGGTCGATCCGTTCTCGGACTGCCTCATCGTGGCCGACGACTTCACCCAGTACTACTTGGGCGCCTACAGCCGCACCTCGCTCGTCGCGAGCGGCGTGGTGGGCACCGCATCCGATGTGCAGGGCATGCAGGCGACGTTCGGCGGCCCCGCGACGCTCGACAACCCGATCGACGAGGTGGGCGCGTTCGTTCCGACGAGTTCGCGGTTGCCGGCGGATGAGTTCCCGCAGTTCACGAGCGGACCGGTCGCCGACTACGTCGACCCGTCCGGCCCGTTCATCGCGATCGAGGGCTCTTACGCCGCAGCCGCACCGCACATCGACGACGGCTACCAACGGCTCGTGCGCACGTACGACCTCAGTGATGTGACGGCTGCCGAGGCGCCCAGCTTCCAGGCCCAGTTCTCGTGGGACACCGAAGAGGGCTACGACCACGTGATCGTCGAAGCGCACACCGTTGGGCAGAACGACTGGACGACCCTCGTGGATGCCGACACCGGTGCAGAGGGCGACGTCGCGACGACGAGCGATGTGCCGACCGAGTGCGAGGCGGGCTTCCTGCTCGAGGAGCATCCGTGGCTCGAGCACTACCTGACCCCTGGCGACCCGTGCACCGCGACCGGCACGACCGGCGCGTGGAACTCGCTCACCGCATCCTCGGGCGGATGGGTGCCGGTCTCGTACGACCTCAGCGCCTTCGCGGGCCAGCAGGTCGAGCTCGCGGTCAGCTACGTGACCGACCCGGGTACGGGCGGCACAGGTCTCATCGTCGACGACACCGCGCTCGTGACGACGGCGGGCACGACGGATGCCGAGGGCTTCGAGAGCGGACTCGGCGCCTGGAGCATTCCCGGGGCGCCCGCGGGAAGCCCGGGCAACGCATCCGACTTCGAGCGCACGGTCGGCCTCGGCGGCATCACCGCCGGTGTCGCGACGCCCGACACACTGCTGCTGGGCTTCGGCCTCGAGCAGCTGTCGACGGATGCGGACCGCGACGACGCCGTCAGCCGGATGCTGGACTACCTCCTGGACTGAAAGAGGAAGGGCCGCCGGGTTCGCTGAGCCTGTCGAAGCGCGGGCACGTGCGAGTCGCGCGGCGCAGCAGATGTAACCACTTTGTGAAATGGTCGCGCAACCCCTTTCGGGGGGTAGGCGAGCAGTGCCAGCGTTGACGCACCGATCAACGGACTCCGTCCGCGCGACGGCCCTCAACGAGAGGTGAATTCCATGCGCATGAAGGACCTGTTCGTCACGCGGTCGGTGAACGACCTGATCGATGAGACCGAGAGCGGCGACGAGACACTCCGACGCAGTATCGGGCCGGTTGCGCTCACCGCGCTGGGCGTCGGCGCGATCATCGGCACGGGCATCTTCGTCGTCATCGGCGAAGGCGCCAAGCTCGCCGGGCCCAGCCTGTTCCTCGCCTTCATCCTCGCCGCACTGACGTGCGCGTTCTCCGCACTCTCGTACGCGGAACTCGCCTCGAGCGTGCCCGTCTCGGGCAGCGCGTACACCTTCTCGTACGCCACCCTCGGCGAGTTCGTCGCGTTCATCATCGGCTGGGACCTCATCCTGGAGTACGGCGTCTCGGTCGCGGCGGTCGCCGTCGGATGGGGCGGCAACGTGAACGAGTTCCTCAAAGCCGCATTCGACTACGAGCTGCCGAAGGCCATCTCGACCTCGCCCTCCGAGGGCGGTGTCGTCAACATTCCCGCCGTCGTGATCGTGCTGGCCATCAGCATCCTGCTCACCTTGGGCACCCGGGAGAGTGCGCGCGTCAACGCCGTGATGGTCGTGGTCAAGATCGCCATCCTCATCTTCTTCATCGTGGTCGCGTTCACCGCATTCAACTCCGGGCACTTCGATCCGTTCGCGCCGGAGGGCTTCGGAGGCATCGCCTCGGCCGCCGGCGTCATCTTCTTCGCCTACATCGGATTCGACGCGGTCACGACCGCGTCGGAGGAATCGAAGAACCCGGGGCGTGACCTGCCGATCGCCGTGATCGGATCGCTCGTCATCTCCACGATCCTGTACGTGCTCGTCGCGATCGCGGCAGTCGGCGTCGCGCCGGTCAAGACACTGACGGGCAGCGACGCGCCGCTCGCCGCGGCACTCAACGAGGGCGCCGGCATCCCGTGGGCGGGCGGGCTGCTGGCCGCCGGTGCGCTCATCGCCATCACGAGCGTGGTGCTCGTGATCATGTACGGGCAGACGCGCATCTTCTTCGCCATGTGCCGCGACGGGCTGCTCCCCCGCCGCCTGGCCAAGGTGCACCCCCGCTACGGAACGCCGGCGCGGCTCACCCTCGGTTTCGGCGTGCTCATCGCCATTCTGGCGGCGCTCGTGCCCCTCGACGAGATCGTCAAGCTCGTCAACATCGGTACGCTGTTCGCCTTCGTGCTCGTCAACCTCGGCGTCATCATCCTGCGTCGCACCCGTCCCGACATGAAGCGGCCGTTCCGGGTTCCGCTCTCGCCCGTGGTGCCGGCGATCGGCATCGTGCTGTGCGGCTACCTCATCATTCAGCTGCCCTGGGAGACCTGGGTGCGGTTCGTGGTCTGGCTCATCATCGGCCTGATCATCTACTTCAGCTACTCGATTCGCCATTCCCGCCTTCGCCGTGGCGAGAAGCCGAGCCTGCCGCCGGCCGAGAAGGTGTGAGTCGTGGCCGCCCCGCTGATCGCCGCTTACAAGGGCGCCGCCGGCGCCGATGTGCTGGCCCTCGCCGGGCCGTGGAGCCGGGCGAGCGGACGAACGCTCGTCGTGGTCACGGTGTACCCGGGGCATGCGCCGATCGGCATCGGCCGGGTCGACACCGAATGGGTCGCCTACAACCGCGAGGAAGCCGAATACCTCCTCGCCGAGGCCCGCACCGCGCTCGGCGACGGGGCCGAGAGCGCGCAGTTCCGCGCGGTGGCGGCTGATTCGGCCGCGCACGGCCTGCACAACGTGCTCGAGGCATCCGGGCCCGGTGCGATCACTCTCATCGGCTCGCGCAGCGCCCAGGGCACCCGTCGCACAGCGCCAGGCAGCACGGCTGAACGCCTGCTGCAGGGAGCTCCCGGCCCGGTCGTGCTCGTGCCGTGGGACTACGAGCAATTGGCGTCCTCGCCGCCCACGCGCATCGCCATCGCGTACATCGACACCCCCGATGGCGCCGCTGCTCTTGCCAGCGCCCGCGCCGTCGCCGGCGAGTTGGATGCCGCGCTCGAGCTGGTGAGCGTGCTGCCAGACACGCTGGTGCGCCCATCCCTCGGCGAGCAGGTCGGCTTCGCAGCGGCGCAGCGCGCCCAGTTCACCAGCGCGGTGACGTCGGCCGCGGCATCCGTCGGCGGCACCTCCCGGCTGCTCGAGGGCCCCGTCGTCGACGCCCTGTCAGACCTGCAGTCGAGCGACGTCGACCTGCTCGTCGTCGGATCGCGCGGCTACGGCCCCGCCCGCCGCGTGCTGCTCGGCGGCGTCTCATCGAAGGTACTGAATCACGCGCGAGTGCCGGTCATGGTGGTGCCGCGCGGGTAGCGCGCCGCCCGCCCCGCCCTCTCGATCGCCGGAGTTCGTCAGAGCCCGGTGAGGCGGTGCTCCCAGCCGTCGACCGCGAGAGGAACGAATCGGGCGGTGATACCGGACTCGACCTCGCGCGCTCCGGAGATCGACAGTGTGGTGTCTGCTCCGGCGGCGAGATGAACCCTGATCGTCGCCGTTCGGTTCGGTCCGACGGCGCAGGCGACCGGGTCGCCTCCCGCCTGCGAGAGCGTCGCGACGGTCGCGCGTGCGGCCAGGTTGTGCAGCTCGAGCACGACCGTCGCGGCGACGGATGCCTGAATGGTCGCCGCGGAACCGGCGGGCGCGGCCGGGGCTCGCGACACGGTCGTGCGGGGCATCGGCGGCGCAGCCTCGCCCGGCGCTCGCATCCGAAAGACGGGCAGGTGAGGATTGAGGTCGAAGTCGGCCCGCATGGTGATGGCGTTGAGGTCGGCCAATGCTGCGGCGTTCGCGTCGGACAGCGACATGCCGGACGCTTCATACGCTGCCTGTGCAGCGACTAACCAGGCAAGGCCTTCTGCGGAGCGACGAGATCCCTCGGACCGTTCCGCGTCAGTCAACGTGCGGTAGTCGGGCACGGAGAACACGGGAGCGGCGACAGGCGCCGACGTGAGCCACGGGGCACTGTCGGTGGGCGGGTCGGAGAAGTCGCCGTAGACGGGCGGGTCGAGCGGGGTGTACACCGGCTCCGCGCTCGTGTCGGGAAGCAGGGGCTCGAGCACGGGAGGCGGCGACGACTCAGCGGGCTGCTGCGTCGGGTCCGCCGGAGGAGGCGTCGTGTCGTCTGCGAGAGCGGGGCTGGCGAGTCCGGTCGTGAGCACGATAGCCGCGAGTGCGGCAAGCGCGGTACCCACGCTGCGCTGCAAGTCGTCCCCCTCGGTCAAGGCAGGTTATCCACCGCCGCCATGACCCGAGTAGCCCCTATGCACGGGGGTGCGCAGCCGCCGCGCACCCTCGCCCGGTGCGAATGAGCGGATGCGCGGGCTGACTCGCCGTGCGCGCGAACCGAGCGGGAGGCGTGTCGGCTCGAAAGTCCGCGGACTCGCGCGCGATAGCGATGGCAATGGCAATCGCCGGAGGTCGGGATGACTGTCCCCCCGAAAACGGACTGCCTCAACTCCGCCGCATGAGCGAATATGGAGGCGAGGAGCTTTCGGGGGTAGGCGATGCCAGCAGGCGGATCGGCGTGGGCGGAAGCTCAGCGGCAGAACGCTCTCGCCGAGGCACATCGCCAGGCCGCCGAGGAAGCGGCGCGCAAGGCGATCAACTATCGCGCGGCCGCCGACAGCGAGAAGCGCATCGCTCGGGTGCTCGCGCCGCTCGCGGCATCCGGCTACCACTTTCTTCCCGACCGGCAGTGGCCGGGTAGTCGTCGGGCGCAGGTCGACATGGTGCTCGTCGGCCCCGGCGGCCTCTTCATCGTCGACACCAAAGCCTGGCGTGATCCTCTCATCGCCGCCGGCCGTGTCTTTCGCGACCAAGAGGATGTGACCGACGAGTTCAACGGCCTGGCCGACCTCGCCTGGAAGACGGAGGCGGCGCTCGCCGACGTCGGTCTGGCACCCGGCGAAGTGCACGCCGTTGTCGTCTTCGCGGGAATGAAGGGACTCAAGGCGTCCGTCGGCACCGTCGAGGTGGTCGGCGAGGGCGACATCGTTTCCGTGATCGCCCGCCGCGGGCAACGGATGAGCGCCGCCAACGTCGAGCGGGTTCTCCATGCTGCGCTCGACTACTTTCCGATGGTCGGCGCTGCCGCCCCCGTCGACATCTCCCTTCCCGAGCCCGTCGTCGAACTCGAACCCGCTCCCTCGCTGGAGCACCTTCGCACCCCCGAGGAAGTCGAAGCCGCCTTTCTCGAGGGCCTCATGGCTCCCCCGATCGAGGAATGGATGGCGTTCCTCGCGCCCGATCAGGCCAAGCTCGTGCGACGCACGTTCAACGGCCCCAGCCGCATCCGGGGTGCAGCCGGCACCGGCAAGACCGTCGTGGGGTTGCACCGTGCGGCGTACATCGCCCGCGCTCAGCCGGAGGGCCGCGTGCTCGTCACCACATACGTCCGTACGCTCCCGACGGTGCTGAGTAACCTGCTCGCCCGGATGGCGCCCGAGGTCAGTGATCGTGTGGACTTCAGCGGCGTTCACCAGTTCGCGCGTCGAGTGTTGGATGAGCGCGGAATCGACGTGCGCGTGAGCCCCCGAGGCGCCTATCAGTGCTTCGCGCACGCCTGGCGACAGACGTCGACGCCCCTCGCCAAGATCGACCCCTCGCCGGAGTACTGGCGCGAAGAGATCGACTATGTCATCAAGGGCCGCGGACTCACCTCGTTCGAGCAGTATGCGGAGTGCGCGCGTATCGGCCGGCGGCGCGGCCTGACCTACGAGCAGCGCCAGGCGGCCTGGGCGCTCTACCGGTCGTACGAGGCGGAGTTGCGTCGTCGGAAGGTGAACGACTTCGCCGATCTCATCCTGCTCGCCGAGGTGACCCTGCGCGAACGGCCGCTCGGCCGGTACAGCGCCGTCATCGTCGATGAGGCACAGGATCTCTCCTGCGCCATGATCCGGATGCTCGCCGCCGCGGTCGATGAGGGGCCCGATGCGTTCACCCTCATCGGCGATGGCCAGCAGACGATCTACCCCGGCGGGTACACGCTGGCTGAAGCCGGCCTCTCCGTCACGGGACGAGGCGTCGTGATGGATGTCAATTACCGCAACACCGCGGAGATCCTCGCGATGGCGGCGCGCATCGTCGACGGGTCGACCTATGTCGACATCGAAGGCGCCACCGCGTCCGCCGCGGCGATCGCATCCGCTCGGCACGGCGACCGCCCGATCTTCGCCCGCTTCTCATCGCGGGCGGGGCACGACGGCGCCCTCGTGAATCGCATCCGCCTGGTGACGTCGTCGATCGCGACCGGTCTGGGCGACGTCGGGGTGCTGTGCGCCACTCGCCGCGACGCCACGGAAGCAGCCCGCCTTCTGCGCTCAGCGGGACTGCCGGTGATCGATTTGACCGACTACGACGGCATCGCCGGCGATTCGGTGAAGGTCGGCACGATCAAGCGCGCCAAGGGCCTCGAGTTCAAGCACGTGCTTCTGCCGTGGGTGGCGGAGGCGCTGCTCAAACCCGAGGTCGCTGATCCCGACCGCAACGACTCCCAGCTAGAACGCGAGGAGCGCGATCGGCGGGAACTCTTCGTCGGTATCACCCGCGCGCGCGACGGCGTCTGGGTCGGCAGCGTCGTCGGGTGAGTCGCCTGCGCACCTCGCGCGGGCGCACCTCGCGCCGGTCCAGCCCCGCCGCTCACCTCACCCGTACAGGCGCACGTCGGCGATGCTCCACCAGTTGCCGGCACTGCCCGTCGACGAGATGCGCAGGTAGCGCGCCGTCGTGGCGGGCAGGTCGACGTTCGTGAGCTGGCCCGAGCCGGCTCCGGATGCGGCGACCGTCCAGGTGACGCCGTCGGTCGACGTCGCCAGTTCCCACGACCGGGCGTAGTCGCCGAGGTTGCCGCCGGCGTCGATCGCCACCCTCCGGAACGTCTTCGGCGCGCCGAGATCGACCGTGAGGTTCTGGCCCGCCGTCTGCGCCTGGCCGCTCGACCAGCGGGTCGAGGCGTCGGCGTCGATGGCGAGGCCCGCATCCGTCGTCGCGCTCGTAGCCGTGGCGGTCGCGCCCAGGAGTGAGATCGGGGCGAGGTCGTCGACCAGGGCGGCGGATGCCGGCCAGGTGAAGGTGGCGAGCGACCCGCCGGGCAGCGTGTAGGCGAACGACTTGGTGCCCACCGAGACGTTGAACGAGCGCGGGTCGTCGTTCTCGTTGTGCACGACGAGGGCGGTCGATCCGTCGGGGTTGCGGAAGGCGGCATCCATGACCTGGCCGTTCCAGCCCGTGGTTCCGAACGATGTCGACGCGACGCGCACGGCGCCGGGCTTCACGAACTTCGAGAGGTGCCCGATCGTGTAGTACTCCGCATTGGTCGTGACGGAGCCATCCGGATGCGTCGTGACGAGTCCCGTGCAGGTGTCGCAGCCGCCCAGGTGCGGGCCGCTGTTCTCATCGAGCGCGATGTTCCAGTTGACGGTGCTCTTCGCCCAGTTGCGCGTGACGCCGAGCGTGATCGTGCGGGCGTGCCACTTGAGCGTGTCGGTGAAGAACTGGGCCGGCGTGTCGGTGGCGCCGTGCGATCCGGAGCACTCGGTGAACCAGATGCCCTTGTCGGGGAACTCGTCGTGCAGCGCCGTCTGCGCGCTCGGGTCGCCGTAGTAGCAGTGGAAGGCGGTTCCGGCGATCCACTTCGCCGCGCTGGTCTGCAGCAGCTTCGACGGGTAGTCGGTCTCGGGGTCTTGCCCGGGAGGGGTGTTGGCGATGTCGTCCGGATGCGTGGCCCAGTTGTGGTCGTAGCCCAAGATCTTCGTCTTCGGGCTCGCGAGCTTGAGCAGCGGCCCGAGAATCGAGATGACCCGCGCCTCGTCGGCGACCGTCATGTCGGTGCCCGGATACCCCTTCGGCGTGCGGTTCTGCGGCTCGTTCTGCACGGTGAGGTAGTCGATCGGAACACCCGCGGCCTTGTAGGCGAGCACGAAACGGGTGAGGTAGGCGGCGTACGCCGTGGCGTAGAGGAAGCCCGGCTTGAGCTTGCCCCCTACGAGCGAGTCGCCCGTCTTCATCCATGCGGGCGGGCTCCACGGGGTCGCGACGATGCTCAACTGCGGGTTCAGCTTCTTCGCCTGGCGCAGCAGCGGAAGAACCTGAGCCTCGTCGTGAGCGATGCTGAAGTGACGCTGCAGCCAGTCGCTCTTGCCCGGCGCAACATCGTCGTAGGTGTAGTGAGCGGATGCCGCGGTGAAGTCGCTCGACCCGATCGGCTGCCGCAGAAAGCTCACCCCTATGCCGGCGACGGGGTCGAACAGCTTGCGCATGGTGGTATCGCGCTGGGCGGGTGTCAGTTTGTACAGCACGGATGCACTCGAGTCGGTGATCGAGGCGCCGAAGCCGTCCATGGTCTGGTACGTCGTCTCCGGATCGATCACGATGGTCGGATCGGCGGATGCGGCGCCTCCCGCCGTCGCGTCGCCGAAAGCGACCGGCGCCTGCTCGGAGAGCAGCTGGGATTGGTCGATGGTCGTGAGCCAGACGCGCGCTTGGGGCGCGGCATCCGCTGCGACCGCCGGACTCACCGACCCCACGACACCCAGGGCGAGTGCGGCCGTCGCGGCGACCGCCGCGAGTGAACGGGTGCGGACTGTCATGACGGCCTCCACGGTGAGAGCTCGATGGTGTCGCAGGTTGCGGCGAATGCGTCGTTCTCGCGTGTTCCTGGTTCTTGTCGTGTGTAACATATGAAACAGTTGTGTAACGCCGCGTCAGCCATCATCCCCGTTCGGGGGCGGCGCCGTCAAGAGCCGTGCTGGCAGCTTCGGGCGAAGAGGGGAGAACCGTGTCCACGCTTCCGCCCCGGGCCCGCACCTCCGTTCGCGCGGTCGCCGCCGAGACGGGACTGTCGATCGCGACCGTCTCGCGCGTTCTCAACGGCAATGACCGCGTCGCACCCTCAACGCGCACGCTCGTGCTCGAGGCCCTCGACCGACTCGGTACCGCCGCCCCGATCGCACGCGGGCACGGCCGCCAGACGGGCGGGCCGATCTTCGTGCGCTGCCCGTACGTGCTGAGCGACTACTTCGGGCTCATCGTGTCGGCGATCGCCGAGGAGCTGGCGGCCGCCGGCCGCCCCATGCTGCTGGATGCCGGCGAGAGCTCGCAGCAGCGGCATCCGCTCGGGCAGCTGCAGACGCGCGCCGAGACGGCCGGCGCCATCCTCATCCTCCCGCCGGAGGAAACCGCGGAACTCACGGCGCTGCGCCGCCATGGGTTTCCGTTCGTCATCGTCGACCCGCGCACCCCCGCACCCGACGGCACGGTGGTGGTCTCGGCGGCACACCACCAGGGCGCACGGATGCTGACCCACCACCTCGTCGACCTCGGCCACCGGCGCATCGGCGTACTCGCCGGCCCCGACGAATGGGTCGCGAGCCGAGAGCGCATGGCCGGGCACATCGCCGCTCTCGCATCCGTCGGCGTACTGCAAGACCCGGCCCTCGTGCTCGCCGAACCCGCGACGAGAGAGGCCGGCGCGGCGGGCGCTCAGTCGCTGCTCGCGCTGCCGAACCCTCCGACCGCTCTCGTCTGCTTCAACGACAAGGTCGCGATCGGCGCGATGCGCGCCGCCCGTGACCTCGGCCTCCGCGTACCGGAGGACGTCTCCATCGTCGGCTTCGACGACAGCGACTTGGCCCGCGCCGCCACCCCCGAGCTCACGACGGTCGCCCAGCCCCTCGCCGAGCTGGGACGCCTCGCGGTCGCCCAACTCCTGCGCCTGATCAACCATGAGCCCATCGACGCCCTGCAGGTCGAGCTCGGTACGCGGCTCGTCGTGCGGGGGTCGAGCGGGGTCGCTGCGCGATAGCGGCCGCGAACCCAGCAGACCGTGCAGCCGCTCGGGCGACCCTCAGGCCGCGAGCCGCCCGGACTCGCCCACCGGGGCCGCTCGCCTCATGAGGGCCAGCGCTCGAGCCGTGCTATTGCCTGCGCGCGGTCGACGCGCCGGGTCGATGTGGGCCGGTGGAATGAACCAGACCCGACCATCCGTCACCCGGATGCGCCACTCGTCGCGATGCACGACGTGGTGATGGAAGGAGCACAGCAGCACTCCGTTCGAGATATCGGTGGCTCCGCAGTGCCTCTCCCACCAGTCGATGTGGTGGGCTTCGCAGAAGCTCGGCGGCCTCGTGCACCCGGGAAAGGCGCAGCCCCCGTCGCGGTCGGCGAGCGCGAGGCGTTGCGCCGGACTGAAGAGGCGAGCCGTGCGGCCGAGGTCGAGCGGCACGGATGTCGCCGAGAAGATGAGCGGAACAAGCCCTGCGGACGCCATGAGCTGGCGTGCCGTCTGGATGCAGATGGGCTGGTCGATTCCGTCGATGGAGGCCGAGCCCGTGCCGTTCATCACGTCTTCAGCAGAAGCGCGCACGACGACGGTCGTGGATTCGGCGACGGCTGACCCCTCGCAGCCGATGGCGTGTCGCGCCAGGTCGGAGAGCGCGTCGGCCCGCATCTGCGCGCCCGTGCGCTTCTCGGCGAACGCCGGGTCGGTGCACGAGCACGGTTGCCCGTCGGCGAGGGCCGCGGCTCCGAAATCGCCCTCGAGCGGCACACCCTCGAAAGCGGCCGAAGAGGGATCGCCGACGACACCACCGCACGTGCAGGTCTTTCGCGCCTCGGACGACCCGAACGCGTCGCGAGCCTTTCGGAGCTCGGCGGCCACGAGCGCCTCGACGGCTGCCTTGATGGGAGCGCCGGTCGCCGGATCGAACCGGCCCTTGAGCGAGATGGCGCCCGAACGCTCCTCACGGATGATGAGCGACCGTTCCGCACGCAACTGCTCTTCGCGGGGTTCGACGCCGTCGGGGTCGAGCAGAGCCTCCGTCTGCTTGATCAGCCGGGCAAGGAGATCGAGGGTGAGGGTCGCCGCCTGATCGACGAGCACGGCCTCCGCCTCGTCGGCCCGCTCGACGCCGCAACGGCCGACCACTCGGTCGAGCATCTCGGTGATGAGCGCGGACGCGTTCACCCCGAGCCGACCGGAGCGCAGCGCTTCGGCGACGTGAGGGTGACGCGCCGGCATCCGTTCGCCCGAGAAGCTCGCTCGAGACGCGGTCGCCTCGCCGACGGCGACGAGCTTGGCCGCCTCACCGGGGGTCGCCCCGGTCATGGACGAGAGCAAGGCCACCGGAGTGGAGAAGCCCTGCTGGGCCGCGAGGCCGTCTTTACCGCGCTCGCGCGCCGATCGCGCTGCGAGCTCGGCGGCGCAGATCGCCTCGAAGAACGCCTCGGCCTTGCGCACGGCGGCCCCGCCGTTGATGACTCGCAGCAGGCCCGCATCCGTAATCATGCCGACCACGGCCGCTGGATCGCTTCCCGTGTCGGCGAGCCCGCCGGCCTCATCTGCCCAGGCCTCGGCCAACGCGGTCGTCGCGTTGAGGAGGGTGTCGAGGGGGTTGGCCATACCTCAAGTGTGGCACTGCCCACCGACGCCATGTCGATCAAAGTAGCGATTGTGGATAACTTCCGCGACGCCCAGATTCGGATACATCTCTGACGACGGAACGGCCGATGGAGACCCACCGTCAGACGCGTCGGCGGCGCCCCAGGGTGAGGAAAACCCCGACCCCGAGGAACAGCAGCGCCAGCACGCCGAACCCTGCGGCGTCGACACCCGTGCTCGGCAGGCGCACACCAGGCCCTACCGTCGCGCCACCGTTCGGGGCGGGAGCCGGCGGCGCGAACAGCACCGTCACAGTCACGAGCGCTTCGGCCGGTCGGCCGAGCGCATCCGCCACCGTATAGGGAAACGAGACGATGCCGATGAAACCGCTCACCGGAATGAAGGTGAACGAGAAGTCGGGATTGACGACGACGGTTCCGTACGGTGTGCTGCCGACGTTCGTCGGCGCAAGGCCTACCCCGACGTCGTTGGCCAACTCGGGAATCACCACCGGCGTGCCCACCGGCGTCGTGGCGAGGTCGTCGCGGGCCAGCGGGGGGTCGATCGCTATCGGAATCGAGATGTTCACGGGCACCGTCGCGGCGGGGCCGAGCACATCGATCGTCGCGGGTGACACCACGGCGTCACCGGTGTAGCGAAAGCCCGGCGGCAGTTCAGGCAGGTCATCGATCGCCACCGTGCAGGCCGCCCCGTCGAAGAAGGTGAGCGGTTCAGCGGATGCCGTCAGCCCGGTAGCCGTGGTCGTGGCCTCCCACGACTGCGAGGGTTGAGAGGCGCACTCGACCGTTCCAGTGAAGGAGACGTTCACCGGCAGCCCGGCGGGCACTCCGGTGATCGCCGTGGACACCACGACATCGGAGGCCGTGTTGAACACTTGCACGTTGACCTGGCTGGCATTGTTGGCGAGGTTCGGGTCGTAGTACGCCGTGCCGACAGGAGGGCTGACCGTCACGGTGTTCGCGTAGGTCGCCGGCACGACGCCCGCTGGTCCGAAGATGGTGCACGTCACCGACTGGTTGTTCCCCAGCTGAGGCACGGCAAGCGACAGGGTGTTCGTCTCGTCATCGACGTCGAGATCGAAATCCGCGTTGTCGCTGCTTGTGCACCCGGCCGAGAATTCGGTGAAGCTCGCCGGTAACGGATCGGTGACCCGCACATCCGTCGCCGTTCCCGGCCCGCCGTTGGTGATCGTGAACGCGTAGGTGATTCTGTCGCCGAAGCGCACGCTCGCAGGGCTGACCGTATTGTTCGCGACGACGTCTGCGCAGGGAGTCGTCGGCAGCCGCAACAGTACGTCGTTGTTCGACGGGTTCGCATCGCTCACCTGGGTGGGAACGGTGATGCTGGCGATGTTGAGCACGATCCCACCGGTGCAGAAGGTCGGCGTCAGCGCCCCCCACTCGAGCCGGTACGTCACGGTGATGGACGAACCCGACGGAAGTGAGGGGATCGTGGTGTCGAACAGCACGATCGAGGTCGAGTCGGTGAACGTCGGGCAGGCAGCGCCGCCGGTCGGAGCACACCCGACGAACGTGGCCGTGAATCCCGTGAACGGCTCGGCACCGAACCCGTTGTTGTTGAGGCTCAGGACATCCACGATTGCCGCCCCACTGGCATCCGCTGGGCCACTGTTGGCGAAGGTGATCGAGTAGGTGGTCGGTACGCCGGGCGTGACGGTGGGCGTGTCTGCCGTCTTCGTCACCGAGAGGTCGGCCGCGCCGCAGATGGACGTGTCGACCGGAGTAAGCAGACGGGCGAAGTTGTCGCCGGGGGTGCTGTCGAGTGCTCCGGCCGGCGGGTCGATGCCCGCCGTGTTCGCGACGCTGCCGCCCCGGCAGTACTCGGCTGTCGGGCTGCCGAAGGTGACGTCGTAGACGATGACGACGGTGGATGCGGCCGGCAGCGCTGGGATGGTCGTCTGGAAGAGCAACTCGCCGGCGGCATCCGTCAGCGTGGGGCAGATCGCCCCGGCTGTCGGCGTGCAGCTGACGAACCTCGCGGTGAAACCGGTGAACGGCGGCGGGTTGAACCCGCTGTTGCCGAGGTCGAGTCGGTCGCTGATGGGCGCACCCGTGGCGGCGGCGGGCCCTGCATTCGCGTAGGTGACCGTGTACCGCACCGTTGCGCCCGGCGTGAGCGACGACGCCGATGCGGTCTTGGTGGCGGAGACGTTCACGACCGGGCAGGCGCTCGTATCGACGGGGAGCGCGAGCCTCGATGCGTCGTTCCCTGCATTCGAGTCGGCGGTGCCGGTGGGAGCAGCGAGGTACGCCAGATTGCTCACGCTGGCACCCGCGCAGTAGGTGTCTGTCGCTGCGCCGAACGTGACCTGGTAGGTGATCACAAGTGAGCCGCCCGCGGGAAAGGTCGCAACGGAGGTATCGAAGAGATCGGATGCCGTGGTGCTGCCGAACGCCGGGCACACGGCACCTCCCCCCGGCGTGCACCCGGCGAAGGCCGCGCTGAAGCCGGTGAAGGGCGGAGGGTTGAACCCGTTGTTACTCAGGTCGAGCCGATCGACGATGCGGGTGCCGTCGGCGGGGCTCGGGCCGGTGTTGGAGTAGGTGATCGTGTAGGTCACGGAGGCGTTCGGTGTGAGCGTCGGAGCGCTGCTCGTCTTCACGACCGCGACGTCGAGGTCGGTCGCGAGGGCAGTGCTCACGAAGCTCGTGTTGCTGCTCGGCTCAGGATCCGTCACGCCAGCGGGTGGCTCGACCGTGGCCGTGTTCGTGAGAGAACCGGCCCCGATGGGGAACCGGCCGGTGACCGTGACGGTGAGGATGCCGAGGTGCGGGAGGAGGCCGGCCGCGCCCGTGACGCCGTCGTTCGAGACAGCCAGGGCCGCCGGGCAGGTCGCCCCGTTCGAGCCGACGCATGCGGCAGCAACCTCGGTCGCCGCCGGACTCAGCACGTCGGCGAACGTGGCGCCGTCGGCATCCGGTGTTCCGTTGTTCTGGATGGTGACGGTATAGCTGAACGCGTCGCCGCCGACGGCGGATACCGGTCCGGCCACCGTGACCACCAGGTCTGCCTCGGTTCCGGGGATGACGTCGGCCTGTGCTGAGCCCGCGTCGACCACCGAACCCAGCACCATTGCGACAGCGGCGAGCGCTGCCGTCGCACCAAGCTTCCCCCTGCTCACGAGCGAACCGAGCATGCTTCACTTTATTCACTCTGGCTCGCAGTGGGCAAGGATGCCCGGGGTTGGGATGCGGGGCCGGCGTCGTCCTGCTCCTTCTGCTGCGAGTCGGCGGACGCCCGGCGTGGCATGCCACGACGGATGCGGATGCTCGCGGCGCGTCGTCCGCCGCATCCGCTGACTCGCATCCCGTGCGCGCCAGTTGCAGGCATACCGAGGTCGCGTCGCGCCTACACCCCCCGCAGTACCCCGAATTACGCCCCGCAGACGATGTGCGCCGGCATCCGGAGCGAGACAGTGGAGACACAGAACAACGGAAGGTCCGGCGATGTCCACCCCCATCCTCTCCCTGCACGACGTGCACAAGAGCTACGGCCGCGGCGCCGCCCGCTTCGGGGCGCTCAGCGGCGTGAGCTTCGACGTCTACGAGGGCGAGTCGCTCGCCATCGTGGGCAAGAGCGGCTCGGGCAAATCCACCCTCATGCACCTCATGGCGCTGCTCGACGCCCCGACGAGCGGGACCATCGAGCTCGCCGGAACGGATGCCGCGGGCCTGCACGGCAGAGCGCTCAACGTCGCGCGCAACAAGACCTTCGGGTTCGTCTTCCAGCAGTTCTTCCTCACCGGATCGGCGTCGGTGCTCGAGAACGTGATGCTGCCGCTGAAGATCGCCGGGGTGCGGCGCACGGCGCGACGCAAGCGAGCGCTGGAGGCCCTGAAAGCGCTCGAGCTCGACGACAAGGCGCGCAACCGCGCATCCGACCTCTCCGGCGGACAGAAGCAGCGCGCCGTCATCGCCCGGGCGCTCGTGAACGACCCGCGCATCATCTTCGCCGACGAACCGACCGGCAACCTCGACAGCGCCACCGGAACCGTGGTGGAGGACATCCTCTTCACCCTCAACCGCGAGCAGGGCATCACGCTCATCATCGTCACGCACGACGAAGACCTCGCCGCGCGTTGCGACCGCAGCATCCACGTGCGCGACGGACGCATCGTCGACATCGACGCCAAGGAGAGCGACGCCGAGAAGACGGATGCCACCAACGAGGCGGTGGCGGCATGAGAACCATCGACGTGGTCGGCTCCGCCGTCGCCAACACCTTCCGCAGCAAGACGCGCACGATCCTCACGATCGTGGCCATCTTCATCGGCGCCTTCACGCTCACCATCACCACCGGCCTCGGCACCGGCGTCAACCGCTACATCGCCGACACGGTCGCATCCGTCGGCGCGAGCAACGGCATGACGGTGAGCAAGAACGCGCCCGACGCCCCGACCGGCGACGGCCCCCGCGAGTACGACCCGAACGCGAGCACCACGCGGCAGGGCCCGACCGTGACCAACGTGGAGCTGATGGATGCCGCCGACGTCGCCGCCCTCGAGGCCATCGACGGCGTCACGTCGGTCACGCCGATCAACGCGATCACGCTCGACTGGGTGCGCTCCGGCGACGGCACGCAGTACCAGGCGGCGATCGGCGGCTTCTTCACGGGCTCGAAGCTGCAGCTGGCGGCCGGATCGCAGCCGAGCGACACCGCATCCGAGCTGCATGTGGCGATTCCGAAGAACTACGTCGATGCGCTCGGATTCGACTCCGCGGCATCCGCGATCGGCCAGCCTGTCACGCTCGGCCTCACCGACGGCGCGCACCAGGCGCAGCAGGTGGACGCCACGATCGTCGGCGTCGCGAACCCCTCGCTCGGCGGCGCCGGCCTCACCCTCGTGGCCAACGACGCACTCGCGACCGACCTGCACGCCGTGCAGAGCGTCGGACTTCCTGACTGGCAGCAGGACCAGTTTCGGCAGGCCAGCATCCGTTTCAACGATTCCGATTCGACGACGGATGTCACCGCCCTCAAGAAGCGACTGACGGATGCCGGCTACACCGGCCAGACCGTCGCCGACCAGCTCGGCACCTTCACGACCGTGATCAACGCGATCGTCATCGTGCTCAACGCCTTCGCGATCATCGCCCTGCTCGCGGCGAGCTTCGGCATCGTGAACACCCTGTTCATGTCGGTGCAGGAACGCACCCGCGAGATCGGCCTGATGAAGGCGATGGGCATGGGCAGCGGCAAGGTCTTCGGCCTGTTCAGTTTCGAAGCCACCTTCATCGGCCTGCTCGGCAGCGCCATCGGAGCCGCCATCGGCATCGGCGTCGGCACCCTCGCGGGCAACGCCCTTGGAAACGCCCTCTCGAACCTGCCCGGCCTGCACCTGATCGCCTTCGACCCGCTCTCGATCCTCACCATCGTGGTGCTCGTGATGGCGATCGCGTTCCTCGCGGGAACGCTGCCCGCGCTGCGAGCAGCGCGGCAGGACCCGATCGCGTCGCTGCGGTACGAGTGAGGCGGCGCGCCCGTGCAATCTGAGGTCGCACCCCACACGCGGTTGGCGGTCGAGCGGTAGTGAAACTCGCCGAGCTGTCATCATGATGTTCAACAAGACCGGTGACGGGCGCCCACTTCAGGATATCCGAGTCGCCCTTGAAGGTTGGTTCCTGCGGCACCTCGATGCTCAACGGGCAGCGCATCATCCAACGTCGAGTGCAGGATCCGGTCGCACCGAGCCACCGACCCGACCTCCGGTGCTCTGCGCGTATGCCGACGATCGCTTCTCAGCCTGCATCCCGGATGGACTCCCGTTAAAGAACATCCGCCAAGAGACGCCCGATCGCTGCTCCCAGAGGAATCGGCACCGCATTCCCGATCTGCCGCGCGATCTCCGTGCGCGAACCCACGAATCGATGCTCAGGGCCGAAGCCTTGGAGAACCGCGGCCTCATAGTGCGTGATCGCCCGGTCCTCCTCCGGATGGATGTACCGCCCCTTTTCGGGCTTGAAGAACTCAGTGCGAATCGTCACTGAGGGACGATCCCAGTGGAGGCGGCCCATGACATCGCCAGAGCCGGTCTTGTGCTTCGTCCAGCACGGCGCCATTAGATCCGGATAGGGCTCCAGATGGCGTCGATTGCCACCGGCCGGGATCACCGCGAACCGCTTCAGCGAGAGATCGGTGTATCTCCGGCTCCAGTGCAGATCGCGTACCGAGAACACTCCCGCGTAACGCCTGCCCCCGAACTGGGTCCGCCGGCGATCGAACAGTTCGTCACGATCCGGCACACGTGACAGACGACCCAGCGCATCCCTCACGGTCACGTAAGGCATCAGTCCGTCGACCTCAGGAGTGGCCGAGTGCGACGGCTTGGGGAAGCCAGGAAAGCCTAGGTCTCGACGGTAACCGATGATCACCGTTCGTCGTCGAGCCTGCGGGGCACCGAAGTCGGCAGCGTTCAGCACCTCAGCCTGGAAGTCATACTCGGCAAGCATTCCGTCCTCGGAGGTTGCCTCCTTGAACTGTCGATACTGGGGCGACTTCTTGAACTCGGCGACGTTCTCCACAACAAAGTACTTCGGCCGCGCACGCCGGATCGTCTGCGCGTACTCCTGCCACAGCGAGTTGCGCTCGTCCTCGACGTCCTGCTTCCCAAGGCTCGAGAATCCCTGGCAGGGAGGGCCACCGATGATCACGTCTGCGCACGGCACCTCCTCCTCGGCGAGCCAGGTCTTGATGTCACCGACATAGACGATGTCTTCACCATAGGTGGCCGCGTACGAGGCCGCGGCCGCGCGATCCATCTCCACGGCACCGACCGTTTGGAAGCGGTCAGAGGCGGCGTGAAGCCCCGCGGTGAGTCCGCCCGCCCCGGCAAACAGGTCCAGAACTCTGATCTCGCGGGTCACCTCGTCATCGTAAACACCCTTCGGTTGAGCGACTGGCCGGCGCGCCGGCGTACTCATGAATCTGCCCCCAAGGAGGCCCGTACTTCGGGGAGCACACCACCAAGCAGCCCCGTCACCTCGGTTCCGCCGAGTACGAGTTGCCGATCCAGGAGTCGGTTGCCTGTCTCACAGGAGGTCTCGCTCACGAGGGCGCAGCCGTGACAAGCCGAGAGATTCAGCTGAGAGGACCCTTGCCGATCGCTCTCGATGCACACCGGGTCGTTCGAACACACGTCGGCATCATCCAGCGCTGCGATGAGCAAGGGGATCAACAGATCCGGTGCGCCGAGACGGACAAGACCACCTAGAGTACCCTGCGCGTCGCCCGCCGCGGTGTAGATGAGAATGCCCGCCGTGTTGTCAGGGCGGTCAGTGCTTGCGTAGACCCGTTCCTGCAGGGCCGCCGATGAGTAGCCGCTGGCGAATGCGAGGCGACGGATCAGCAGATGAGCGATCGTGTGCAGCGCTATGAAGCGAGGTTCTGGGACGTCGAGACGCGAGCGAGCCCACTCCAACTGATCGCGACGGTCCATGAGGATGTGCGCACGGGCCTGCACGTCTGGAAGGGACTCCCACGCCTGAAGCGCCTCCTCATCGAACTGCAGGAAGACGCCCTCGCCGAACAGCTCCAGCGACGGATACACCGGGCGCCGTTTCGGGTCCTGACCCAGGTCAGCGCTGATGATCGACGCGCTCGGGCTGTGTCGACGGAAGCCTTTGAGAGCGCGCACCTCACGGACACGGTGGACCTGCCCGATCCCTGCGATCAAACCGCGAAGCTCGGACGGCCCGGAAGTGATGGACCCGTCGGACCAACCGTCGACGACGAAGTCGCTGAGTTCCCGATCTTTGCCACCGGCGATCTTCTTCACGAATGCAGCCCACTCGCCGTCCTTGAGCACATGCATCCCGATGTCGGCCGAGTGCTCTTCTCCTCCGGCGACAGACAGGACCGTGTCGGCGGCGACGCCGACCTCCTCCGCGATCCAACCGGCGATCATCTCGGACTTCGGCCCACCGTTGTCATCAAGCAGGCGCTGGAAGTAGTCGTGAGCCCGGATCCTTGCGCTCAGATCCTCGGACAGCGTCTTCTCTTCGGGGATGTCGAGCGCGGAGACGCGGTCGGCGATGTAGTTGCCGGTTGCTCCACGCTGGACAGCGACAAGGCCCGCTTCGCACGGCTGGGACACCGAGTCCTCCGGTTCCCAGGGTTGGCGGCCTTCGCATCGGATACCGTCTCGATGCAGCGCGCCGTCGCCCACGAGATCAGACAGGGGGCGCGAACGCTTGCATCCGTCACACACGACTCGGAGGGAGGCGAGGCCTTCGCCGCTCGTGTTCGAACGCACGAAACGGAGCTCCTTGTACGCGCGGCAGACGCGGACCTCCTCCGTCACCCCCTTGTCGTGTCCGCGGTGAGCCCACATGAACCACGGCACGTCCTGGACGTGACTGCCCGTCTTGCAGACCGCGACGTATCGCATCGGAACGAGTGCTCCGCCGCAGTCGCACCGGTTGCGGAAGCGCCCCTTGACAATCTTCGTCAGCTTGGACAGCTTGAGGCATCGCTCGCAGAACCGCCATGCCGGGAATCGCCAGTAAGGCAGGCTCGCGGTCTCTTGCCCGGCCCTCCCGGCGTGCGAAGGCGCCTGACGGAGCACCGGGCGCGGGCGCCCGAGCTGTACGAGCTGGTCGACCAGTCGGTCGCAGTGGATTTCCGGTGCAACCTTCCGGTCCCACCACGAGGTGTCAGGAGCGATGAGCGACTCTCCCCGGATGTCGACGATCGCACCGACGCCGAACGGGGACACCGTCTCCGACAGACGGAGATCATGACGGATCTTCTGCACGGCGCACCTCCCGCTCGGGTTCTTGCACTTCGACCGCGACATTCGGCTCGACGGAGCGCATCGAGTCGGCGACCAGCCATTCATCGCCCGTCTGCCCGAAGCGCTTCACCAGCGCCCGATCTCCGGCCTGACGGTGCTCGTATCGGAGCCGTTCCCCGGCGTCGCAGGCCTCACGCGCCTTCCGATCCCACTCCCGGAGAAGCTGCCAGACCTGGTCGCCGACTGCGGTCTTCTCGTCCTCATCTGACTCCCGGACCAGGTCGAGGAAGCGCTCGATCAGCACCTCCACCGTGGCTCGAAAGCGGTCCTCGGAGAGATCGAACGCGCCAGCGTCGCCGTCCCCGGCGATCACGGGTATAGCGTGCCGAAGCAGCGCAATCAGCGCGCCGGCCAGCGAGCGATCTCGGGATGACATGGACCAAGGCGTGACACTCGTCGGCTCGACGCTCCTATACAGTGCGTCATGGTAACCGCGGAATGTCTCGAAATGCGACCGATCGCGTGCACGGTTCGACCGGAACAGGGTCATCACGATGCCGTTCACCGATCCGCGACCGACTCGGCTCGTGGCCTGGATGTACTCCGCCGTCGTCTTCGGCTGTCCGACCATCAGCATCAGGGCGAGGCGCTGAACGTCGATTCCGACCGACAGCATGTTCGACGACAGCACCGCGTCCACGGCGTCGTCGGAGTCGTCCGCACTGATTCGGAGCTGTCGCAGGTCCTTCGGCAGCTCTTCCGGCCCACGACGACTCGTCAGCTCCAGCACACGGTCCGCGCGTACAGTCCTCAGCCCAAGCCCGAGGCGGTCTGCCCGAGTTCCGAGTCGGCCGTTGATGTCGTCGAGGAGCAGCGCCCCCGTTCGTCCCAGCTCCCGAAGGCTGTTGTGGTACATCACGAAGGTCCAGTAAGGGTCGATCTGGTCGCCTATGCAGTCGGTGCCAACCAGGACGCCTGGCAGCTCGAGCAGCGGAGAGGCCGCGGCGACGAGAGCGGTGGCCTGCGACACGCTCTGCGGCATCATCCCCGCGTACAGTCTTCCCTCGCCGCTGGCTACCGGGCTGGCGAAGAAGGTGGTGTCGTCGTCAATCCCGGCGGGCGGATAGAGCGCCACCTTCCGGCCGTACAGACCCTTCACCTGGGGGCCGGACGCGCGGATCGTTGCGGTCGAGGCGACGATCTTCGGCATGGAGTCGGCGCTGTTCAGCAGCAGCTGGATCACGGCGTCGAAGACCGCGACGGTCGTGCCGAGCGGACCGGACAGAAGGTGCAGCTCGTCCTGGATGATGAGCGATGGCTTCCGATAGGGCGTGCCGATGCCGAGGAGTCGTCCGGCGGAACTCTTGAACTGAAGGCGCGCGAACTTATCGACCGTGGCCAGCAGGAAGGTCGGTGGTTCCTCATAGAGCAGCTCATCGACGACGTTCATCGGGAGATCGCGACGCGAGAACTCACAAGCAGGGTTCACGCATCGGAAGACCACATCATTGCCCAACTTACGGGCGCCGTACCTCCTGCGCGAGTCGTCCTTCTTGACCGGGACAAGCTCAGCCAGGCACCAAGGGCACTCCGTGATCTGGAACTCGTTCGCATCCTGGGGATGCTGAGCTTTGTAGAGCCGGTCGAGAGCGTACTTCGCGTCGGCACGTGTGCCCGGCGTCGCTTCGTTCCCCACCCAGAGACCAATCGAGAATCGCGCCATCCCCTTCACCCTCTGATCCGCCACGCGGAGCAGCTCCATCGCACAGATGAGGGACGCTGCCCGCTGGAACTGCTGCGAGGTGAGCAGGCGCAGGGTGTAGCGCGTGATCACCGCCGTTCCACCACCGGTCGAGCCGTGTTCGAGCCGGCGAAGGAAGATCACGATCGCGGCGAGCGCCAGATACGCCTCGGTCTTTCCGCCTCCGGTCGGGAACCAGATCAGGTCGACCAGTGGCCGGTCAGGGTGTGTCTCGTCGGCGGTCGATGCAAGCGACACCAGGAGGAATCCGAGCTGGAACGGACGCCACGCGGGCGCCGGGTCCTTCTCGCCGCGACCGACAGCGGCTTGGCGCATCTGGAGGCGCATCGCCGACATCGCGAGCGCGAACGCTGATCGGAGCACAGCCGACTTCGGGTCCGCGAGCAGCTCGACGCCCTGTCGCATCCGAGCGGCCGCGATCCCAGCGTGATCGGCGATCGACTCGGCGTCCGCACCGAGATCTGACGCCTGCGCACGCTGATTCGCGACCCACTCGGAGAAGGAGTCGACGAACGATCCCAGCGCTTCGAGCACCGGTGCCGGCTCAGAGTCGATCGTCGCGAGGAGTGCGAGATCGAGCGCAGGTCGAGCGCGGCCGTCGAGCTGGTCCCCGCCGGTCTGCTCGATGGCCGGTACGACGAAGTGCGGCACCGGGTCGAGCCTGATCCGTAGGCAGTTGCCCGCCTCGTCGGTCTCCCAATCCGCGGCCATACCGTGCCCGACTGCGAACACCTTGCGGCTCCGGTACCTCAAGCGCAGTTCGGCGGCCTCCGGGTCGACGTCGATCGCGCGGGACACGTCGTACTCGAGAATGCTGGCGCTGTCGGCCGGCCGTGCCGACAGATCCACTTGAAACAGCATGAGCGGAATATCAGTCCTGTCCTCGCCTGTCGTCTTCGTCCGAAGTCGGACATGAAGCGTGACGAGCCAGTTCGAGGGCCCGTAGGGCCGCCAGCGGGTGCCGATCTCGAATGGAACATCGCCGGCGTCCAACTGCCGCAGCTGAGCTCTTCCACGGGCGAGCTCGATATTCCGGAATTCATGGCCAGTGCGCTGCCATCGCTGTGGCCCGTCATCCTCGATCAGCGCATATGTTCCGGCGGAGAAGTCGCAGAGAACGGATTCGGAGTCGGTGACGAAGGAGATCGCGGCGGAGGACGGTCGCCAGTCCTCGGCGAGTGGATTCGTCGCATCGTCCTCTTCGACATCGCCTTCTTCGACGTCGGCCATGACGAGTTGCTGCGGGTCGTTCTCGCCCGCAGCAACACTGCCCTGCGCCGCGACCTCATCGTCGGCGGGGAAGAGCATTCCGACCGCGTATTGCAGGGAGGGGCGATTCTCGATGAGCACCTCATCTTCGCCCTGCTCGGGTCCTACGTAGGCCGCGCGTAGATGCTCCAACGCGCGCGCTTGAGCCTGCGTGAGCGTCATGTCGTCACCCCCGCCCTGCGCACCAGCGTCTGCATCCGTCGACGATCGGCGTCGGCGTAGACAATATGGAGCGTCACGCGAGCGCGCGTCACCGCGACATACAGCGCCGCGAGTGCGGAGTCCGAGTATTCCGTCGGAAGCTCGCAGACGATGACATGCTCCGCCTCGAGTCCCTTCGCGACCCTGGGACTGAGAACCCGGATTCCGTCGACGACTTCATCCGACGACTCGGCCGCGGACGCCGGAACAACCCAGATGTCGGCCGCCTTGACGCCGTCCTTCTTGAAGGACTTCGCGATTCGGATCGCCTGAGCCCGCGACTCACCCTCCGGTACGGTCTCCCACTGGATGCGCTCACCGTTCACGATCCCCGGGTCGCCGACATCGGCGCCTAGGTACTCCTGAACCATATGGACGATCGCGCGAGTGTTGCGGACGTTCTTGCTCAGGTCGTACTCGATTCCTTCGCTACGGACGATCTCGAAGACGTCATCATCGAAGCGGCCGTCGACGTGAGCCTGATTGTTCTGGTCGAGGAACATCCTCCAGCGTCCCTGCCCTCGACCGCCTATGACGACCTGATCGAGCACATCCATTGCATCGGGGTACATCAGATCCTGCGCCTCGTCCACGAGCAGCACGTCGAACTGCGAAGAAGGGTCGATCACATCGAACTCGCGCACCTCGATCGCACGCCCGGTCAGGCGCGGCTCGAAGAACTTCCGAAGACCGGGAGACCTGAAGGTCACCAGAACGGATCTCCCCGTCTCCGCCTCCTGTTTCGCCGCCTCTGCCAGCACTACGGACTTCCCGGTGCCCGCGCCGCCGAACACGAGAACGCGCGGATTCTTCGATAGACCGGCGAGAACTCTCGCCTGCTCTGCTGTGGCGGTGTTCTGCTCGTCGATCACGGCGCCTCGCTGTGCGTCGATGATCGGCAACCTCGAGAACTCGCCGAAGAGCCGCTCTCGGAGATCGTCGACACGGGCCGTAGGCGCACCTCTCGGGGCAATCGGCGCCGTACGGGCCACTGCGTCCAGCGCGGAAGTCAAGGCGTCGACGGTCATTGACTCCTTGGCCAGCCAATGTGTGGCTTTCCATGCGACGTCCGTCGGCGGACGTCCGATGTCCGGCGTAACGGCGATCGCCTCCGAGGGATACCAGCCGAGCCCGTCTTCTTTGAGGATCTCCCTCAGCGCAAACATCGCATCTCGGGCTTGATCGATGGGCGAGGACTTCAACTTGTGGTTGTCGCCGTGCCTGTCGATGGTGTACCAAGCGCCATCGAACTTCTTCACCCCACCGCCCTTCACCTCGGCGATGATCGCGACGCCCTTCCAGAGGATGACGAAGTCGGCCTCGGCCATCTGCTTCCCAGGGGCCGTCCGCAGCTTGACCGAATGGAACGCGACTGCGTCCGCACTTGGCAAAGCGTGGAGGAGTCGCGCCAGCTTGCGTTCGGCGTCGCTCTGCGCGGTGCGTTCGACGTCCTGGAGGTCAGGGTTGAGGATCACGACTGCTGCTCCTGCCACAGCTCTTCGTACTCGCGGAAGCCGAGGAGGTTGTTGATGTCTGTGCTACCGAAGTTGTCCTCCATATCCACGATGAGACACTCGTCCTTCCCGCCGTTCCTCGGCCCGCGCAGACCGCGGCCGGCCATCTGGATGTAGGCGTTAGGACTGAACGTGGGACGAGCGATGTAGAGCGCGGTGACGCCTGGCGCGTCGAAGCCCTGTGTCAGTAGGTCACAGTTGGCGAGCACCTGAATCTCGCCGTCTTTGAAGCGCTTGATCACGTCGCGTCGTTCCTGCCGACCGGTCTGACCGCTCACGGAGGCGGCCTCGAGTCCTCGATACCGGAGCGTTGCGGCGAGGACCTGCGCAGAGAGGACGTTCGGTGTGAATACGAGGACCGACCGCGCTCGCTCGATCTCCAGTTCCATGATGCTGTCGACCAGGATGCCCATGCGGGCGTGATCGGCTGCGACCCGGTCCAGAATCTGACCGCTGACGCGATTGGTGCGCTTCGCCTCTCGCGCCTCGTCGTCCGAGAGCCGGACGACTGCGCCTTGAAGCACCGTATGCTTCACCCGAGCGAGAACGCCCCGCATGACGAGCTCCTGGTACGGATTGTCCTCGAACGCAGCGAGTTTCCGTCGGCCGAAGCGCGCTGCGAGCTGGTCCGTCGCCTGCACGGAGGTTCCCTTGAACGGTGTCGCGGACAGACCTATTAGCGGCCGTTCGAACCTTCGCCCGTCCACTCCGAGCCACGAGAGTATCCGTGTATAACGAGTCGATGTTCCGGCTACGTGGCCTTCGTCGATGACGACCGCTGCCGGCCGACTGAGCCAGTCGTACTCGGCGCTCCCGAGCAGCACTTCGAGCTTTGCGTCGGTTGCGACGATGACGCTGTGAGCGGTGTCAGGCTCTTGGACGTCATTGCCCTCCCAGAGCCGTCCGAGCGTGAGAGGTACGTCGATCTGCTGCTCCGTGCAGAGACCGCGCCAAACCTCACTGAAGGTCTGCACGGCCTGCTCGCAGAGTTCTTGGGATTGAGCGATCCAGAGGACCGGTCCCGTCAGCTCGCCGTCGATGAAGAGCTGAAGGAGGGTTTGCGTCGCGACGCGTGTCTTACCGGCGCCTGTGGGCAGTTCCACCATGGCTTTGGCGCGACGATCTGCGTCGTCGACCTCGAGCAGCGTGGCGCGAAGCTGAGAGCTGATGCGCGACTGATAGTCGTGCAGCTCCGGCAGCACAGTTGCACCCGGTACGACGAACTCTGCGGCCTGGCGCTGCGTTCGCTGTCCGGCGAATTCCGATCCGAAACCCATCTTTCGCAGCCAGGTGATGGTCGCCGCGCCTCCTGCCCACTGCGTCGGAACGTCGGGGAATCCTTCTCGCCGGAAAAGATCGGCCAGTTCCCGGATGGCGTCTTTTCCATAGACCGACAGGCAGAGCTCAGCAGCGGATGTGCTCTTGGATACGAGGCCCTGCGCCTCCAACCCCTGCCAGAGCCCCTTGGGGAGCTTTTCTCGCAGATCGTCCGCACCGAAGTAGACCTCGAGGCGATCTGCGTTCGTCGTTGCCGACAGCGCCTCCTGCCGGATCAGTTCCAGGTGTTGAGCGAGGCCGACCTCGAGCACTCGCTCTATCTCTGCGTTATTGAGACCGAGATCGAATGCTTCGCTGATGAGTCGCAACGATTCTCGCTCCGGGATGCCGGTCGCCACGACGAAGTCCACGCCGTCTCGGTATGAGTCGAGCGACTGGGTTTCCACGCCGTCCTCGGTTGTGACCCATTTCGCGATGGACTCAGCGCGGGAGAACGTCGCACTTCCCAGGTCTTCCTTGCTGGGCCACCCTCGGAGTCCGGTGAAGACGTCGAGCAGCCTCTCCGGGTCCTGCTGGCCATCGATTCGCATCGAAAAGGCGAACGAGTCCTCGAATCGCTTGCATCCGACTTCATCGACGAGCCGCTCGGCGTCAAGGTCGCTGGCCCGCAAGTAGGGGCGTTGGTGCTGCGCCAGGTAATCGCGTTGCTCCTCGTCCACCGCGATGTATACGGTCCCCGTCGCACGTGATTCGATCACGCGTCCGACACGAGCAGGCACACGTGGGGGATGGCCATCGGGGTAAGCAAGAGGAGCGGATTCGAGGATGAAGCGGACCAGAACCGAATCCGTGAGCTGGGGCGGCAACAGTTCGATCGCGAGCGCGTCGCGGAGGACTTCAGGCGCGATCGTCGACACGTCTTGGGGCAGGCGGAGGGTGTCAACGATGCTGCGTGGCCCCTCGTAGAGCGGCAACAGATCCCGATACTCGACGAGCGAGGGGGCGACAACGTGGGCGATCGGTCGGAAACCGCGGGACGTCCGAAGCAATCCCGCTCGGTCGACTGCCCATCGAACCGGCGATTTCACGCGGTATGAGACTCCGGTGGCGGTGTCCTCGCAGTCCCAGGGGGCGTCGCCGAACTCCAGCAGACCGCGCGTCCAGCTCTCGCGGATCTGGTCCGTTGCGCCTGAGGCCTGAAGGATCATCAGGACCGAGAATGGGCCGGCAGAGCTGCCTTCGCTCGGGTGGAGCGATATCTGCTCGATCGGGCGTTCACCGGGGGTGAGTCTGCTGTTCAGGTCCGCGACAATCCAATCCCGATACTCGCCAGCAGCAGTCTCGTCCTCGAAGTCATAGTCGCGCTGCGGGGAGTTGACGACTCCGATCTCGTGGGCGAGCGCGGGAACGCACCTCTGTCGATCGAGGAGCACTCCACCGTCGGCGCCGGGCAATTCACCGTCCAGGTCGAGAACCTGCTGGGGCGAGTTCCAAGCGCCATCCTGCGTCGGCACCAAGACCTGCGCAGTCGGCGTTGCGCGAACAGCGCTCACTGCGTCACGGGTGCTGACGCCTAGCACAGCATCCCAGAACTTCGCCTGCTGCTCGGCGCCGTGATCGGTCGTCAGTTTCGCGAGGCGGGCGTTGAGGATGGCGATGGGGTCGAGATCGCGGAATCCGGCGGAGCGAAGGATTCGTTCCATGCCCGGATACTCGAGGAACTTGGGAGCGACGAATACCGCACCTTCGATCTCCAGGTCATCGGCTTTCGAGAGGAAGACGAGCGATCGGTCTGCGAGCGCCCGTAGTCCGTCCATCGTCGGTATGACGCGAGCCTTTTCCGCTTCCTCCGCCCCACGGTTCGCCATGACGACTTTGACTGCGTTGGCCGCCGATTCGATATCGTCCCCCTCTGCCCATTCGCGGAGCCAGGACTGGATGCCGCGCTTGGGTACGAGCTCGAGCGCGCGCTTCATATCGCGGCTGTCCTCGTCGAACCGGTCTGCGCTCACGCTCACCGCGAACAACTGCCGAAGTCGCGCGACCCGCTGGGTGGAGCTGTAGCAGCGCCAGTGCGGCACATCGTTCTTGGTGTTCGGCGAAGCGATCCACGCTTCGTGGGCAATCTCGGGAATCTTCCACTCGCATGTCAGATCGAGGGGCCTGAGCTCTTCCGGACTTTGCAGCGCACCGCTGCCGTCGGGTATCAGCGCCGCTGCGACGGCCAGCGGCGGCACAAGTGCGCATAGGACTTCGTCGCCGAAGTAGATCGCTTCCCGACCTCGAGCCGGGAGGTAGTCGAGATGGGCAGCGGGATCCTGATCGCTGCTGATTCGTGGAAGCAGCTCGACGAACATGTCAGCGAGGGTCGCGAGAATCTCACGGTTATAGCCGTTGCGCAACAGAGTGGTGCGGTCGTCGTTGACGCTCCACGGTGCGTTGAAGAAGGCGGTGGCAGATGTTCGGTCCTGCAGAGGGAAGTAGCTCCAGAATTGGCCGATCTGAGTACCGGTGTCCCCTGCCTCCGGATTGGCTCGGCGGGGTCTGACGGGCATCGCGATGCTGACTTTGATCTCGTTGCGGGAGACCGCTTCGCCTACCTCTCGTCGAGCTGCCGGGCTGGGCGCATGCATCCGGTCATTGATGAGCCATTCGTCGCCCGCTCCGTCGGGGCGCTCGATCTTGAATCGGCCGTCCCCGAGATCCTTTGACACGTGACTGGTCGCGAATCCTCGATCTCCGAGGACGGCGAGCCTGACCTCCCGAACTGCACTGACGAACAGGAGGAACTCGGACGTGAACGTCTCCATCTCTCGACGGATTCTCGCGGTATCCTCCACGCCCGGCAGACGCACGATGGTGGTCGCCCATTCAGCGAGATTGCCCGCGATCGGATCCTCGTCGAAAAGTCGATTCGCATCGATCAGGGTGGCCGTTCGGAGTGCTGGGAGCCGCCGGTCGGCGGAACCGATCCCCTTGATCGCTGACTGCGCCTTGACGGAGTTGAACTCGAACGACACCGAACGGCTCAGAACTTGCGGCGAATCGGTGACTGCCAGCACAGACTTGAATCCGAGTCCGAAACGACCGATCTCATCTCCTCGCTTGCCACTGAGATGAGCGTGGGTGATGGCGGTGAGGCCGCTCTTGGAGAACGGCCGTCCGGAGTTCGCGCAGTACAGAACGCTCGTGGTGGGGTCCAGCACGATCTCCACGCGCCCGGGCCCGACATCCGGCGCGCTACCCGCCATGGCGTCGGCGGCGTTCTGAACGAGCTCTAAAAGTGTGCGGTTCGCGTATCCGCCTGTCCGAATGGATTCCTCGTGATTCGCATGCTCGGTGATCAGCGTGGGCTTTGCGGAGTACGCGGCGATTGCGCTCTCGAACTGCTCGTCGATCTCGCGCACGAGCGCAGCATCAGGAGTCCACTCCTCAGTCGTCTTCGACATCCCCAGTTCCCCCTCGCTCCTTGACCCGTCTCCACCAAAGTAGCGGTGCCCGCGGACTTTCAGCGGTGAGGCGACTACCGTGCCCTGTATGTCCTGGGCGAGTAGCGAGGGGTCCCGGCGGTCGATGCTCGCGAACCGCGGGCGGGACACATCGCCGGAGCTCGCCGTACGGCGCCGCATCCACGCCATGGGTCTGCGCTATCGCGTCGACTTCGCACCCATCGGCGGGCGACGTCGAGCCGACATCGTATTCACGAAGCAGAGGGTTGCGATCTTCATCGATGGATGCTTCTGGCACGGGTGCCCACGGCACGCGACGCTGCCCAAGCGCAACGCGGACTACTGGGTACCGAAGCTACAGCGGAACATGCAACGTGACCGCGAAACTGACGAGGCTCTGCGTGAGGCGAGTTGGACTGCCCTTCGTTTTTGGGAGCACGAGGACCCGGAGGCGATTGCGCACGCCATCGCACTCGCTGTGCGCCCGAAGAGGACCTCGGGCGTTCGGGCTGCTAGCAGAGACTGACGCTAGACCTTGGGTAGCCCTCGGGGGACGTCGCACCACTCGCGGGTGGCTGGGGGGGAGACTGTATCGCGCGTATGAGGAGCAGCTGCGCGGGATGCGGTGTGTGCGTGGGGGCGGTTGTTGGCGCTCACTCAGCCCATCGTCTGTCGCCCCTGACTTCTACAATCGATGTGGAGCGCGGGAGTGGCTGCCGAGCACCGTATGGCAGCTTCGCTAGTCTGTGTCTGACCGGGAGGAGAGCCACCGTGGACGAGGTGCTTCTCATCCCCATCTACCCCCAGAACGAGGCGTCCACGCTGCTCAGCACCGCCCAGTCGACCTTCAACCGGTGGGCGACCGGCTACGTGACGATGGCAGGCAACCGAAAGCCTCCGTTTGTAACGCTTGATCGCCAGGGACGTGGTTATACCGTCCCCTTCGTAGGACTCGCCGAGGCATGGATCGTACGCGCGTTCAAGCGTGCTGGCGTGCCGATGGCGCGAATCCGGTCTGCCCTCGAGCAGCTGAGGAGCCAGATCGGGATCGAGCATGCGCTGGCGAGCGATCGGCTCAGACGGATGGTGCTGAGATCCTGTGGGATCTGCGCCAGAGCGATGTCGCTCTCGACGACAACAGACTTGTCGTCGTTCGAAACGGACAAGCCGCATTCGCCGAGATCGTTCGTGAGCATCTGAAACACGTCGACTACCGAGACGGTTTCATTGGGCAGCTTCGAATCCCGCGAGCGGACGGAACTGACTTCACGGTCGATCCCCTGATCAACTTCGGGCAGCCGACGCTTACCCAGTACGGAGTCTTACCTCGACTCGCTGGCCTTGGCTAGCATCTGCAGGTAGATCGAGGAGTGTTGACACCATGAGCGTTGTCGCCGGCTGGTATGAGAACCCTGAAGATCCCACGACGTTGCGATATTGGGATGGTAACCAGTGGACGCATCAAGTCCGCCCGAAAAGCGCGAATGCCACCCCTGCGGGGTGGTATCCGGATAGAGAGCGGCCTGGAGGCACGCGGTGGTGGGACGGCGAAAAGTGGACCGATGAGCGCACTCCCCCGCACAGAGAACCAACGCCAGAGAGATCGAAGCCCATCGAGAGGTTGGGAAAGGCCGAAGCTCGCTCTCTGGCGGCCGAGCTCACCGCAAAGGTGGTTGAGCTACAAGCTGTCATCGATAAGCATGGACTTCGCGCCTTTGCCGAAGCCGACTCCTACAGGGCCGAGATCGAAGGCCAGCTCGCTTCTGAGCGAGCGCATGTCTCCACGGCCATCGCCGATGAGCAAGCGGCGGCAAGAAAAAGCCTCGATGCCATTGAGAGTCGCTTATTTCAGGTACAGGGGCTTCTGACATCGGCCCAGGCTCAGCTGGATGCCCTCAACCGCGAACGTGTGGATGTCGCCGACATAATTACCCTGCAAGAAGTCGGGTTGTTCGACTACGCGCATCCTGCTCAATCGTCGGCCTCGCTTGCTACAGAGCTTGAGTCGGTTCGCTCTCAAATCAAGAACTTGGTTCGAGACAAGCATGCGGTGACGACGGCGGGCAGTTTTCTCTTCAACAACTCGCAAGCGCAGGGCAAGAAGTTCTTGAACGACATGACCAAAGTGCTACTTCGCGCTTATAACGCAGAAGCCGAGAACGCGGTCAAGACGACAAAGGCTGGCAACCTTCGATCTGCCCAGACGCGCCTCACGAAAGCGGCGGAGCAGATCGCGAACGGCGGCCGCATGATCGAGTTGCGGATCACCGATGAATACCATCGCCTCCGGTTGAAGGAACTTGAACTCGCCAATTCTCACCTCCTTGCGGTTCAACGCGAGCGTGAACTCGAGCGCGAGCGTCGTGCAGAATTGCGAGAGCAGCAAAGGGCGGAAGCCGAGCTGCGGCAGGAGAAAGAGAGGCTTGCGAAAGAGCGTGCTCACTACGTTGCCACGCTCGCTGCACTCGAAGCCAATGGTGACGTCGCCGGTGTCGAACGTATCCAAGCGCAACTCGCCGACGTCGATCGCGCCATCGAGGATGTCGACTATCGGGCGGCAAACATTCGCGCGGGTCATGTCTACGTCATCTCCAATCTCGGCGCCTTCGGCGAGAACATGGTGAAGATCGGCATGACGCGCCGACTCGAACCCATGGATCGAATCAACGAGCTTGGAGACGCATCCGTGCCGTTCCGTTTCGATGTCCACGCGTTGTTCTTCGCGACCGACGCGGTCGGTGTCGAAAACTACCTGCACAATCGATTCGCCGAACAGCGGGTGAATAAAGTCAATGTCCGGCGCGAGTTCTTTCGAGTCACGCCTGCCGAGGTGCTCCAAGCATTGGAGCAACAGGCGATCGAAGTGGTCGAGTTCACGACAGCGTCAGAAGCGCCGGAGTTCCGAGCGAGCATAGGCGCTGTGGCAGCCCACTCAGCCTGAAGCGGTCAGAGGAGTCCCGCGCACTTGACTACTGCTCCCACCGCGCTCGGCTCTCCACCGAGCTGGAGATCTACACCCTTCCCGATCACGTCGACGCCGAGGAGCGCCGAGTCCCACGTGCCCACGGATGAGTCCCTGGTGATCGACGCATCGGTGGTGATCCGGTTGCTTGTCCGCCCGGGCTCAGCCGCAGACCCCGTCACCTCATTCACCAACGCCTGGATGCTCCGCCGCAACCCGTCAAAGGCGGCGCGACCGCGTCGGCCGGACCCCTCATCCATATATCGGTCACGACGAATCTCGAGCATCACGGCCTGCACCCGGGCGTCGCGCTGATAGTGCTTCAGCGGCACGTAGGCGCCGTGGAAGGGCTCGTTCGCCCCGACATCCCAGCCGTCGAACGCATCCCGCACCGCCGCGATGGTCTCAGCCGGCGCGTGCGCCGCATCGAAGCCTAGGCAGAGCTCGGGTCGCCGCTCATCGGCATGCAACTCGTACGGCAACGGATGCTGCGGGAACGAGTGCACATCGATGATGACCACGCGGCCGTGACGCTCGAGGGCGCGGTCGGTGAGGTCGGTTACCGCGGCTGAATATGCGCCGAAGAAGTCGAGCAGCGTGTCCCGCTCAGCGGTCGACACGCTGCGGATGCGCTGCCGACGCGAGCCATGCGTGTAGAGAACGCCCATGCCGACGGCGTTCATCTCCTCGCTCTCGTCGGGAAAGCGCTCGACGTCGACGACGAACCGCGACAGTCGGTTGATGACATGACTCACGCCGTCAACGGATGCCGCGAGCTCATCTGTGAAGTGGTCGGTCATGGCATCGAGCTCGGCCGACAGCTCGGCGTCCCCGATTGTGAATGCGCCCCGGTGCTCGGCCGGAATGGCCCGACCGCCGTGCGGTGCATGCACGATGACGGGCGAGGCATCCGTTCGATCGAGCACGCGCGCGTAGTAGTTGAAGAGGCTGCTCATCGCGGACGCTCAGTCGCCAGTGCTCATCAACACGGTTCCATCGCGATTGATGAGCATGCCGTCAGGGATCACCTGGCGCCCGCGGTCGATGATCAGTCGCGTCGCCCGAAGCGCCGTCATGCCTGACCGCACGAGTTCCGGCCACAGCATCCAACCCTCGGGGATCAGTCGAAACCTACGTGGCCCACCGCGGTTTCCATGGGTCTCGACGATGAGATCCGAGCCGCCCTCGCGCGCCAATTCGGCGTCGATGACATTCATGTTGTCGAGGCAGAGGCGCAGCAGGTAGTACTCGTCGGGGCTGAAGCCGATTGCTTCGAAGCTCCGGGCGACCTCGACCCAGTGGGTGATGTTGCTATAGCTGCCGCGCTGCACCGCGTGCGCCGTGGAGATCATCGGCACGACGCCGAACCAGATCGGTGGGAAGTCGAGTTGCACCTTGCACCAGTCCCGGCGGCGGCTCTCGGGCATGTCGCCCCACTTCTTGGCGGCCTCGCGGAATGCGGGCGATCGCTCAGGCGAAATCGGATCGTCGGGACGGTCGAAAACATCATCGGCAGCCATGATGGCTCCTTCCACGGAGGCATGAGCCTCCCTCGACTTGCCCGAAGCGGATGCCGCGGGCCCGTTCTTCCCCTGGGGCACCCCGCTCGAGAGAGGAGGGTTGCCGGGCAGCCGGCCAGGTACCGACAGCTGCCACTCGTGAACGTTGGACACTTTACACATCAGGTCGGACACTCCGACATTTCCGACCATGTGACGCCAAGGGGAGGCGATACCACGCCCCGTCGTCAGCTGTTGACGACGTCGACCGCCAGACCGTGCGACGCCGCGCCGAGTCGGCGATCGTTCGTCCAGAGGGCGGAGCATCCGTTCAACTGCGCCGCCGCGAGGTGGAGCGCGTCGGGCGTTCGGATGCCGGTTCGGGCACGGAGTTCGGCCGCCCGGCGATGGGCCGCTTCATCGAGGTCGAGCAGCCGGAACCGCTCGAACAGCTGATCGTAGCGATCGCGCAACGCGAGGTCGCCCTCACGGATCGGCCCGACCACGCTCTCGAGGATCACGAGGGGACTGATGGCGACGATTTCGCCACCGGCCTCGCGGAGTCGCCGTCGCACTCGATCACCGCGAACCCCGCGATCCTCGGCCGCGTAGATCACGATGCAGGAGTCGAGGTAGATCACTCCCACCCTCCGCGCTCGGTCCCTATCTGCTCGTCGAGTTGCTCCGAGGTTCGAGGGGCCGACGCCGCCAGCGGATTCTCGATCAGCCAGTCGACCAGCCCGGCCGCCGTCAGTTCGTCACTGCTGAGAACCCTCGTGACTCGAGCGACCGGACGCCCCCGCTTGGCGATGACGGTGTCGGTACCGGCGGAGGCCGCGGCGACGATCTTCGAGAGGTTGTTCCTCGCATCGAGGATGTTCATCGGTTCCGACATGTGCTCATCCTAGCCAGCTTTCTAGCCAGAAGTGCGAGAGCTTCCGGCCTTCCCATCCCGGTCACGCGACCGGGATGCTTCACGACCACAGTGTCGCCGCGGTCGGAATTGTCCAGGCGACAGCAACCACACCCCTACCCGACCAACTCCTCGCCGGCCTCCGGCTCCCACCTGTGCGCCCAAGCGACGAGCGGCCGCAGCGAGCTCATCAGTTCCGTGCCGCGTTGGGTGAGGTGGTAGCGCACCTGAACGGGCGTCGACGGGATGACCTCGCGCTCGATGAGCTGGGCGGTCTCGAGTTCGCGCAGGCGCTGCGCCAGCATCCGATCGGAGAGGCCGGTGACACTGCCCGCGATCTGGGAGAACCGGGTGGCGCCGCGGGCGATAGCCAGCAGGATGCCGGAGCTCCAGCGGCGGCCGACGAGCTCGACCGCCGAGGTGAACCGGCCGCACTGGTCGTCGGAGATGCGGGTGAAGCCGCGCAGCGAGGTGGTCGGAGTCGTGGTCACTTACCCATCGTAAGCCACTCACTCCGCGTTTGCAGCGGGCGCCCCACGCAGAGCAGACTCAAGGCATGCCCGACTATGGTCACGCCCTCCAATTCGGAACGTTCATCACGCCGACCAGCGCGTCGCCCGAGGCGCCCGTCGCGCTCGCGCAACTGAGCGAGCGCCTCGGCTACGACCTCGCGACCTTTCAGGACCACCCGTACCAGCCCGCGTTCCTCGACACGTGGACGCTGCTCTCCTACGTCGGCGCGGCGACCGAGCGCATCCGTCTCTCGGGCAACGTGCTCAACCTGCCGCTGCGCCAGCCCGCAGTGCTCGCGCGGTCGGTGGCGAGCCTCGACCTGCTCACCGGCGGGCGCATCGAGCTCGGTCTGGGCGCGGGCGGCTTCTGGGACGCGATCGAGGCGATGGGCCAGACCAAGCTCACTGCGGGTCAGGGCGTCGACGCGCTGAGCGAGGCCATCGACATCATCCGCGGCATCTGGAACACCGGCGAGCGCGCTCCGCTGCGCGTCGACGGCCGCTTCCATCACGTGCACGGCGCCAAGCGCGGGCCCGCGCCCGCTCACGACGTGGCCATCTGGCTCGGCGCGCTCAAGCCCCGCATGCTGCGCCTCATCGGCCGCAAGGCCGACGGCTGGCTGCCATCGCTCCCCTACCTGCAGCCCGGCGACCTCGCCCGTGGAAACGCGACCATCGACGATGCCGCGGATGCCGCAGGCCGCGCACCCAGCGAGATCCGGCGCCTGCTCAACATCGGTGGTCTCACCGAACCGGAGCGCATGGTCGACCAGCTCACCGGATTCGCCCTCGACGAGGGCGTGTCGACCTTCATTCTCATGGGCGATGACCCGCGCGCCCTGCAGGTGTTCGCCGACGAGGTCATCCCGGTCGTGCGCGCCGAGGTTGCCTCCGAACGCGCCCGGCGCGGAACGTCCGCCGCGCCGACCCGGTCGAACGCCGCACTCGCCCGGCGCCGCAGCGGCATCGACTACGACGCCGTGCCGGCCTCGCTCGCCGCATCCGCCATCGAACCGGGCGACCGGGCGTACGCGACGGTGCGCTCCACCTACATGCGCGGGGGCGAGCCGGGGCTCGTGCTGCGGCCGGCGACGGTCGCCGAGGTGACGGATGCCGTGGCCTACGCACGCGCGCACACTCACGTGCCGCTGTCGGTGCGCAGCGGCGGACACGGCATCAGCGGACGCTCCACGAACGACGGCGGCGTCGTGATCGACGTGGGAGCCCTCAACGAGATCACCGTGCTCGACGAGCAGCGCCGCTTGGTGCGCATCGGCCCCGGTGCGCGCTGGATGGACGTGGCGGCCGCCCTGCAGCCGCACGGCTGGGCGCTCTCGTCGGGCGACTACGGCGGCGTCGGCGTCGGTGGGCTCGCGACGGCGGGCGGGGTCGGTTGGCTCGTGCGCGAGCACGGCCTCACGATCGATCACCTGCGTGCCGCCGAGGTCGTGACGGCCGACGGCTCGCTCGTGCGCGCATCCGTCGACGAGAACGCTGAGCTGTTCTGGGGCATCCGTGGTGCCGGAGGCAACCTCGGGGTCGTCGTCGCGTTCGAGTTCGAGGTCGACGAGGTGGGCGATATCGGGTTCGCGACCCTCGGCATCCAGGTCGATGACACGGCGGAGTTCCTCGTTGACTGGGGCACCGCTCTGGAACGGGCGCCGCGCGACACGACGTCGTTCATGCTCATGGGCGCGCCTCGACCGGGCGGAGCGGCGCTCGCGCAGGTGATGGTGGCCGTCGACTCCGACGACCCCGAGACCGTGCTCGCGCGCCTGCAGCCGTTCGCCGACACCGGGCAACTCGTGCAGTCCGACGCGCGTATCCTCCCCTACGCAGCGGTCATGGCCAACGCGAGCACCGACCCGCACGACGGCCAGGGCGACCCGGCCGCCCGATCCGGACTGTTGCGATCGATCACACCCGAGTTCGCGGCTGCGGCCGCGCGGCTGATGGCGAGCGGCGCGGTCTACTTCTTCCAGATCCGCGCACTCGGCGGCGCTGTCGGCGACGTGCCGGCGGATGCGACGGCCTTCGCCGGGCGCGACGCCAACTTCTCGGTCGTCGCGATCGGGCAAGACCGCGAACGGATCAATCGAGCGTGGGCCGAACTCGAGCCGCACTTCTCGGGGCTCTACCTCAGCTTCGAGACGGACACCTCGGAAGCCCGGCTCGTCGAGGCCTTTCCCAACGGATCCCTCGAGCGGCTGCGGGCGCTCAAGGCCCAGGTCGACCCGGGCAACCTCTTCCGCGACAACTTCAACGTCGCGCCCGCCGCCGTCGGCTGAGCCGGCTCCGCGGACGGCGACGGCGACGGCGGGCGCTGCGGATGCGCTCCCCTCATGCCGCGGAAGTCGCACCTTCTCGAGCGGCGGCCATGCGACGGACATTCGCCTCGGCGAGGGCGATCATCACCGCGAGAAGCACGACGACGGCGGCGAGTACGACCTCCGCATGCACCACGCGGGCAAGGGGCACGATCGCCCAGGGAAGCACGATGCCGGCGATCCCCCACGTCGCGACCTCACGCCAGGGAACCCCGTAGCGCACGGACTCGCCGATGCTCGCGAGATAGAACAGCACGATTCCGGCTGCGATGCAGACTGCCGCACCGGGAGCGAGGCGGTGTCCGGCTTCGGCGACCGCCGAGCCGAGTCCGCTCGCGAACAGGGCGATGCCCGAGATGAGCACGAAGGGCAGATACATCACCGCGTCGCGCAGCGCCCCGATGCGGCCGGCCGACTGGAGCCGGCGCAGGCCGGATTCCGCAGAACCGGATGCGTAGTGGAAGAACACCCAGGCGAGCAGCGAGATGGCGAGGAAGGCGAGAACCGCCGTCACGCCTGATTCAAGCGACCAGTGCGCGTCGAGCTCCGCGATCGTCGCAAGGATCGACTCCCCGAAGACGATGACGATAAGCAGGCTCACCCGTTCGAGCAGGTGATCGACGTCGAGGGAGCGCTGCAACCACCTCGCCTGACTCCCGAGCGACGCCAGCAGCACCACCTCGACGGCGATCGCGACCGCCCACAGCACGTATTGCGCGGGCTGCGGAACGACCGCGGAGACGAGCCAGAGCGCGGCGGGGAGTCCGCTGTACGCGATCGGGCGCCACCACGGCATCCCGATGGTGCGCCTCTTCACCGCCCACGGCACCATCCAGATCAGCCGGAGGGTGGCGTTCCCCACCGCGAACGCCCATGCCCTCTCGGTGAGGGCCTCGGGCACCGCGGCCGCCATGACGCCGACGGCGAGCATCCCGACCGTGACGGCGGCCCAGAGCGCCCCTGAGACACGCGCCCCGAACAGGTTGAGGGTGAGGGTCATGTTCACCCACGCCCACCACGCCGGCGCCCAGAGCACGAAGAAGATGAGAGCGTCGCCCCACCCCGGATCGCCGTGCATCACTTGGGCGACCTGACCGATGTAGGCGACCATGACGAGGTCGAAGAACAACTCGAGCCAATGCACGCGTCGCCCACCGGGCGCTTCGACCTGCGATGCCTCGCTCACGCCGTCAGCCTAGGGCCGCATGCCCTTCTTCAGGCAAGCCCGGGTCGAACTGTCGGTCGTGGCCTGAGTTTCGTTTCGCCTCTGTTCGCGATGAGCGCTGGGCTCTATCGTGGGTGTCAGCGTCTCGCGCACTGGTGCGCCTGACCTCCCTGATCGAGCTGCGACGGCTGGCGATTGGAGTCGAAATGCCAGAGAGCTTCAAGCCCGCAAACCCCCTGCACGACCTGGCGGAGTCCGTTCCGTCATGGGGAACCAAGATGGCGTTCGGCCCGGGCATCACGGTGGCCGGCCAGGAGGTCGTACCGGCGGCATTGATCATCTTCGGCTTCGGCGGGGGCGCAGGCTCCGGCGAATTCCCTGAACACGGCTCGGCACCGGAGGGCCAGGGCGAAGGCAGCGGAGGCGGGGGTGGGGGTTACGTGCTGCCGATCGGCGCCTACGTCGGCGGTCCGAACGGGGTGAAGTTCCGGCCGAATCCCGTCGCCATCATCATTGTGAGCGCACCGTTGCTGAGCGCGGTCGGCTGGGCGATCGCGCGCATCATCAGCGCCGTCGTCGGACGACCCTTGAAATAGTCATCCGTCGGCCGTCCGAACTGCTTCCCGAACTGCGGCTGCGGTTTCCCGGCCCCGTCACGCGCGGAACGTGCCCGGCCGCGGTTGGTACCACTCGGGATTGAGATAGCCCGACTCCCACGGAAACCGCCCGTTGAGGTCGTCGTACGTGAGCTGGTACACCGGCACGGACAGTTCGTCAGGGCGATCAGCGAATCGGTTGGCCGCGAACACGATCTCTGCCGGGTTGGGCACCTCCTCGACCGTGACGCGGTGCGCCCACTCATCGAATTCGAGCACCTCCCCCGGCACGAGGTCACGGCCGGCCCGCACGCGCCCCGCGACGTCGTTCAGCAATCCACTGGCGACGGCAGTCGGCACGTGGAACACGAGCAACTCGGGGTGGCCGATGCCGAACAGGCCGGTCGTGTACGCGAACGAGGGCCTCGACTTGGCAATGTCTCCCGAGACGTACTGGATGAAGACGCCATGCTTGCGGATGATCTGGGCGGTACGCTCGTCTTCCTGGTCGAGCCAGGCTATGGTTTGCGCGGATTCTTCTTCCATCGGATGCTCCCTCGGGTCGTGCCCAAACGCTACGACCGCCCGCCGCTCGTCCAACAGCACGGGGATGTCCTGTGCGAGGTCGCCGGGGCTGTGGAGGAGTCGGCGACGCCGTACGAGAGCCGACCACGAACCGCGACCGCATGAGCGTCGCCCCTCGTCGCGATATCCCGCGAGCACTGTTGCGCGCGATGAGACAGCGCCTACGTTGGGAGCGTGGCATCCGGCGACCTGGTGATCGGCGCGACCCCGCGACCGTTCGATGCTCGCGGCGATTGCGGCGAGCCCGGCATTCGCGGCACGCGCGAAGAGCGCGTCAGGCATTGTGACCGCATCTCCGCCGCCCGTGCCACGCGCGTGAAGGGATCCTCATGAGAGTGCTGCTCGCCGGCGCATCCGGCGCCCTGGGCCGACAGCTCGCGCCGCAGCTGCTCGCCGCGGGCCACGGGGTGCTCGGCATCACCCGCAGCCCCGAGCGGGCCGAGCGGCTGCGGAGCATGGGAGCGGATGCCGTCGTCGCCGACGTGCTCGACCGTGATGCGCTGCTCGCGAGCCTCACCGGCCAGCGAGCCGACGCGGTCATGCATCAGCTCACCGCGCTCAGCAAACCGCCCCTGTTCTACGGATCGATGACGGCGACCAACGTGCTTCGCGAGAAAGGCACCGCGCACCTCATCGAGTCCGCCCACCTCGTCGGTGCCACCCGGATGATCACCCAGTCGATCGTGCTCGGCTACGGCTTCCGCAGCCACCACCCCGCGCCCGTCGACGAGAGCGTGCCCTTCGGCGTTCCCGAGGGCACGGGCGCCGACCCGACGTTCGCGGCGCTCGTCTCGGCCGAGCAGCAGGTCTTCACGGCATCCGGTCTCGAGGGCATCGCACTGCGCTACGGCATCTTCTACGGCGAGGACGTGCGCACGGTCGCCACGAGCCTGCGTCGACGGATGCTGCCCGTGACGTCGTGGGACGGCGCCATTCCCTTCGTGCACCACGCCGACGCCGCCTCCGCAGCTGTCGCCGCCCTCGACCGGGGCCGGGCCGGTACTGCCTACAACACCGCATCCGAGGAGCGCGTGAGCTGGCGCGAGTACGTCGAGACGGCCTCGCGCGTGCTGCGCCTGCCGGCACCACTGCGCGTGCCGGTCGGGGTGCTGCGCGCCGCGGCACCGTACGCGGGCGAGTTCATGACGCGAATCGACCTGCAGGTCTCGGCGCAGCGCGCACGGGACGAGCTGGCGTGGGAGCCGCGGTTCTCCACTGTCGAGCAGGGCCTCTCCGACGCGAAGTCGCTGCTGTAACCCCCGGCTGCCGCCGGCCGCTCGCATCCGCCACACTCGCGCGACAACCCTCCGGCCACGGGCGGATGCGGCGCCTCCGTCGACGCGGTCGGTGACGCCTCGCCCATCCGGCTCCCCTCGCCCAGGGATGTCAAGCCCATGATGCGGGTGGCGCTGCCGTACGTAGCCTGAGCGGACCACCTCGATCGGAGACACCCATGTCGGAACGCAACACGCTCGTACGCTCCCTGCACGACCTCGGCCTCGCGGCGTGGTTCGGCGGATCCCTCATGGGTGCCGTCGGCCTCAACGGCGCGGCCGCCCAAGCCGAGCCGGCGAGCCAGAAGCTCAAGATCTCGTCCATCGGATGGGGGCGCTGGGCTCCCGTGCAACTGGCGGCCCTCGCGGCCCACGGCGTCGGAGGCGTCGGCCTGATCCTCGGAAACAAGGCTCGCCTCGTCAACGATGAGGGCACGCAGATCAACACCGCGGTGAAGCTCGCGCTCACCGGGGTGGCCGGCGCCGCGACCCTCTACTCCGCGATTCTCGGCGGCACCATCGCCAAGCACTTCGACGAGGATGCCGAAGGCGTGACCGAGCCCGGAAGCGGCACCTCGAAGCAGCTCGCGGCCGCACAACGCAAGCAGAAGGTCGCACAGTGGGTGCTGCCGGCAGTCACCGGCGTGCTCATCGTGCTCGCCGCCCAGCAGGGCGAACAGCAGCGGCCCGTCGCCGGCTGGTTGCATCGCACGTTCGGCTGAGGCCGCACGGCTCCTGATCTCACACGGCTGAGGGATGCGCGGCCCCATCGGGCGACGCATCCCTCAGTCGTATGCCCCGGTCGCAGGGGCTCCTCGCGGGTTGATTGCTCAGGCGGCATCCGGAACGGCGATCACCTTGCCGACGACCTCGCCGGCCGCTGCCCGTGCGTGGATGGCGGCAAGGCCGTTCAGCGAGACCCGCTCAGCGACCTCGACGGTGAGTTCACCGCTGTCGACGAGGGAGACCAGCCGGGTCAGCTCGTCGACGTCGGGTCGCGCGAACACATCGGCCGTTCGCACGCCGCGCTCCTCGTCGCCGGGCGTCGTCATCCACGCGGTCGTGGCCACGACGATGCCGCCGTCGCGCACCACGGCGACGAGCTCGGCGAATTCCTCGGGGCTGAGCGGCGCCAGGTTCAGCAGCACGTCGACGGGCTCCGTCACCGCATCGAGAACGCTGGCATTCGTGTGGTCGATGACCTGCGACGCACCGGCCGCCTGCACGGTCTCCCGGCTGCGCGGGCTCGCAGTCGCGATCACGTGGGCTCCCGCCCGCGCGGCGAGCTGAACGGCGTATGCCCCGACCGCCCCGCCCGCACCCGTGATGAGCAGCCGCTGGCCGGCCTCGAGCGCGGCAACGTCGAACAGCGCCTGCCATGCCGTCAGCGCGACCGATGGCAGAGCGGCAGCGTCGGCCAGCGGGATGCTCGCCGGGGCGATGGCGAGCGCGTCCGCAGGGGCTACGACGTACTCGGCCGCGGATCCGTCTTCACCCATCGGCAGGAACCCGATCACGGCATCGCCGGGCTGGAAGGCCGAGACATCATCGCCGACCGCCTCGATCCTGCCCGACACGTCGTACCCGGGAACGTGCGGCAGGGTCACTCCGAAGGGCAGGGAGCCTGCTCGGATGCCTGCGTCGGCCGGGTTGTAGGCCGAGCCGGCCACACGGATAAGAACCTGACCCTCCCCCGCGACGGGCTGCGGCGCGTTCTCGTACTGCAGAACGTCGGGGCTGCCGAACTCGTGGAAACGTACTGCCTTCATGATCTTCCTCCTCCTGATGCTTCGAATGTGAAGCATCAGGAGCACGGTAACACTGCTTCGAGTTCGTAGCAAGTGTTTTGAGTTCGTAGTAACGGATAGGCTCGCGGCATGGCCTCCTCACCGCGCGACCTCAGCCCGACGGAGCTGGACGCCTATTTCTCGCTCATCGAGGTGAGCAGCCTCTTGCGGCATGCCGTCGAGCAGCAACTGCGCGACGCCGGCGACCTCAGCTACGTGCAGTTCCAGCTTCTGGGGCGTCTGGGCAACGCTCACTCGGGCAGCCACCGCATGACGGATCTCGCCGACGGCGTGGTCTACTCTCGCAGCGGTCTCACCTACCAGGCGCAACTGCTCGAGCAGCGCGGACTGGTCACGCGCGCCCCTTCCCTCGACGACGAGCGCAGCACGACCGTCACCATCACGCAGGAGGGCAGGGACCTGCTGGCCAAGGTTCTGGCCGGGCACATCGCCGTGCTCCACGACCTGCTGCTGGCGCCCTTGACCTCCGCGGATGTCGATGCCCTCGCGGATGTGCTGGGCCGACTGCGCGACCACATGCGCTCCGCACCCCCGCGCTCGGCGGCGCCACGCCGCCGCAAGACCACCTGACGCATCCGCCTCGCTCTGTGCAGTCAGGGGCGAACCCCGAGCGCAGCTGACGGTTCCGGGCCGGCGCCCTTACACCCCCTCGGCCTTCCATCCAGCCCCCTCGACCGTAGAGACACCCGCGCCTAGCGTTGACGACATGGTCATGGAACTCACACTCAACAACGGCATCACGATGCCCGCTCTCGGACTCGGCGTCTTCCAGTCCCCACCCGAAGAGACCACCGCGGCGGTGCAGGCCGCTCTCGCCACCGGATACCGCCACATCGACACGGCGGCCGCCTACGGCAACGAGCGGGGGGTCGGCGAAGGCATCCGCCGCTCGGGGCTCGATCGCTCCGAGGTGTTCATCGAGACGAAGGTCTGGGTGAGCGACTACGGGTACGACGAGACCCTGCACGCGTGGGAGAAGGCCACCGGCAAGCTCGGGGTCGAGACGCTCGACTTGCTCATCCTGCACCAGCCCGCGCCCGATCGCTTCGACAACACGATCGCCGCCTACACGGCGCTCGAGCGGCTGCTCCGTGACGGCCGGGTGCGCGCCATCGGCGTCAGCAACTTCATGCCCCACCACCTCGAGCGACTGCTCGCCGAGACGGAGGTCGTTCCCGCCGTCAACCAGATCGAGTTGCACCCCTACTTCAGCCAGCCCGACGTGCAGCGAGCGGATGCTGCCAGCGGCATCCTCACGCAGGCCTGGTCCCCGATCGGCGGCATCACCTTCTATCCCGGTTGGGGCGAAGACCGCAAGAGCGTGATGGACGACCCGACGATCGCCGCCATCGCGCAGGCGCATGCGAAGTCGCCGGCCCAGGTGATGCTGCGCTGGCACCTGCAGCAGGGCCGCTCCGCTATCCCGAAGTCGGTGAATCCGAAGCGCATCGCCGAGAACTTCGACGTGTTCGACTTCGAGTTGAGCGCCGACGAGCTGGCGAGCATCGACGCGCTCGACACGGGCGTTCGCAGCGGACCCGACCCCGACGAAGCGCGCGAGGAGCGCTTCGCGATGGTCATTCCCGAAGCTTGACCGAAGCATCCGGAAACTGAGCCGGGAGTAGGAACCCGTTCGCGCGGGTGCCGGCGATCAGGAGCCGACGTTCTCGCTCTGCAGGAGGGAGTACCCGATCGCCGATACGACGACTCCCGCGATGGCCACGCCCACCAGGAGGTAGGCGATCGGGCTGCGACGGTAACCACGCAGCACCGGCAGGCCGGACCCTGCGATCAGCACGCCGAACGCCGCTGCCGCGACGGCGACCAACAGAAACGACTCGTCCCATGCCAGGCTCACCCGGGCGCTGTAGTCCTGGCCCGCGTCGATGAACGCGGTATGGCTGGCGATCATCTGCGGAACCTGCCAGAGGGTGTAGCCGGCCGCACACGCTCCAAAGATGGCTCCGACCGTGTGCAGGGTGTATGCCCAGAACATCCGGGCTCCGCTGGCGAGTGGCTTGCCCGGTCGTCGCCCGCCTGCTTCGACGGAGCCCTGTTGAACGGTCACGGACTCCCCAGCGTGGGTAACCCTGTCGAACCGACGTTGCACCATCTCCCGAGTATGTCCTGCCCCCGAGAATGCCGCACGCGATGAGGGCCGCGCCTTCCTGAGGCGCGGCGCGACGGTGGCCGCCGACCGCCTCCTGCAAGGCGTCTGAGCCTGCCCGGTCCTGCACGTCTGCAGTCGGGGCCCATCCACGGAATGCACCCACAGGGGATGCGCCGCGCCCGGAGGCCCGGCGCATCCCGCACAGTGGGCGCTGCTACTCGCCGACCTTGTCGTCGGCCGCCTTCTCGCCGGCGTCGATCTTGTCGCTGAACTTGCCGCCGGTCGCCGAGTCGGCGGCGTCGCCGGCCTTGTCGAGCGCCGAGTCGCTGGCCTTCTCGCCCTGGTCGCTGTTCGCGAAGTCCTTCGCCTTATCGCCGAGGCCACCCAGATCTGCCATGAGAATCTCCATCCGTCGCCGCCGGTGAGGCGGATGCCGCCAGTCTGTGGCCGCGGCGGCAGTCCCGCACCGGGCTTGCGCGCCGCGCGCGCCAGTGCAATACGAGCGGGTCGACTTGCCACTTCTTGCGGGTTCCGAGGCGCCCGAAGCCGCAAGAAGTGGCAAGTCGGCCCGTGTGGGATGCCGGGTGGCGCGTGCCGCTACCGCGCGGTGTACCCTCCGTCGACGAGGTGATAGCTGCCCGTGATGAAGCTCGCGGCATCGCTCGCGAGGAACGCGACCAGCGCGGCCACCTCGTCCGCCTCACCCAGACGCCCGAGCGGGTGCAGGCCCACCAGGTAGGCCTGGGCATCGGCGTCGAGGTTCGCGTCGATCAGCGGGGTCTTGATGAAGCCGGGCCCGACCGAGTTCACGCGCACGCCCTGGGCCGCGTACTCGATCGCCGCGTTCTTCGTCAGTCCGAGAACGCCGTGCTTGGCCGTTACGTATGCGACCGAGTTCGCGAAGCCGACACTTCCGAGGATCGATGCGACGTTCACGATCGATCCCCCACCGTTGGCCACGATCGCCGGCAGCTGCGCGCGCATTCCGTAGAACAGCGAGCTCAGGTTGATGTCGATCACCCGCGCCCACGAGTCCAGCGGGTAGTCGCCGGTGAGCGCCGACGCTCCGCCGATGCCGGCGTTGTTCACGGCGATACGCAGCGGCGCCAGGTCGTTCGCCGCGCCGATCGATGACTCGACCCAGCCCTGGTCGGTCACATCGCCGACGGATGCGGCTGCTCGCCCCCCTGCATCCGTGATCTCGCGCACCACGCGCTCGGCAGACTCGGCGTTCAGATCGTTCACGAGAACGGCGGCTCCGCTGGCCGCGAGGGTGAGGGCGACGCTGCGGCCGATGCCGCTGCCCGCTCCCGTGACGATCGCCGAACGGTCTGCCACGTCGTAGGTAGCCATGATGTCCTTTCCTGTCGGGGTGATGACAGGTCGGATCGTGGCGAAACGGCCGGTCTCGTCACGGTGTCCGGCCTGATGCCACGCTACGCCTCGGCACGGATGCCGTCACGGCCACCGAGCAAACGAGCACCCCCTCGCGTGCCTTCCTTTCTGGGGGCCGTTGCGCTGCCGACGGAGGCGCCGCGGCATCCTTACTCTGTGAGCAGTCATGAAGGAAGGAACGCGTCGATGCCCACGCTGAAGCCCCGCGTCACCGCTTCGGCGGGGCGATCGTCGAAGCGACGCATCCCTCGCTCCTTCTGGGTCGTTCCAGCGCTTCTCGCGCCGTTCGTCGTCGTGTCGGCATTCACGAGTGGGATCGGCGGCGTGCTGATCGTCGTCGGACTCGCCGCACTGCTGACGGGCATCTACGTGGCGATCACCGGCCGGCGCAGCTGGGCGATGCTGGCCTCTCGAAAGGCGGGCGCCATCGCGTCGGGCGCCGCTGTCGTCGCGGTGATCGTGGGCTCCGCGCTCGTCGGCCCATCGACGTCAGCGAGTCCCGACGCCGCCTCGACGCCGACACCGACGGCTTCTGTCACCGCACCATCGACAGCCACACCCACGCCCACTCCGACCGCCGACCCGGAGCTCGATCCGTCGACGGTGCAGGCGGCGAGTGATGCGGCATCCGTCGTCATCGAGAACGACGCCGCGACGAGCAACCGGTCCGCGCTGAGCCTTCTCGCCACCCTTCCGGTCAAGGGCCGCGCGCCGAAGACGGGGTACGACCGCACCGACGACTTCGGCATCGCCTGGCTCGACGTGGATCGAAACGGATGCGACACCCGCAACGACGTGCTGGCCCGCGACCTGGCCGACATCGACCGCCCTGCAGGATGCAGGGTTCTGAGCGGCACGCTGCACGACCCGTACACCGGCACCACGATCGCGTTCGTGCGCGGCAACACCACGTCGACGGCGGTGCAGATCGACCATGTCGTCGCGCTCATGAACGCGTGGGAGACCGGCGCGCAGCAGCTCAGCCAGGCGCAGCGCATCTCGCTTGCGAACGACCCGATGAACCTCTTCGCCGTCGACGGACCGACGAACGCCAAGAAGAGCGACGGGGATGCCGCGACCTGGCTGCCACCGTCGAAGTCGTTCCGGTGCGAGTACGTCGCCCATCAGGTCTCCGTCAAGGCGAGGTACGGGCTCTGGGTCACGGCAGCCGAGCAAGATGCGATGACGCGGGTGCTCGCGACGTGCCCGGATCAGAAGGCGGTCACCTCTCCGTTCGCCCTGCCGGCCCCCGCTCCCACCGTCCCTCCGGCGCCGGCGCCTGCCCCGGCGCCGGCTCCTGCACCTGCGCCCGTCCCCGCACCTGCGCCGGTTCCCGATCCTGCGCCGGTTCCGGCTCCTGCGCCGGCACCCGCTCCCGCTGTTCCCGACGGCGGTGGCGCGACCGCGCTCTGCAATGACGGCACCTATTCCTTCGCCGAGCACCACCAGGGGGCGTGCTCGCACCATGGCGGCGTCTCGATCTTCTACAAGTAAGACCGCGGCGAGCGCGTCTACCGCGTCAGCGGCATCCTGCCGGCGCCGCTCGTGCCAATGCGCACGAGGGTCACGGCCCTCCCAGCCAGTGCTCGATGCGGCGGGTATCTGGGGCGAAGCCGTGGCTGACGCCGTAGAGCACCGCCTGCGTGCGCGTGGTAACCCCGATCTTGCGGTAGACCGAGCGGATGTAGGACTTCACCGTGTTGGGGCTGAGGTAAGTGAGGCGGGCGACATCCGCATTGCTCTTGCCCTGGGTGATGAGCGCGAGGATCTCGGACTCGCGATCGGTGATGCCCTCGAGGCGTCCCGGCCAGTCGAGGCCGGGTGCGCTCGGGGCGCGGCGGCCGGGGTCGCTGAACACCATCTCGCCCGCGTTCACCGCCTCGATGGCGGCGACGAGCTCTGCCGCGGTGAGCGTCTTCGACAGGTACCCGTGCACGCCCAGCTGCCGAGCAGACTCGATGAGGTCGGGATGGAAGTTCCAGGTGTAGACCACGACATGCCGCGCCCGCGGATTGGCCACCAGCCCGGCGATCTCGTCGTGGTCCGACTCCGGCTGGGCGAACGAGTCGTACAGCACGACGTCCACCGGATCCTCCATCGCGGTGCGCGCGTCGATCTCGGCCACGACGACGCGGTCGCGGTAGTTGTCGAACAGGTGCGCCAGACCGGTGAGCACGATGTCGTAGTCATCGATCAGCGCGACCGTCACGGCTCGGGTCGCACGAGGAGAGGGCATGGATTCAGGATTACACCCCCAGGGGTGTGACGGCACACCCGCAGGGGTGGTGAAGTGGGAACTCCCCAACCGAATCCGGATGCGCCGACGGCGCCACCCGGTCGGGCGCACCGCGTCCGCTGAACAAAGGAGAAGGCCATGATCGGTCTCATCATCAGCATCATCATCATCGGCCTGATCGCCGGTTTCATCGCCCGCGCCGTCATTCCCGGCAAGCAGGAGATGGGCATTCTCATGACGATCCTGCTGGGGATCATCGGATCGTTCGTCGGCGGATTCCTCGGATTCCTGATCTTCCAGCACGACCCGATGGACGGCTTCTTCCAGCCCGCCGGCATCATCGGCTCCATCATCGGCGCGATCATCGTGCTCGCCATCTACGTCGCCGTCACGCGTCGCCGCGGCGTCGCCCGCTGACCCAGCGGCATCCGCCCTCGCCGGGCATCCCTTGACCGGCGATGGCACCGGCCACCGACAGCCTCGCGCTGGCGGTGGCCGTTTTCGCGTCACGCGCAGCATCCGGCCAGCGTCCGCAGTTCGGGTTGGCCCTTTCCGACGAATCAGTCGATGTTCTACTATGTAGAACATGGCCGAATCCTCCGACGATGCCGCCGAAGCTACCGAGAGCGTCGGCATACGCTCTCTCAAGCAGAACGCATCCGCCGTTGTTGCTCGAGCCGAGGCGGGCGCGAACCTGACCATCACGGATCGCGGTCGCCCGGTCGCTCGGTTGAGCCCGATCGGCAGGTCTCGGCTGGCCGAACTGGAGACTGCGGGCCGTCTTCGCGCCCCCCTTCGGGACCTCACCGAGCTTCCTCCTGCGGCCACCGGCAGCCCTCTCTCTGCAGTGCTTGCGCAGATGAGGGACGAAGAGGACGTGTAGTGGCCTGGTACGTCGACACGTCCGCTCTTGTGAAGCTTCTCGTCACCGAGACGGAGTCTGCTGCGCTTCGGCGATGGCTGGTCGCCTCTCCTCGCATCCTGATCACGAGCGACCTGACCCGCACGGAACTCATGCGGGCGGTGCGTCGGGGCGCGCCGGGGCTCGCCACGCAGGCGCGTGTCGTGCTCGAGAGCGTCTCCCTTGTCTCCCCCGCTCGTGACACCTTCGACGCAGCCGGCCGACTCGCGCCCGCGACCCTGCGAACTCGGGATGCCATCCACCTTGCTTCCGCCCTTGAGCTCGGCGACGACCTCGAGGGCGTGCTCACCTACGATTCCCGCATGGCGAACGCAGCGGAAGCGTACGGCATCCCGGTCGTGGGTCCCACATAGGCTGAACGGATGGATGCCTGTACCGCCCTAGCCGAGTCCATCGAGCGCCTTGCGCAGCGCGGGCACTCCGATCGCAGATTCCTCAAGGAGCTCGGCCGGGCAGCCGGCGTACGGCGCGGCATCCTCTGGGTGCCCGACGCGGCGACCGGCGGCCGCAACCTGCTGAAGGGTCGCGGCTTTCGTCGACGCGTCGACGACGACACCTCCGGTCAGGCGCGCCACTTCGCGGGCATGGTCGCCGTGACCTCCCGGCTCGGCGGCCGGCTCACGCGCTGGGCGTCGATCCACGTGGGACGCGATGCCCCCGACACGGCCGACGGCCGGCTGACGGAGGACGCCATCGAGTTCTCCCGGCTGGTGCTCTCAGGCGAGCTCGCGCAGACGGATGCCGCCGACTGGGTGCGCGGGCACCTCTGCGCCGGTGGCGGTACCGCCGCGTCGGGCGGGAGCGGCCCGACCGCGGCATCCGGGAGCTAGTCGTACCGCTCGTCGCGGAGTTCGACCGCCAACGGAAGGTCAGTCCTCACCTGCCCGAGTCAGACGTGCCCGACGCCGAAGTTCCACGGCGCGAAGATGGCGCTCGCGTAGTCGGCGTCGGCCGGGGCGTCGTCCGAGTCCGTCACGGTCACCGACCACGCGTTCGGGTAGTCGTCGAACTCCCGAGGGGCCACCTCGGGGCCGGTTTCTGCGGCGAAGAGCACGACATCGTCGTCCCAGTCCTCGCCGAGTTCGTCGGCGAACTCCTCTGGGTCGTCTCCGGCCTGAAAGCCCTGGATCGTCGAGACGACGACGTCATCGCCGACGGCCGGCCGACTGAACCGGATGTTCAGGTTGAGGTCGATCGGACCCTTCTCCTCATGGTCGTCGAGTACCTGCACGCCCTCCCAGTCGTACCGGGTGGTCGGCCACGATTCCATGCCCCCCTCGTGCTCGGTCACAGTGGGTTCCGCCCCGAGAACGGCCGTGAGCACGGCGACGAACCGAGCGGCATCCGTGTCATACGGCAGCTGCAGAACCGTCGCTCCGTCGTGATCGTTGAGGTCGAGGTGGTCGGGTCGCACGACGATGCCCGTGACGCCCGCGAGCGGCTGGAACGCGATCGGGTCCGCGATGTTGGCGGGAGTCGGTCGGCCCCCTTCGGCACCGCCCGGCTGGTCCTCCGTGCTCGCCGGGCTCGGCGCGCCGGAGCACCCAGACAGCGCGACAGCCACAGCGGTCGCGCACAGCGGCATGAGCAGGTGGCGCAGCTTCATGATCGACTCCAGATCGCGCTCGAACGATAGACCCGTGAGGGCACAGCGCAGACGCTAGCGGCTGATCGCGGCCGATTACGCGACCGCCGTGCCACGATTCGAGAACAATCCGACCGCATCCGGAACCTGTTCGGCGAGCTCCGGTACCTAGTCGGCGAGCTTGAACGCGAGCTGCGTCACCCAGTCATTCGGGTCGGGCAGTTCATCGGGGTCCGTGAAATAGACCTCGATGCGACCGGCCCAGGCCTCTCCGGTGTCGCCGTCGGGCTGCTTGTCCCAGCTCACGCCCTGGCTGTCGCCCCAGGCGAGCAGCTGGCCCGTGGCATCCATCAGCCCGTCGTAGCTGCCGCGCCATTCGGTGGTCGCGTAACGCCCGGCGGGCAGCACGTCCGCGATGATCCGCCCCTCACCCTGCGCCGCCGTAGCGACCGGTACTCCCACGTCGATCACGAGTTCCCGCGCCATGTCGATCACGAGGTAGCGCCAGAACGGGGCGTCCGTGGGCTCGATGCCGCGTTCGGCGAGGAACGCGAAGACCTCTCCCATGAGCGGGGGAATGGTGCCGGCGATCTCCCCCATCCGCACGCTGGACCGGATGCCCACGTACGGCTGCTCGGCACGCTCTTCGATGATCGGCGTCGTGATGGTGGTCATCGGTTTCCCCTTCGATCCGCGGTGTCCATCCCCGACTGTAGGAGGGATGCGGCAGGAGCGCCAGAGCGTCCCGGCGTTCAGTCGCTGCCGCCACCCACGTGTCGGAGGGGCGGCGTAGCGTCAGGGTCATGGTGGCGGCACAGTCCTTCACGATCCACGTACCCGACGACGTGATCGACGACCTGCGGCATCGGCTGGCGCGGTCGCGCCTGATGCCCGACTCACCACGCACCCCGGCATCCGGCATGACGGCCGCCTACCTCCGCGAGCTCGTGGATGCGTGGGCCGCGTGGGACTGGCGCGCCCGTGAGGCGTGGCTCAACACGCATCCGCAGTTCATCGCGCAGATCGGCGATGCCGCCGTGCACTTCGTGCACCAGCGCTCCGATCGCGAGGACGCCCCCGCCCTGCTCGTCATGCACGGCTGGCCGCATACCTTCGCCCTGCAGCTCGACTTCGCCGACCGCCTGCCCGACTTCCACGTCGTGGTCGCGAGCCTGCCGGGCTTCGCCTTCTCGACCCCGTACGCCGACGGCCCGATCACCGAGAAGCGCCTCGCCGAGACGATGCACCGCCTCATGACCGAGGTGCTCGGTTATGAGCGCTACATCACGTACGGCGAAGACGTCACGGCGAACGTGAGCGACCTCATCGCGGCGCGCTATCCCGCGCAGGTGGCGGCGATCGTCGTGACGCACGCGCACTTCCCCACGCACGACGAGCGTACGGCTCTGACGGATGCCGCCGAGCGCGCCTTCTTCGACGGCATCGCCGAGTTCCACGAGACGTCGGGCGCGTACGGGCACGTGCAGTCGACGCGGCCCGACACGCTCGCAGTAGCCCTCAACGACTCGCCTGCGGGGTTACTCGCCTGGATCGCGGAGAAGCTCGTGGAATGGAGCGATACCCCGCCGGGCGACCCGCGTGCCGTCGAGAGACGCATCTCGCGCGAGCGCATCCTCACCGAGGCGATGATCTACTGGGTCACCCAGTCGATCGGCTCGTCATTCCGGCCGTACTACGAGGGCGCAGACACTCCCGACCCGATTCCCCCGACCTCGGTTCCCGCGGCGGTCTTCATCCAGCGCCATGAGGCGACCTATCCCGAATCGCTCGCCCGCCGGCACTACCGCGACCTGCGCGTCATCGACCGCCTTCCCGCGGGCGGGCACTTCACCGTGGCGGAGGTGCCGGATGACATGGCAGCGCGGGTGCGGGACTTCGTGTTCTCGCTGGAGTGATTCGGGAGGAAGTTCCGCACCACTCAGATGCGATAGAACCGGCGAGCCGTGCCGCCGAACAGATCGACTCGTTCTGCCTGCGTGAAGTGCGCTGTGATCGCATCGAACGCTCCGTAGAGCGCCCCGAAGCTCGAGTACAGGCCATCGACCGGAAAGTTGCTCCCGATCATGCTGCGGGAGGGCCCGAACACGTCGATGGTGTCGAGCACGATACGGCGGATGCTGTCGAGGCTCCAGTGGTGGTCGTTCGTTCCCAGTGCCGAGATCTTGACCGTCGTGTTCGGGCAGGCGGCTACCCGGCCGAGCTCGACCTTCCATCGATCCAGTGCGTCCGCATCGCGCTCGATCGGCATCGCGGCATGATCGACCGTGATTGGCACGGCAGGATGCGACGCCGCGAGCGCTGCCGCCTCCGCGAGCTGATGCGGAAAGACCTGCAGATCGAAGGAGAGTCCGTGCTCGGCCAACGCCGAGAACCCGTCCAGCCAGGCCGGATCTTCCATGAGGTGGTTGCGGTCGCGGTGCGTGAGCACCGGGTCGGCATGCCAGTTCAGGATGTCGCGGACCCCACGCACCGAGGGCAGGGCGGCGTGCGCCGCTAGCTGGTGCCGCGCATCCGCCGCCGCCAGGTCGACTTTCACGACCTGCACGCTCGGCAGGTGGTTCTCGGCGATGACGCCGTCGATCCACGAACTCTCCCACCGGGGATCGGCGGCCCCGTTCTCGACGTGCACCGATCCGGTGAGCCGCGCGCCGAGCGGGTGGAGCTCCTCGGCGTCAGCACGGTAGTCCGCGAGGAGGTAGTCCCTGCGCAGTGGAAAGTCGTCACCGTGGTAGCGCTCGACCCGCGGCCCCTCGAGCCACGGGTAGGAAGCGCGGCTCAGGGCGCATAGGTGGTGATGTGCATCGGTCACGTCGAGATCGTCGAGCATGCTGTCCTTCAGCCGGTTGCCGTGGAATCGGTTGCGGCGGCATCCAGAGTGGAAGCGTGCCGTGCGAGCGTGAGCTCGACGGCCGCGTGATCGAGCGCGCCGTCGCCGTCGTCGACCACGCGTTCGAAGACCTGCTTCAGCGTGGTCGCCAGCGGCAACGTCATGCCGTGCGACCACGACGCCTCCGCGACGAACCGCAGGTCCTTCAGCTGGTTGACGGCGCTTCCCCCGCCCTCGAAGTCACCCGTGAGCCAACGGTCGCGCTTCTGCCGAAGAACCTCGGATGACGCGAGTCCACCATCCAGCAGCCGCAAGAGGTCAGCGCGTTCGATGCCGGCGGCATCCGCGAGCACCAACGCCTCGGAGATCGCGGTCACCGTGGCGGCCACGACCACCTGGTTGCACGCCTTGGCGAGGGAACCCGATCCGAGCGGCCCGAGGTGGATGACGGTCGAACCCACCAACCGCAGCACGGGCCACGCACGCTCCACGGCCTCGACGTCACCACCGACCATCACACTCAATGCGCCGGACTCGGCGCCGGCGACTCCACCGCTGAGGGGAGCGTCGACGACGGCGACGCCCTCATCGGCGAGCCGGGCGCCGAGAGCCGCCACAGCCACCGGCGACACGGTGCCGTGCACGACGAGCACAGGGTCGGCGACGCCGTTGGCGCGCCATCCGGCGAGCAGGCCATCGGGGCCGGCGAGCAACTGCTCGACGTCAACGAGGTCGGTGAGCACCGTGAGCGTCACGTCGGCGGCCGCATCGGCAGGCGTCGAGGCGAGCACCGCGCCCGCGGCGAGAACGGCAGCCGCGCGTCCTGGGCTCCGGTTCCAGACCATGAGCCCGCCGACGGATGCGCGCAGTCGTCGTGCGATCGGCTCGCCCATGCGGCCGAGGCCGAGAACAGAGACGGCAGGAACCCTCATGCGCGGGCGCCCTTCGCTGCGAGAATCTCGCCGGGTCGCTCAACGTCGTCGAAGCCGGAGACGTCGGCCAACAGAGCCGGATCGAGGTCTTCGAGAAAGGTCGATGCCTGGAAATCGATCAGGCGCGACGCCCTGTCCAGTCGCACGGGAACGTCCCGGCCTGCGATATGAGCGCGTCGCACCGCGGGCGCGACAGCGGCGAGTGCCTCGTCGGTCGGCTGCCGCAGGTAGGTGCGCGGCGCCGCCACGAGTATTCCCGGGGCGGGCGGCGTGTCGTGGGTGAGTGCAGCGAGTGTCGCTTCTGCGGCATCAGCGACGTCGAGATACGTCCAGCCCTCGCACGCCTGGCGCCGGGGCTCATCCCGCAGCGCCGCCCGAATGTGACGGGCGAACACGCGCCCGTCATCAACGGTGATGTCGCGCACGAGCGGATACCGCAGCCCCGTGACCTGCATGCCGGACCATCGGGCGACGGCGGCCGCGGCGGCCTCGTTCGCCTGTTTGGAGAGCGAGTAGGGGTCGCCGATGTCGGCGGGCTCGTCCTCGTCCCAGGGGTATCGCGACGGCAGCACCCCCCTGGCATTGAGGGGGAGGCCCATGGCGTTGATGCTGGATGCGAAGACCGCCTTCGCCATTCCAGCATCGGCCGCCGCGTTGAGCACGAGGAAGGTGCCGAGCGCGTTTGCGGCATAGAGCTCACCCGGCTCGCTGATGCCCAAGCCCGGGATGCCGGCCAGGTGAACCACGGCATCCTGCCCCCTGATGGCCGAGCGCACGAACGCCTCGTCCGTCACGGATCCCGACACGTACGACTCTGCACCGAGCGCGGCTGCTCGGCTTGCCGCCTCGTCACCACCTCGGTCGAGCGAGACGACGATCGCATCCGCTTCGACGAGTCGCCGAACGACGGCGCGCCCGATCAGGCCGTCGCCGCCCGTGACGAGCACGCGCCGGCCCTGAACCGATCCGAGCGTGCCCGTCGCGACGGGAGAGCTCACTTGGACGCTCCGGAACCCAACGGCAGGTCGGCGTCGCTCGCCCGATCGCTCGGTGCGGTCGTTCCTGCCCCGATGTCCGCGGCGGTGACCGAGGAGGTCAGCGGTGCTGGTACCGGCTTGTCACGTCCGCCGCGGCCGCCCCGCTTGAGCATCGGCCAGCCCTTGCTGCCCTGATCGACGGCGACGGCGATGATGACGACGAGGCCAGTGACGATCTGCTCGTAGAAGCTCGGCACATTCAGCAGCACCAGCCCATTCGTCAGCGCGCCCAGGATGAGGGCGCCGACCAGCGTTCCCGTGATGCGACCTTCGCCACCCATGAGGTTTGCGCCGCCGATAACGGCCGCCGCGATCGCCGTGAGCAGGTAAGGGCTGCCGGCCTCGGACTGCGCCGCACTGATCCGCGCGACCAGCACCAGCCCGGCCAGAGCGGCCAGACCGCCCGAGATGCCGTAGACGAGGATCTTGACCCGATTGACGCGAACGCCCGAGAGCCACGCAGTCTCTTCGCTGCCACCGATCGCGATCACGTTCTGCCCGAAGACGGTACGGCGCAACAACAGTGCGGCGAGGATGGCCACGACGATCACGATGATGACGATGACGGGCACTCCCCCGATGTAGCTGTTGAGCATGAGCACGAATTGCTGTGGAACGTTGTACACGGGCGTGCCGTTGGTGACGACGTATGCCAGTCCTTGGTAGACGCTCATCGTTCCCAAGGTCGCGATGAACGGTGGCAGTTTCAGCAGCGTGATCAGAAGCCCGTTGACGACGCCCGCGCTGAAGCCCACGACGATGCCGGCGAGCAGGCCGGGAATCGGCGCGACGCCTGAGTTGACCATGATGTTCGCCGAGACCATGCCGACGAGGCTCGCGATCGAGCCCACCGACAGGTCGATGCCGCCGGTGATGATCACGAACGTGAGCCCGATGCCGATCAGTGCGTTCACGCAGGCAGAGACCGCGACGTCACGCAGGTTGTCGAGCGTGAGGAAGTTCGGGTTGAGGATGCCGAAGATGATGAAGATGACCGCGGCGGCGATGAAGATGCCGAGAGCCTGGAAGTTGATGTTGACCTTCCTGCCTGCGCGGGCGGTCGAAGCGTCGTTGCTCATGATGTTCCCTTCGCGATGCCCATGGCGCTCGCCACCAGGCTGTGTTCGTTGATGTCGTCGCCGACGTGCTCGGAGACGAAGCGGCCGCCGCTCATGACCAGCACCCGGTCGCTGAGCGAGATGATCTCGGGCAGGTCGCTCGAGACGACGATGATGGCGTTGCCCGCGGCCGCCAGTTTGTCGATGAGGCCGTAGATCTCTGCGCGCCCGCCGACATCGACACCTTTGGTTGGTTCGTCGAACAGGAAGACCTTCGAACCGCGCCGCAGCCACTTCGCGATCACGAGCTTCTGCTGGTTACCGCCGGAGAACTGCCGGGCGCGCAACTTGACGTTGGCCGGCTTGAGGGCGAGCGACCGCCCGATCTCGCCGGCGACATCCACCTGTCGCCGCACGCGCAACAGCGGACCCTTCCCCACCAGGTCGGTCGCCGCCGTCAACGAGATGTTGGCGTAGGCGGGCATCTGCAGGGCGAGACCCTGCTGCTTGCGGTCCTCGGGGATGAAGGCGATGCCCGCGTCACGGCTGTCATTCGGGGTATGGATGCGTTCGGTGACACCGTCGATCGTGATCACTCCGCCGCATCCCGGATCCGCACGAACGATGGCGCGCAAGAACTCAGTGCGTCCGGACCCGACGAGCCCGGCGATGCCGACGATCTCGCCCCTCCGCACGGCGATCTCGTTCGCGTGCTCGCTTCCCGGCCGTGTGATCGAGGTTGCGGAGAACAGCACCGGGGCATCCGGCGACACCGGATGCTGGCGCTTGAAACCGAGCAACTCGCGACCCACCATGTTGCGCACGATCTGTTCGGTCGTCGTGTCGGCGATGGCCGACTGGTAACCCACACGCCCATCGCGCAGTACCACGACACGGTCGGAGACGCTCATGACCTCGGGCATCTTGTGGGAGACGAAGATGACGGCGACACCGCGCTCCGCGGCGAGTTGACGCACGCGCAGCAGCACGGCCTCGACGTTCTGTTCGACCATCGAGGTGGTTGGCTCGTCGAGCGCCACGATCTTCGCACCGAATGCGAATGACTTGGCGATGGTCAAGGCGTGCCGTTGCGCCGGGCTCAACCGCGAGAGCGGCGTGCGCCGGTCGAGCGGAAAGCCCATGGAGGCAACGTCGGCCAGTGCCTCCTCGACATGTGAGGCCGACTCGCGTCGCTGCGCACGCGACTTTCCGAGCAGCAGGTTCTGTTCGACCGTCAATTGGGGGACGACGGCCGGCTCCTGGTGGGCGATGACGACGCCTTCGGCGAGCGCGCGGCGCGGGGAATACTCACCGCGCCGCACGCCGTCCACATACACCGAACCGCGGTCGGGAGCCAGCGATCCGCCCAGGATGCCGAGCAGCGTGCTCTTTCCCGCGCCGTTCTCGCCGGCGAGGGTGAGCACCTCGCCGCGATCGAGTGTGAAGTTCACGTCGTCGAGAGCGCGGACGCCGGGGAACGACTTCGCGATGTTCCTGACCTCGAGCAGGGTGTCGGTCATGATGGATTCTCCTTCATCGGATCGTTGTCACACGTGGATGTCGGGCGCCCGATCAGGGCATGCCCGTCGCGTAATCCGAGACGTTCTGCTTGTCGATGATGAAGGCGGGCACGTCGACCCACGCCGGAACTTGCTTGCCGTCGAGCAACCACAGGGCGGCCTTCACACCCGAGGCGCCTTCCGTCGTCGGACGCTCGCTCACCGTGGCGGTGTACGTGCCGTCGGCGATCTGCTTCTTCGCCTGCGGAATGCCGTCGGTTCCGACGAGAATCACCTTGCCCGTGAGTCCCTTGGAATCGATCGCAGACTGCACACCCAGCGCCATGCCGTCGTTCTGCGAATAGAACGCCTTGATGTCGGGGTTCGCGGTCAGCATCGCGGTAGCGATGGTCTGCGCCTGGTTCGTGTCCCACTTCGCGGTCTGGGAGGCGACCAGGTCGAGGTTGGGGTGCTTGGCCAGACCGGCCTTGAAGCCCTTTCCGCGGTTCTGGGCATTCGAGGAGCCCGGGTCGCCCTCGATCATGGCCACCTGTCCGCCGTCGGGCAACTGATCGGCGATGTAATCGGCCGCCGATTTCCCGATCGTGCTGGCATCCGGGCCCACATAGACCACGCCGGGAACGGTGCCCTGCGCGTCATTGAGCACGATCGCCGGAACGCCCTTGGCGAGAGCGGCCTTGAACACCGTGTCGAGAGCCGTCGCCGAGATGGGCGAGGCGAGGATGGCGGAGCAGCCCTGGTTGAGTGCGCTCTGCGCCTTGTCCAACTGCTCGGTGATGGAGGACTCGTCGTTAACGGCGAAGGTCTGGTACTTCACGCCGAGCTTCTTCGCCTCCTTCTCGAAGCCGTCGCGCTCGTAGCCCCAGAACTCGTTCGCCAGCGTTCTGGTGACATAGCAGAGCTTCACTCCGTCGCCGGCTTTGGGCTCACCCAGTGCGTCTTCCACCTTGGAGATGTCGGTCTTCGTGTCGGCCTGGACGAGGGAGGCGATATCGGCGCCCCCGCTCGTGGAACCGCCGGCGCTGCCGCCGTCCGGGGTCGCGGTGCAGGCGCTGAGCGCCAGCACCGTGGTCGCTGCGCCCGCGAGGAGCGCGAGCGTACCGATTCGTCGCTGCATTGTGCTGCCTTTCATCATTGGAAGGAATCCATGTGGATCAGGTGCTCGCGGTGCTGACCGGTTGATTCTCCGCCGCGAGCGCCGGTGCCGGTGATGGGTTGCTTTCTGGGTCAGTGCGTGAGCGCCTCGACGTCGATGAGGGCCTCCGTCTCACGACGCAATTCGAGGGCGGTGGAGAGGGATTCGTCGATGATCACGTCGTCCCAGCTCACGCTCTGCCCCTTGGGCACGTCGTGGGTGAGCTCGACGTGATGCGCGAGCGCCACCGGGAGCAGCCGGTTGCGCACGCTCGTCTCAGCGGAGACGAGCTTGCCCCACACGGTGTATCCGCCCTCACCGTCGAGGAACTCACCGGCGGTGAGGTTCTTCTTGGCGGTGGCGACGACGTCGCCGTGGAAGCCGGTGGGCGCTCCGGTCGCAATGCCTCGGAGCGCGGCGTTCGCGATGGAGATGTTCAGCTCGAGACCGACGTAGTGGTACGGGCGGTAGAGCGCCGCGTACTGGCCGGTGGGGTCCGGGTGCCAGGGGTATTCGGTGAAGCATCCGGAGACGTAGGCGTTCGTGGCCTTGACCACGACGAAGACGCCCTCCTGGGTGTTGAAGGGGATCCAGTCGCCATCACGGGTGACACTCGACATGACATCGACCGAGCCCTCGCGGGCCAGAACGCCGCCGACATCCGACGGCCGGCAGATCGTGGCGATCTCCTCGATGTTGCCGGGGGTGAAGGTGAGGCCCTCGTCCGACGGGGTGAGGCCGGCCGCATTTGCTACAGCCGCCATCTCGATCGCGGCCTTCGTTCCGTCGCGGAAGGAGGTGTGCATATAAGGATTGAGCTGGCCCGACTCGGTGAGCTCTTTCGAGAACTCCCAGTTGTCCCAGACGTTGTCGGGGTTCATGTCGTGGTAGTGCGGCAGGTATTTCGCACCCTTGCCGGCGCAGACGACGTCGAAGCCGGAGGTGCGGGCCCAGTCGACGAGTTCCATGATGAGGGCAGGCTGGTCGCCGAAGGCCATGGAGTAGACCACTCCGGCCTCCTCGGCACGGCGTGCGAGCGCCGGTCCGGCGAGCGCGTCGGCCTCGACGGTCACCATGATGATGTGCTTCTTCGTCTCGATGGCACGCAGTGCGTGGTTGATGCCCACGATCGGGTTGCCCGTCGCCTCGACGATCACGTCGATGTCGGCGTCGAAGAGTGCGGCAGCGTCCGAGACGATCGTCGTGGTTCGGTTGGCGATGGCCTCGTCGATGGTCTCGGCCATGGCATCTTGGGGCCAGTCGACGAGGGCGAACGCCCCCTTGGCGCGCTCGACGTTGATGTCGGCGATGGCCACGACGTGGATACCGGGGATGTTGCGGGCCTGGGCCAGGTACATGGTGCCGAACCGGCCGGCGCCGATGAGTCCCACGCGGATGGGGCGGCCGTCGCTCTCGCGCTGTTGGAGCAGGGAGTAGAGGTTCACGATTGCCTTTCGTTGCTGCACGACTTCTGTGCGAGAACCTCGTGCCGGCACGTGCGGCCCGACATCCTCGTCGTCGTTTTCGTTCTGGAGTGGTAACGGTTACACTTTTGTACCACTACCGTTTCCACGTCGTCAAGCCCCGGGCCCACATGGATAGGCTGACCACGAATCGCAGGGAGGAACCAGGTGCGGAAACCAGCCACGATCCGCGACGTCGCGCGGGAAGCGGGCGTCTCGGTGGCAGTCGTCTCCCGTGTCATCAATGAGGGCTCCGGTCCCGTCGCCGTGGCAACCCGCGCCAAGGTGGTCGAGGTGATCGAGCAGTTGGGCTACCAGCCGCGCGCGGCTGCTCGTGAGTTGCAGCAACGGGGTACGACCACGATCGGGCTCGTACTGGCCGATCTCGCCAACCCGTTCTTCGCTCGCTTGGCCGACCGTGTCGTGTGGGAGGCCCGGGCACGCGGCATCCACATCCTGCTGCTGACGACGCAGGAGGACGAGCACCTCGAGGCCGAGTCCGTCGAGACCCTCATCGGACGCTCGGTGGGCGCGGTCATCGCCACTCCCACCGGCGGCAGCGCAGACAAATGGCGCCGCCTGATCGAGCTCGGCGTGCACGTGATCTTCGTCGACCGTGAACTCGACGAGCTCCCCGAGGCGGATGTGGTCACCATCCGCAATGACATGTCGGCCGAAGCGACAGCGCGCCACCTCATCGAGCTCGGCCACGAGCGAATCGCCTTCATCTCCGGCCCGGCGTCGACGTCCACCGGTCGGGCGCGCATCGCGGGATACCGCCGGGCGATGACCAGCGCCGGCCTGGAGGTCGACGAGCAGTTGATTCGAGCCATTCCTTTCCGAGGGGATTCCGGTGGCGACGCCGTGAGCGCTCTACTGGCGCTGCCGCAACCGCCGACCGGCGTCATCGTGGGGAATACCGCTCAGGTGCGCTCCTCGCTCCGCCGGATCAAGCAGACCGGGGTCGCCGTTCCCGACGACCTGAGCGTCGTCGTCTTCGACGACAACCCTTGGACGGAGCTCGTGTCGCCGCCGCTGTCGGTCATTCGTCAGCCGATCGACCTGCTCGCTTCACACTCGGTCGATCTCGCCGTCGGACGCTTGCGCGGCAGCTTCACCGAGCCGCCTCGACGCATCGAGATCGATGCCGAGTTCGTGCAGCGCTCGAGCACGGCAGCGCCCATCACGCCCCCGAAGATGGTGGCCGCCCGCTGACCGCGCCTCTCGGCCGCGACCTAGGACAGCCGCACCCACATTCGCATCCACATCCGCATCGAAGGAGCCCCCCATGCCCGTCATCGTCACTGCGGTCTTCCATCCTCTCCCCGATCAGCGCGGCAGCTTGGTGTCCGTACTGACGGCGAGCATCCCGGCCGTGCACGCCGAGGACGGCTGCCGCCTCTACGCCATCCACGACGCGGAAGACGGCACCGTCACCATGCTGGAGAAGTGGGATTCGCGCGCCCAACTCGACGCCCACGCAGCCGGGCCCGCCGTGGCGAAGCTCGATGAGGCGGTCCGAAACTTTATCGCCGAGCCGACAACGGTGACGGTGATGACTCCTCTTCCGGCTGGCACTACCGAGCAGGGCGAGCTGTGAGGCACCGGACCATCATCGTGATGGGCGTCTCCGGCGCTGGGAAATCTGCGGTCGGTTCGGCCCTGTCGACTCACCTGGGGCGGCGTTTCGTCGATGCCGACGATCTGCATCCCGCCGCGAACCTCGCCAAGATGGCCCAGGGCCATCCGCTCGACGACGAGGATCGGTGGCCATGGCTGGATGCTGTGGGCGAGGCCGCCGTGGCGGATCGAGAGAGCGTGATCGCCTGTTCCGCACTCCGACGTCGCTATCGTGAACGGCTGCTCGCCGCCGACCCCGACGCAGTGTTCGTTGTACTCGATGTTGCCCGGGAAGATCTGGAGAGCAGGGTGCGAGAGCGCCACCATCAGTTCATGCCGCCCTCCCTGCTGAATTCCCAACTGGCTGCTTTCGAACCGCTCGACAGTGATGAACCGGGATTCGCCATCGCCGTTCGGTCATCCGTGGCCGACGTTGTTGCGGAGATCGCCGCGCGCTTGGCACAGTGAGGCGAAGGCAGGGACGAAGGAGCGACATGGCGATCGGATTTCTCGGCCTCGGCGTCATGGGTGAACCGATGGCGCTCAATCTCGTGGAGTCCGGCGTCGACCTCGTGGTGTGGAACCGCTCGGAACCGGCGCGGCAACGGCTGGCATCCGCCGGGGCGAGCGCTGCGGCATCCGTCGACGAGGTGTTCGAGCGCGCCGAGACGGTGATCGTCATGCTCGCGACCGAGGCGGCGATCGATGAGACGCTCGGTCGGGGCACGGATGCGTTCGGTCGGCGCCTGCACGGCCGCACCCTCGTGAGCATGGGCACCAACTCGCCCGAGTACTCCCGCTCCCTCGAGGGCGAGGTGCTGGCCGTCGGCGGAGCGTACGTCGAGGCGCCGGTTTCAGGATCGCGGACGCCCGCCGAGAAACGGCAGCTCGTAGGGATGCTCGCCGGCGACCCGCACGCCGTCGCCCGGGTGCGCGGCACCGTTGAACTGCTGTGCGCGCAGACCTTCGAGTGCGGCGCGGTGCCGAGCGCCACGCTCATGAAGCTCGCGGCCAACTCGTTCCTCATCAGTCTCGTCACCGGCCTGGCCGAAGCGTTCGCCTTCGCCGAGGCCGCCGGCCTCGACGCCGGCCTGCTCCGCAGCATCCTCGACGGCGGACAGATGGCCTCGCCCGTCTCGGCGGCGAAGACGGCCAAGCTCGTCGGAGGGGACCTCTCGCCGCAGGCGCGCATCCGCGACGTGCTCAAGAACGCGCAACTGGTGTCGGATGCCGCGGCCGCGGCCGGCGTGGCAAGCCCGCTCATCGACGCCAGCCGCGACCTTTACGCGGCGGCGACGGATGCGGGCGACGGCGACCTCGACATGGTCGGAGTCACCGACGCCATCCGTCGGCAGGGGCGCGCCTCGCGGGGATGAGCGCCAAGAGACGGGCTGGCCTCAGCGCGCGACGGGCTGCACGCCTCAATCGGTGAAGTCGAAGGACTTGTAGAACGCCGTGTCCTCGCCCTTGTGCGGATTGGCGACGGTCAACGAGTAGAGCACGTCGTTGTGGAGCGAGATGACGAAGGTGAACTTGACGCCGTCTTTCGTCGCCGCACCCTTCATCGCCTGCTCCCCATCGAGTGTGGTCTCCGACGAATCGGTGAGGGTCGCCCCGGTGTTCGAGACCACTCCGTCGACCGCCGACTGCAGCAGCACGGTCCGGTCGGCGGCGAGCGCCTCGGCCGGCATACCGGAAGACGCACTCGCCGCGAACGTTCTGGCCCCTCGGGTGAGGGTTGCGGATCGAAGCGTGACATCCGAGCCGCCGAGCGACTGGGTCTGCTCGGCCTCGACCGGTTTGCCCGGGAAGCTCACCGAGTAGTGGTCTTCGGCGTCGGTGTAGACGACTGCGGTGCCCGGAGCGATCGACGCGACGAATCCTCGTGGACCGAACGCGGCCGTGAGGAGCAGGTAGACGCCGACAGCCGTCGCCAACGCGACGATGACGCCGATGACGAGCCACAGGATCCAGGCCCGGCGCTTGGTGGGCGTCGTCGGTGACGGATCGGTCGCATCCGCATCGGTCGTCGGCTCCGAGAGCCATGCGGCGTCAACACCGGTGGGGTCGATCTGCTCAGAAGGCCGCTCGATGCTCATGCCGCTCCACTTCTCCCGAGCGCGCTGTGGCTCTCGGGGCGTCAGCCTCGCGTGCCGAGGCGCTGCGGCGAGTATGGCAGTTGCTTGGCGTCGGCTGTGCGCTTGCCGTGATGCGTGTCGCCGTGCAGCTCAGTGGCGGTGATCGGCCGCGATCGCGTCGAAGACCGGCATCTCGAGCTTGCTCATCGTGAGCATCGCGGCGAAGAGGCGCTCCTTGAGGGCCGCATCCGTCGTGTCCATCAACTCCGTGAAGCCGCGGGGAACGAGTTGCCACGAGAGCCCGTACCGATCCGTCAGCCAGCCGCACTGGCTCGGGGTTCCACCGTCGGCGAGCAGCTCGTCCCAGAGCCGGTCGACCTCGGCCTGGTCGTCGACCTCGAGCTTGATCGAGACGACCTCCGTGAGTTTCAGGTCGGGGCCACCGGCGATGAGTTGGAACAGCGTGCCGCCGATCATGAAGTCGACCGCCAAGGGCTGACCTGCGCGCTCCGTGTCGTCGGGGTAGCGACCGATGTTCGTGACGCGCGAGTCGGGAATGAGCGAGGTGTAGAACTCGGCCATCTCATCGATCGGGCCGTCGTAGAGAATGCAGGTCAGAACGGTAGCAGGCATTGCGTGCTCCTTCGCATCGGTGCGTTGAGCGGGTGTCGGTTCCCTTCGAGAGGCTCAGGGAACGAGTTCTCAACTCAGGGAACGGCTTCGGCTCGGGGAACGGTCTATCGACTACTCGACGACCGAGACCTCTTTCCAGAAGGCAACGTAGTTCGCGAAGTCCTTGCCCACTCGCTCGGCGGCACCCGGGTACGGATGCGGGTACGACCACGCGCGGTCCTGCAGCACCCCGTCACCGTCGACCACGTTGAAGTACTGGCACTCGCCCTTCCAGGGGCAGGTGTACGGCGTGGGGCTGGCCTTCAGCTTCGCCTCATCGACGCTCGACGGCGGGAAGTACCAGTTGCCCTCGATCTGAATGAGGTCGCCCTTATCGGCCTCAGCGATGACGGTTCCGTTGACCACAGCCTTCATGGCGCACATCCTCTCGATGCAGTCGTCGTGTTCTCACTGCAGTCTGCATCCGGAAGGCCCAACATCCAAGGGGTTGCACACGCCGCTCTCCGCAGAGCACGCGACGGGGCGCCGCACAGCATCCGTCGCCGGCCGGCGTCCGCCGACCCGTCACTCGCGTGTGCGACCGCTGAGGCGCAGTTCCTCGAGGTCGAGCTGCGACTGCACCCGCCGCAGCACGTCGTCGTCGATGCGCTTCTCGTCACGCAGGCCGACGAGCGCCGCCCGCTTGCGCTCGAGCGCGGCAAGCCGCAGGCGCGTGTACTGCTCCTTCAGGCGCGCCGCATCCTCATCCGGATCATCGGGCTGTGCGGCTTCGAGCACGCTCGCGTGCTGCTCGGCCTCGGCGAGAACCCTGTCCCGAACCTCGTCGTCGACCTGCAGCTCGCTCGCCAGCTCGGGAATGGCCTCGATGGATGCGCGAGTCGCCTCCAGCTCGGCCAGGTGCTGCTCCTCGTCGACGCCGTCGTCGGCGGGCAGCCGCGCCCAGCGGATGAGCAGCGGCAGCAACGGACCCTGCACGGCGAGCGTCAGCACGACGACGATGGCGGTGACGAACACGACGAGATCGCGGTCGGCGAAGTGCTCTCCGGATGCGGTGACCGCCGGAACCGCCAGCACGGCGGCGAGCGAAACGGCTCCACGGAACCCGGCGAACGAGGTCAGCACGAGTGCGCGCGGGGAGGAGCGCAGCGTGCGCTGGTACGGCCGTCGGTCCAGGGTGCGGATGAGCACCGTCGTGACCAGAACGAACGCAGCGCGGATGACGATGAGGGCGATCCACACCGCCACGCCGAAAATCAGCCCGATGCCCCACTGGGCGGGCGGCAGCTCCCGCAGAACGACCTGCAGTTCCAGCCCGATCAGCACGAAGAGAGCGGCGTTCAGAACGTAGGTCGTCACCGTCCAGAAGGACTGGGCGACGTCGCGCGCCTCGGGGCGCGCCACTCTCGGAGCGATCCGGCTGAGCACCAGGCCGCACACGACGACCGCGAGCACACCCGAGGATCCGACCACCTCCGCGATGAGGAAGGCGATGAAGGGGGTCACGATCAGGCCCACGTTGCTCGGCAGCGGCATCCGGATGCGGAACGTGAGCGAGCCGAGCCATCCGATCGCCACGCCGATCGCGATGCCGCCGACGTACGAGAGCACCAAGGTCCAGGTGATGGAAAGCGCGGTGACATCGTGGTTGCCGACGGCGACCGAGACGGCGAGCGCGTAGATGACGAGCGCCGTGCCGTCGTTTATGAGGCTCTCCGCGCGCAGCACGGTGCGCTGGCGCCGCGGAAGCGAGCCGGCGAGCTCGCCGACGGCCGTCGCATCCGTCGGCGCGAGCACGGCGCCGAGCACGAGCGCCACGATCCACGGCAGGCCGAACCAGGTGCCGACCATGGCCACGCCGAAGGCGGTGACGAAGACGAGCAGCGTTCCGTTGAGCAGGATCACGCGGATGAAGCGGCGGATCTCGCGCGTCGCGGTGGTCAGGCTCTCCCAGAACAGCAGCACCGGCAGGAAGAGCAGCAGTACGGTCTCGGGGGGCAGTTCGACATGGCGGAACGCGGGGATGAACCCGAGCAGCACGCCGAGGGGAATGAGCAGAACGGGCGTCGTCACGTGCAGCCGGGTGGCGACCATGCCGCCAGCGAGCACGGCGAGGCCGATGGCGACGATCACCTCGAGTGCGAGCATGCGTCAAGCTTGGCATCCGGATGCCCGTGTCGATGCCCCGATGCGGCCGGCGCCGATGGATGCTAGGGCAGCGGCGTCGCCCGCCGGCGCGAGCATCCGGCTGGTGCCAGTCCGCAGATCCTCCCGGCGACACGCGGCATCCGCCGACTCGCAGCACAAGAAGCCGATGCGCAGGCGGATGCGGGCGGAGCGGCGGGACGCTAGCCCTCGGAGCCCTCCCGGCTGCGGCGGGTCTCCCGATCGTTGGCTCGTTGGATCGCCTCGACGAGCTCGTCCTTCGACATGGTCGAGCGACCCGACACGTCGAGCCGCTTGGCGAGGTCGTACAGGTGCTGCTTGGAGGCGTTCGCGTCGACGCCCCCGGCTGTGTCGCCGCTGCGATCGCTCGCGCCCTTGTCGCTCGGGCCCTTCTGCTCCTTCGCTTCCCAGTGGTCGCCGACCTTCTCGTACTGGTGCTTCAGGGCCGAGAACGCTGTGCGGTGCGCGCGCTCCCCCTCCCCGTAGGTCTCCACGGCGGAGTCGTGCGTCTCGATCCAGATCTCCTGCGCATGCTTCAGCGACCGGGCGATCGTCGAGGGCAGCTCTTCACGTGCGGGCATCATTCCTCCTGACCTCGGATTCCCTCACGCTAACGCGCCGGCCGCGCGTCGGCGAGGGGCTTCCTATCCTGCGATCCACTTGCCATTCTTTGCGGGTTCAGGCGCCTTGGAAGCCGCAAAATGTGGCAAGTCGGCATGTCTCGACCTGCCGCGCCGCGCGAGCGCGCGCCAGACTTGGACTCAGCACAGGGCAGCGACGCCGAGGAGGATGCGGATGACCGACGGCACGGGGCACAAGACCTACGAGCGTGGCCGCTGGCACCACCTCGAGAACCGGTTCACCAGCCTGCTCACCGGAGCCGGCCTCATCCCGAACACGTACCTGCTCACCACGATCGGGCGCAAGAGCGGGGAGCAGCGCCGCAACCCGGTGACGATCGTGCAGGAGGGCGGCCGGCGCTGGCTCGTCTCGCCGTACGGAATCGTGCCGTGGGTGCTCAACGTGCGCGTCAACGACGAGGTGACCCTGCGTCGGCGCGGCCGTGAGAGGCGGTTCCGCGTCGTGCCCGTCTCGGCCGAGGATGCGCGCCCCGTGCTGAAGCGCTACCTCGCGATGTCATCGGTGGTGCGGCCCTACTTCCGCGCCGACCGGCATGCACCCGTCGAGGATTTCGCGGCCGACGCCGCCGACCATCCGGTCTTCGAGCTCCTGCCCGTCGACGACGTGCGTGTTCCCTGATGACCGGCAGCGGCGCACGTACCCTCGAAGCATGACGGATGCGGCGCACGGCGGATTCGATACGCCGCCTCGCCTGCGGAGCGGGCGGCTCCAATGAGGCAGAGCGCTCTGATGCGCACGATGCTGCGCTCACCGATCGGGGCGGAGCGGGCGGCCGACGCCCTGCGCATCCTCGGAGCGCTCAGCATCGTGGTTGCCGGCATCGGCTGGGGGCCGCTCGCCGCCGCGACGGCTGCCCTCGGCTCGTTCGGCACGCTCTTCCCGCGGCTGCTCGGCCTGCGCCCATCGGTCGACATCACGTTCGCGGTGGCGGCGCTCGTGGCGGCCTGGAGCAGTGTTCTCGACATCTACCTGACCGTGCGCTGGTGGGACATCCCCATGCACCTGATCACCAACGGCATGATCGCCGCGCTCGCCTACCTGCTGCTCGTGCGCCTGGGTCTGGTCGCGGATGCCGCGGAGCTCTCCCATCCCGTGGCCTCCGCCGTCGTTCTGACGACCGCCCTCGGCATCGCACTGGGCGTCGTGTGGGAGATCGCCGAATTCCTCGGCCACACCTTCATCGACGCGAACATCTACGTGGGCTACGCCGACACGATCGGCGACCTCGCCGTGGATGCCGCGGGTGCGCTCATCGCCGGGTTCGCGATGCCGTACATCGCAGCGCGCTCACGATTCGCCGTCTCCACGGCATCCGTCACACGCTGAGCCACGCGGCAGCGCGCCGCGCCGCGGCTGCGGGCCGCCGCTGGTACCTCGCGGCGGACTTCGGTGTCAATACGTGAGTCCCTCAACGCAGGATCTTCGACAATAACGGCCCCCGTTCGCGGGATTACGGCTTTCTCATCGCACAGCTATTGCCATCCGCGATCGGCAAGTGAAAGAGTCTCGCTTTATACGCCCACGATAGGAGTGACATGAGACGGTCCCGTGCAATCGCTATGACTTCCGCGCTCGCGATCGGATTGGCGGCTCTGGCCGCGGGCCCGGCTACCGCGGCAACCTCGGGAACGAGCGCTTCCAGCGGTGAGCAGGAGTACGTCGTGCTCTTCGCCGAGGGAACGTCGAAGCTCGCCGCCCAGGCAGCCGTTGCGGCGGCCGGCGGAACCATCGTCACGAACAACTCCGACGTCAGCGTGGCCACCGTGCGCACCTCCGACGCCGACTTCGCCAAGGATGCGGCCAAGCAGGGCGCCATTCAGGGCACGGCCCGCAACCGCGTGATCGCCGACGTTCCGGCCGCACGGTCGGCGAAGGGCGAGACGAAGAAGGTCGATGCTGTCGAGGCGGCGGCTCAGGATGCCGCGGTCGCGACCGCTGCGAAGGCCGCAGCCCCGAAGGGCTCGGCGGCCGCCGAGCCGCTCGCACCGCTGCAGTGGGACATGAAGGCGATCGGCGCGACGGTCGACGGCTCGTACAAGTACGAGAAGGGCAGCAAGAGCGTGCTCGTCGGAGTACTCGACACCGGCATCGACGGGTCGCACCCCGACATCGCACCGAACTTCGACGCGAAGGACAGCCGCAACTTCACCGTCGACATCCCCTACGACGCGAACGGCGACGTGATCGACGGACCCTGTTCGGAAGAGCCCGACCAGTCGTGCAACGACCCCGCCGACGTGGATGAAGACGGCCACGGCACGCACGTCGCCTCGACGATCGGCGCGCCGATCAACGGCATCGGCATCGCAGGCGTCGCACCCAACGTGAAGCTCGTGAACCTGCGAGCCGGTCAGGACTCGGGCTACTTCTTCCTGCAGCCCTCGCTCGACGCGCTCACCTACGCCGGCCGCCTCGGCGTCGACGTCGTGAACATGAGCTACTACGTCGACCCGTGGCTGTTCAACTGCACGAACAACCCCGCGGACTCGCCGGAAGACCAGCAGGAGCAGAAGACGATCATCACGGCGATGCAGCGGGCACTCGACTTCGCCCGGCTTCGCGGCGTGACCCTCGTCTCGGCCGCCGGAAACGGAGCGACCGACTACACCAAGGTGATCAGCGACTCCTCGAGCCCCGACTTCGCCGACGTTCCCGGTGAGGTCGCGCACACCCGCGACCTGCTCGACCCCGCCAGCTGCATCTCGATGCCGTCGGAGGGTCGCGGCGTGATCGCGGTCAGCAGCACGGGGCCCTCGGGTCGCAAGGCGTACTACTCCGACTACGGCAACGGATACGTCGACGTCGCCGCTCCCGGTGGAGACGCCTACGACACACCCGGTGGAACCCTCGACCCGGCCGGTGAGATCCTGGCGGCCTACCCGGCAGCGCTCGCGGCATCCGAAGGCGCCATCGACGAGAACGGCAACGTCGTCGTCCCCTGGGCGGTGAAGAGCTGCGACGCAGCCGGCACCACCTGCGGGTACTACCAGTACCTGCAGGGAACGTCGATGGCATCGCCCCACGCGGCCGGCGTCGCTGCGCTCATCGTGAGCAAGTACGGCATCCCGGACTTCATTCGCGGTGGCAAGTACCTGCCCCCGGCGATCGTGGACTACGTGATTCGCCACACGGCCGTCGACAAGGCGTGCCCGGTTCCGGCGGCGTACACCTACAACTGGATCTCGCCGACGAGCGGACCGCACACCGACACCCACGTCTGCGAGGGAGGAACCACGCAGAACGGCTTCTACGGCGCCGGCATCGTGAACGCACTGAAGGCAGTCGGCCGCTGAGAGGGCTGACGACGTAGACGAGGCGGGTCCGGCGGATGCCGGGCCCGCCTCGTCGTTCAGGTCGGCTCCGCTGACCCCTCGCCCTGTGCGTCTTCGACCCGTTGCTCCTCGAGGCGCACGGAGTCACGGCCCCACCAGGTCGTGATGTCGACGCCGTGGTTCTCGGCATCGGCGAGGGTCCACCACTCGGGCGCTTCGGAGTCGTTCGCGATGCGTCCGCCGGCGGCGAGCGCGGCCTCGATGCGTGCATGCACCTGGTCGTGCGGCACGGCGACGTCGACGTGCATGCGACCGCGGCGCGGCTTGGCGGGGTCCATCTCGTCTTGAAGGAAGAAAGACGAGTTGCGCCGCAGCGGGTCGACGAGGTGGCTCTCGTTCGGGCGCACGTAGCCGAGCACGCTCTGCCAGAACGGCAGCACTTCGGCATCCGGAACGGATGCGATGGCCACCTGAACGACCTGGAGCTCGGACGGGTCGGCGACGAGCCCGAGCTCACGGGCCGCGGCCGAAATGCGTCGCGCGAGCTCGACGTCGCGGGTGCTGAGGTTGCGCACCTCGCGCGTGATGAGCTTCACCGTCACGCCCTCGCGGCGCAGGTCGACGTCGGGATCGTGCTGCCACTCTTCGGCGAGCGCCGCGATCGCCGCGACGAACCGCGCGCCAGTGGCATACGCATCCGCGCGGAAGAACGCGTGCGCACCCCAATAGAGCACCCGCCAGTCGTCGACCCCTTCGGCGTCATGGAACTGCTGCGGCGTGATCTGCTCGATGGCCATGACCCCATGCTGGCCGCGCCCGCCGACACCCGGCAAGGGCGCAGCTGCGGTCAGAGCCAGTGCTTGTACTTGAAAACGCCCCAGAGACCGAAGCCCAGCCCGAGCATGAGCGCAACGGCGAACGGATATCCCCACACCCAGTGCAATTCCGGCATGTGGTCGAAGTTCATGCCGTAGACCGACGCGATGAGGGTGGGCGTGAACAGGATGGCCGCCCAGGAGGAGATCTTCTTCACCTCTTCGCCCTGCTCGATGGTCTCCTTCGCCAGGCGTCGGCTCTCCTCGCCCTGGGCAAGACTCGCGCTCGACATGCGCCGCATGGCATCGTTCTGCTCGAGCGAGACCAGGGTCGAGTGAACGGTGAGGGCGTTCTCGAGCAGGGAGCGGCAGGTCATCACCCGCTCCGTGATGCGCATGACGTGGTCGGCGACATTGCGCAGGCGGTTCTGCACGTCACCATCCGTGCCATAGCGATCGGCCCCGCGCAGCAAACCCTGCACCATGCCGGGGAGGGGGCCGATGGCTCGCTGGAACGAGATGACCTGTTCGATCAGGCGGTAGATGCGTTCCGAGAGAGCCGGGTCGACGCTGTGCCCGCTGAACAGGCTGTCTTCGACCTGGTCGATGTCTTCTTCCAGGCCCGACACCACGGGTGCGTACCCGTCTACGATCTCGTCGAGCAACGCCGTGAGCATCGCCTCCGGTCCGGTGCCGAGAAACTCGGGTTCCGCCTCGAGCGCCGCCCGGATCGCGGCGAGGTCGGGGCGGCTGCCGCGACGCAGGGTGATCACGAAGCGCGGGCCGACGAACAGGTGCATCTCGCCGAACTCGACCCGTTCCGAGGCGTCGTCGTATGAGCCGGGCCTCAACACGACGAAGATCGTGTCGCCGTAGCGTTCGAGCTTCGCCCGCTGGTGACCCTTCCGGGCGTCTTCGATCGCCAAAGGATGCAACCCGAAGAGGGTGGCCGCCCGGTCGAGGGTGGCCGCATCCGGATTCTGGAGACCGATCCATGCGACCGCGTTCACACCAGCTAAGGCGTCGGCCGCCTCGTCGAGGCTGTGCGGGGCCCCGACGAGGCGCCCGTCGACGTAGATGTGACCATCGATCGGCGTCATGCGCTCATCCTCCTCCATAGCGACGGTCGGCGGCGAGGAGTCAGTCGCGGGGCGGATGCCGCAAGACCGGAACTCGGATGGGGCGGGGGCGCGGTCTGCCCCATCCGTCGTCGATCAGCTCGCCTGAACCGGCAGTTGCAGGTAGGAGGCGCGGTCGCCGCCCGTGTGGATCACGTGCTGCCCACTGTTCGCGCCGACATACTCCCGGATCGCGGGCATCAGGGTGCCGAGCAGGTTGCGGGAGCTGACGATGAAGCGCAGCTGCTCGCCGGGCGCGAACTTCAGGCCCACCGGCAACAGGTCGATCTCGATCTCCGCTATCTCTCCGGCCGTGAGCTTCTGCACCCGGTCGAAGGTGTGGGCGGGCACCGCATCCGTCGTCAGCTTCTCGTCGAGATGACGAGCCGAGACACGCAGGCGCCCGTCGGAACCCTTGTACTTCAGGATGGTGGCGCCGTGGTCGGTGAGATCGTGGATCATCGCGCTGTGGTTGGGCGTCGTGAACGCCTCCAGCGGGGTGCCGAACCGGTCGAGCTTCTGGACGAGTACGAACAGGTCCATGTCATCGGACTCACGGGCCTCGACGAAGAGGTGAGCCTTCGGGTAGCCGACCAGCACCGTCTCGGACTCGAACGTCGCGAGAAACGACACGGCGTTCGGGTTGGATGCGACGTCGTACGTCGCCTGCGCGCCGTCGACGGGCGCTTCGGTGCTCAGCGTGCGGGCGCGGCCGTCGAGGTAGAACCTCGTCGGCGTGACATCCGCCGGCGGAAACTGCTCCGCGGGCACGTCGACCTCGTCGCCATCCTGCAGGTCGAGCACCGAGTAGCGCACCCGGGGTGTCCGCTCCCAGTCATTGTCGGCATCCTTCAGGTAACGGTCGAAGAACCGCCGCAGGTCGGCACGGTTGGCCTCGTCGTAGTAGTCGGGCCATTCCTGGCTGTTGTGGATGCGCAGCCACTTCTGCTCGGATGCCATCCGCCGCCAGGCACGGAAGGTGCCCGCCGTGTGCAGCGTGTTCGAGTAGCTGGCCACCACGTAGGCGGGCACGGTGATGTTCTCGAACGCCGGTATCTTGTTCTCCCACAGGTCGTTGACCAGAGGGTAAGCCTCGACCTCCGCAAGGATGTCCTCCTTGCGGTTCCTGCCGAAGAAGCTGCCCTCCTGCAGTTGACGGGCGAAGCCGGTGTCGGGCATTCCGCCGCGCATCACGAGGTCGCGGTAGACGTCGCTGACACCCTCCCACGGGTTGATGGCCGCCAGGTGCGGCGGCTGCTCGGCCGCCGCGAACCACTGGGATACGGCGAGGTAGCTCGTGCCGCTCATTCCCACCTTGCCGTTGCACCATTCCTGTTCGGCCAGCCACTCGATGATGTCGTAGGCGTCGCGCCCGTCCTGTCGGTCCCACAGCACGCTGTCGCCCTCTGAATCGACGATTCCGCGGCCATCCGGGTTGCAGATCGCGTAGCCCTGAGCCACCCAGTAGGCAGGATCCGGGCCCTCGAACTTCTCCATCCCCGAGACGATGTCGTTCGACAGGCCGACCAGGCCGAAGACGCCCATCACGCTCACCGACGTGCTCTGGCCCTTTCCATAGGGGCTGTACGCCATGATGACCGGCACTCTTTCTTCTCCGGCGGGGCGGAAGATGTCGACGTGGATGGTGACGCCATCGCGCAGCTGCACCGCGACATCCTTCTCGAGCACGATGTCGACCGGCAGCGGGAGGAACGGCCGCGCGATCTGAAAGCCAGCCTCCAGCGTGCGCGTGCCCGGATCGAACGCGGTCAAGGCACCGGTCCGTCCGGGAGGCAGTGCGCTGGATGGCGTGTAGATCTTCAGGTCTTCGCTCATGGTGAGCTCCTTCGCGTTCCGTAGGCAGACCGGCGTTCCGTCGGCCCTCTGTTCCGAGGCGGGATGCCGGCCTTGACCGTTCCCGTCACAGCCGATCATACAGAATGATCATTCCGTTTGACCCCGAGTTCGCTGCGAGCAGTCCCACGACTCCGACGCTGCCTGCGAACGCCTCCATTGCTCGAGCCCACGCGCTCACCGGTGACTACGCTTTGAGCATGCCCCGCCTCACCGACGCGTCTCGCAAGCAACGGCGCGAGGCGATCGCAGCAGCCGCCATGCGGTGCTTCGCACGCGACGGTTTCGCGAACACGTCGATGGCCGACATCATCAGCGAGACCGGCTCCTCTGCAGGGTCGGTCTACTCCAACTTCGCGAACAAGGCTGAACTCGTACGTTTCGCCGCATCCGGCGCACTGGACTCCATGGTGGCGGCCGTGAGCGAGGCGCTGCCCGAAAAGCGCACGCCCGCCACCGTGCTCTCCGGCTTGCTCCGGTCCAACTCCGACCGCGCGCACGCGCGAACCCTGTTGCAGATCTGGGCCGAGATGCCCCGCGATCCCGCGCTGGAGGAGATCGCCGGGCAGAGCCTTCTCGAGTTGAGGGAACTGGTGCGCACGGCACTGCGATCGTGGTCGCAGCATCCGTCGCGCTCCGGTGCGGCGGACCTGGAGACGATCACGGATGCGGTCCTCACCGCCACTCAGGGTTATCTCGTCAGGATCAGCATCGACAATGATGTGGATCCCACGGTGCTGGCCGACGGGGCCGTCGCCGTGTTCGAGCGGTTCTGAGCCGGCGGGACCAGCGGCCCCCGAATTCCTGCCCGCTCCGCCGATTTCTGCAGGAGGAGCGGCACGGCGAGGCCGTATGGCGCTCGCCGTGCCGCTCGTCCTGCATCCGAAGCGGCCAAGCCGCCGTCAGCCGGCGAGCAACTCCAGGGTGTCGACGACGCGGTTCGAGAATCCCCACTCGTTGTCGTACCAGGCGACGACCTTCACGTGGGAGCCGTGCACCCGAGTGAGGGCGGCGTCGAAGATGGCGGAGGCCGGCTCGCCGGTGATGTCGCTCGAGACGATCGGGTCTTCGGCGTAGTCGAGGATGCCCGCGAGCGGTCCGGCGGCGGCGGTGCGGTAGGCATCCAGAACCTGCTCGAGGCTCACCTCACGTGCCACGGTGGTGTTGAGCTCGACGAGCGAGCCGACCGGAACAGGCACGCGGATGGAGTCACCCGAGAGCTTGCCGTCGAGCCGGGGAAGCACGAGGCCGATCGCCTTAGCCGCACCCGTAGTCGTCGGCGCGATGTTGACGGCGGCGGCGCGGGCGCGGCGCAGGTCGCGGTGCGGCCCGTCCTGCAGGTTCTGCTCCTGCGTGTAGGCGTGAACTGTAGTCATGAAGCCGTGCTCGATGCCCGCGAGGTCGTCGAGAACGGATGCGAGCGGCGCGAGCGCGTTGGTCGTGCACGAGGCGTTGGAGACGATCCGATGGTTCGCGGGGTCGTAGGCGTCGGTGTTGACGCCGTAGGCGAGGGTCACGTCGGCGCCCTCTGACGGAGCGCTGATGAGCACGCGGGAGGCGCCGGCGTCGAGGTGGCCGCGGGCCGCATCCGCCGCGGTGAAGCGACCGGTGGACTCGAGCACGAGGTCCACACCGAGTTCGCGCCATGGCAGGTTCGCCGGTTCGCGTTCGGCGAGCACCCGGATGCGGCGACCGTCGACCACGAGCGTGTCGCCGTCGACCTCGACGCTGCGGCCGAGCCGGCCGAGCGAGCTGTCGTACTTCAGCAGGTGGGCGAGGGTGGCGGGTTCGGTGAGGTCGTTGATGGCGACGACCTCGAGCGCGGAGTCGCGCTCGATCAGGGCGCGCAGCACGTTGCGGCCGATGCGGCCGAATCCGTTGACGGCGATGCGAGTCATGGTGTCCTTTCGGTTGACCTCTCCATGCTCGGCGTCGGCCCGCTGCCTGCCCAGTGGCGAGAGTGCCAGCGTGCGCAAGCATCTCGCCGTGACGGATGCCACGCGCCGCAAGGATCGCGCCTGGCTCGGGCTCCCGCCCGCCTCACGCCGCCCCCCGCACCGGCCCGCACCCTCCTCTGAACCATTTCGTCGCCGTTGATCCGTTCCTGGCGGCTCAGCGGCGAGCAAATGGTTCAACGGGTGAGAGGGATGCGGGCCCGGCCGCCGCCTCCCGGTCGCCCGTCGGCCGCACGCCGCCACGCACTATGGACAGCGGCGCGGCTCTGTGGGAGCGTGGCCCCGATGACCGATCCGATGATCGACCCAGCGAAGGGCAAGCCACGGCCATACGGCGTCATGGCCGGCCTCGGCTACCCGATCGCGCTCGCCTGGTTCGCCGTCTGGTTCTCGCTGCTCACCTCCTCGGACGCTGCCCTGTGGCGCACCTGGTCGACGTTCGCCACGGCGATCGGCTTCTTGATCTACGCGATCGTGAACACCGTCAAGGCCGTACGCACGCCGCCGTCGGGCGGCTGAGCGGCGGGATCCGCGGGGGGGCGGGAGTGGAGCAGGAGTCGCCTGCGCCCATACGACGCGTCAACGGCTACGCCGAGAAGGTGCGCCGGTAGTCCGTCGGGGAGCTTCCGAGGATGCGCTGGAAGTGCAGGCGCAGGTTGGCGCCCGTGCCGAGGCCCACACGGTGGGCGACGGCTTCCACGCCGAGGTCGGTGCTCTCGAGCAGCTCGCGAGCGAGGTCGACGCGGGCCCGGAGTATCCACTGCATCGGCGTGTAGCCGGTGTCTTCGACGAAACGCCGCGAGAAGGTGCGCGGTGATACGGCGGCGTGCCGGGCGAGGGCGTCGATGGTGAGCGGGTCTTCGAGTCGACCAAGCGCCCATTGGCGCGTGCCGGCGAACAGCTCGCCGAGGGGCTCGGGCACACTGCGGGGTACGAACTGCGCCTGGCCGCCGCTGCGATACGGCGCTGCGACGAGCCGACGCGCCACGCGGTTCGAGAGCGCGACGCCGTGGTCTCGTCGCACGAGGTGCAGGCAGAGGTCGATGCCCGATGCGGCTCCGGCCGACGTGAGCACGCTCCCTTCGTCGACGAAGAGCACGTTCTCATCCACGCGAACGAGCGGATGCTTGGCGCCGAGCTGCCGGGTGTAGTGCCAATGCGTCGTGGCCCGCTTGCCGTCGAGCAGTCCGGTTGCGGCGAGCGCGAAGGCACCCGTCGAGATGGCGGCGAGCCGAGTGCCGCGTGCCTGAGCGGCGCGTAGGGCATTGATGACGGCATCCGGCGGGTCTTCGCGTGCGGGTTCCCGGTAGCCGGGAATGAAGATGGTGTCGGCGTGCTCGAACGCCTCGAGGCCCTCGGCCACGTGGTACGAGAGGCCATCGCCGCCGGTGACGAGGCCGGGTGCGGCGCCGCAGACGCTGACTTCGTAGGGCATGCTCTCGCGCTTGGTGAACACCTGGGCCGGGATGCCGACGTCGAGCGGCTTCGCCCCCTCGAGCACGAGCACGACGACGCGATGGTTGTTCGATGCCATGGTTTCCTCCCTCCGTTCACAGGGTCGCGGACTCTGCCGACTCGCGCCATTGGCAAGAATGCCATCTCTCGCAAGAAAACGGCCATTGTGCTCGGCGACGGATGTGGCTGCCGTGCTAGCGAGGCAACTCACGGCGCTTCAACAAGCTCAGCGAACAGTGGTTGAGTCCGCTGGGCAGTGTCCGTTCCCTGAGCCTGTCGAAGGGAACCCAGCCCACTCACCACGCTTCGACAAGCTCAGCGAACAGCGGCCGCTCCCTGAGCCTGTCGAAGGGAACCCAGCCCGCTCCCGGCGCTTCGACAAGCTCAGCGAACAATGAGCGCGGCGATCTCAGTCGGAGTGCGAGAGCAGCCACTCGTCGGCGAGACGCTTCGGCGCGATGGTGAGCCACGCATCCGTCACCACCTCGGTCAGCCGGCGGTGCGAGATGCGCTCGAGCCACACGAGAATCGACGCGAAGCCGTCGAAGTGCGGCGTCGTGAAGAACACCGTGGGGTCTTCCTCGACAAGTGCGAACTTCGTCGCCTCGTCTTCGACGCGCGCGCCCACCACCGGCTCACGCTGCTCGTCGAGCCGCAGTGCGGCGAGGTCGTTCTTGCGCAGCGGCCGCTCCCACACGAATCCCTTGTCGTGAACACGCCAATGGGCGGCGCCCCAGCTCGTCTTCTCCGTCGTATCGGGGAATTCCAGCGCCAGGCGCCGCACCTCATCCCAGTCCGCCATGGCCGTCACGATACGCCGAAGCGGGCGGCCGAGCATCCGTCGCCGCCCTCGGCGTGCGATCAGGCACAGACGCTACGCTGGATGCGTGATCACTTCGCATTCGTTCGTCGCCCGGTCGGGGCGTGGGGAGGTCGTCGGCGCATCTTCCGCCGGCGTCAGATAACGGCCGCTTCCCCTCCGTCTCACCCGACGGTGAGAAGCGGCGCCGCTGAGCAGTGAGGTCGAGGATCGACCCTGCTTGCCGTGCCGTCCGAACGACCTACTGCCCCGGCATCCACTCGGGGCCGACGACGATTGGCGAATCACATGTTCTCCCTGAACGAATCAACCCTGCGCGCCTCGCTCGTGAATGCGACGCGCAAAGAGGTCAGCGACCTCACTCTGCCCACCGGCTTCGACCAGCTCGACTGGGACAAGCTCGACTACCTCGGATGGCGCGACCCCAAGCTTCCGAAGCGCGCCTACGCGGTCATTCCCTTCGAGGGCGAGCCGGTCGGCATCCTGCTGAAGCAGGCCGAGGCCACACCGCGCAAGCGCGCCCAGTGCTCCTGGTGCCAAGACGTCACCCTGCCCAACGAGGTGGTCTTCTACAGTGCCCGCCGCGTCGGTCCGGGCGGCCGCAACGGCGACACGGTCGGCATCCTCGTCTGCGCCGATTTTCAGTGCTCAGTCAACGTGCGCAAGCGGCCGCCGATGGCCTACATCGGATTCGACGTGGAGGCCGCGCGCCTCGAGCGCATCGCGAGCCTGCAGGAACGCGTCGCCGGCTTCGCGGACGTGGTGCTGAACGACCGCTGAGCGGCTCGCCGCGGCGGCTGCCGCATCCGTTGCCGCGGTCGTCGCCGCACCGGCCGCGCCCGTCGCCGCACCTGCCTGTTGCGCCAGCTCTTCGGCCGTTGCGCCAGAAGATCTGGCGCAACGGCCGTGAAGGTGGCGCAACCGCGAGCAGGAGCGGCCGGGCACGTGGCGCAACGGCGGGCGTAGGAGCGGCCCGCCACGCGGGCGGAGCGCGCCGTGTCAACCACCACGACCGTGTTGGATGCGGCCCCTACGCTGAACCCATGACGGATGGTCCACTCATCGGTGCGGTGACGGCACCAGACCTGCACGTCATGACGTACAACATCCGGCGACGCATTCCCCATGTGCGTCGGGGCAATCCCGATCGCTGGCCGACCCGGAAGTGGTTGCTCGAGCTCGTGCTGCGGGCAGAGCAGCCGACGTTGCTCGCGGTGCAGGAGGCCCTCGCCGACCAGGTCGACTTTCTCTCCCAGGCGCTCGGGCCGCACTATCGACGTCTCGGCAACGGCCGCAACGCCAACGGCCGCGGCGAACGCACGTTGCTGTTCTACGACAGCCGCCGCCTCGAACTGATCGACTGGCGCCAGCGCGCTCTCTCGGCGACCCCGGATGTGCCGGGATCGAGATCGTGGGGCAACTTCGTTCCACGAGTGGTGGTCTCCGCCCAATTCCGCGACGTGGCGACGCAGTCGCGACTGTTCGCCTTCGCCACCCACTTCGACCACATCTCCCGCAAGGCCCGGCTCGAGTCCGCGAGGATGATCCGCGCCCTCGCAGCCGCCGACCACGCAGCCGATCCCGACGCGACCATCGTCGTGATGGGCGACGTGAACGCCGACGTGACCTCGCCGGTCTATCGAGAACTCACCGCTGATGGCGTTCTGCGCGACACCTGGGAAGCCGGCGCCGAAAGGCTCACTCCCCAGTGGGGCACCTTCTCGAACTACCGTCGCCGGCGGGTGGGCGGCAAGCGCATCGACCTCATCCTCGTCGGTCCCGGGGTTCAGGTGCTGCGCACCGGCATCAACGCCGTCCGCTTCGACGGAGCTGCGGCATCCGATCACGAACCCGTGCAGGCTGTGGTGCGCGCCGCACGCTCACCCGACCTGCGGCCTCCGCTCGCGGCCTCGTCGAAGAAGGCAGCCGCGAACCCCTGAGTCAGCGCCGCGCGAGCCCTGCACCCCGCACGAAGTCGCGGAGCGCCGGGGCGACGCGAGCGGCCTGTTCGTAACCGGCGATCGCCGAGGCGCGGCGGGCAGCGGGATCGAGCGAGTTGCGTCCCAGAGCCCTCCTCGCCGTCCGATCCGGAGAGACCGACAGGCTGCGCGGGCGCGGTTCGAGTCCGCTCAGCTGCGCCCGCACCGAGGTGCCGCGTCCGATGCCGCCGGCGATCGGCGCGAGCACGACGACCGGGTCGCATCCCGCCGCCAGCTGCACGTTCGCGACGAACGGCAGGCCGCCGTCGATGTAGTGCCGCCCCTGGATCTCGATGGGCGGCCACACGAGCGGAACGGCGCAACTGGCCGCGACCGCGTCGACGAGGGGAACGCCGTCGGCGGCGGTGAACACGCGCAGCCGACCGGTCTCGACCTCGACGGCGGGAATGCGCAGGTCACTGTCGGGCCACTCGTTCACGGGCACGCGCTGACGGATCACGTCTCGCCGGGCCGTCGCCTGCTCGGGTGTGGAGCGCGCAAGGCTCGCCGCACCCAGCGTGCGCAGCGCGCGCTCACGATCGCGGGCGAAGGCGAGCGTGGAGACGAGGCGGAAGATGCCGGCCGCACCGAGCGACGCCGCCCTCTCGGTCACCGCTCCGTCGCGCTGAGCCGCGAACAGCTGCTCGAGCGAGGTTCCGGATGCGAGCTGCGCGGCGACTGTGGACCCCGCCGACGTACCGACGAGCCGCCCCGCGGTGCGCAGGTTGACGCCGAGCTGCTCGAGACCGTAGAGCATCCCGGTCTCCCAGGCGATTCCCGTGACCCCGCCGCCACCGAGTACGAGTGCACTCGTCATGGAATCCTCCTCATCGGATGTCGCCCGCCCGTTCCTCGTCGTGGAACGGGCGGGCGTGTGCCACGCGGCCGCGATGGCAAGCGGGCCGCATCCTGTCAGCCCGCTACGTGGCCGGTCTTCGTGTCGGCCGGGAAGGTGCGCACGAGCTTGCGGTTGGTGAACTCGAACATGCCGAGGTGCGAGAGTTCGCGGCCGAAGCCCGAGCGCTTCACCCCGCCGAAAGGCAGGTCGGCCTGCGAGGAGGTGGGGTGGTTAATCCACACCATGCCGCTCTCGACCCGGTCGGCCACGCGTCGGGCGCGCTCGGGGTCGCTGCTGAACACCGCGCCGCCGAGGCCGAAGGTGGTGCCATTGGCGAGCTCGACCGCCTCGTCGTCGCTCGAGACCCGGTAGACCACTGCGACCGGGCCGAACAGCTCCTCGCTGAACGCTCGCATGTCGGGCGTGACATCGGTCACGACGGTCGCCTCGACGAACGCGCCCTGCCGGTCGACCCGGGCGCCGCCCGTCACGACCGTGGCGCCCTTCTCGACGGCATCCTGCACCTGGGCGATGAGATCGGCGGCGGCGCGCTCGGAGGAGACCGGCCCCAGAGTCGTCGCCGGGTCTGCGGGATCGCCGGGCTGCAGCGCCGCGAAGGCCTGACCGAACTTCTCGACGAAGGCGTCGTAGACCTCGTCCATCACGATGAAGCGCTTGGCCGCCACACAGCTCTGCCCGGTGTTGCCCATGCGGCCCGCGACCGCAGCGCCGACGACGTGGTCGATATCGGGCGCATCGAGCACGATGAACGGGTCGCTGCCGCCGAGTTCGAGCACGCACTTCTTGAGGTTGCGGCCCGCGATCTCGCCGACGGATGCGCCGGCGCGCTCGCTCCCCGTCAACGACGCACCCTGCACGGCGGGGTGCGCGATCACGGTCTCCACGTCGGGGATGCGCAGGAAGACGTTGGTGTAGACGCCCTCGGGAGCACCGGCATCCGTGAAGAGCTGCTCGAGCGCGAGAGCGGACTGCGGGCAGATCTCGGCGTGCTTCAGCAGGATGGTGTTGCCCACGACGAGGTTCGGGCCGGCGAAGCGCACGACCTGGTAGAGGGGGAAGTTCCATGGCTCGACGCCCAGCAGCACGCCGAGCGGTGCGTTGACGACCTCGGCGGATCCCTCGTCGACGCTCAGCTGCTCGGGCTTGAGGAATTCGGCCCCGCGATCGCCGTAGTACTGCAGGATGCTCGCGGCCAGTCGCACCTCGAAGTGGCTCTCGTTGATGAGCTTGCCCATCTCGAGGGTGATGAGCGCGGCGAGCTCGTCGGCCCGCTCGAGCATGAGATCGCCCGCTCGGCGCACCACCGCTGCTCGCTTCTCGACGGCGACCTCTCGCCAGGCGCGGAAGGCGGCATCCGCCCGTTCGATGACCGGAACGACCTGGTCGCTCTCGAGAAAGGGGAACTCCTTCTCGGTTTCGCCGGTGTACGGATTGATGGTCGCGAAGGGGCGGCTGCCCGAATCGCTCGCGGTCTTCGTAGGGGTATCCATCGTTGTGGTCATGAGGTGCGTGCTTCCCGACAGTCGCGGCCGGATCGGGGTGGTTCGGCCTGGCGCGGCCATGCTACGCGCGCACCCTTGCGGGACCACGGGGGTTGCGGCTGCGGGGTTCCGTGATACGCGGGGTGCTTGGCGAGAGCGATCCGGTGCGCGGTGATGACGGGGTTCGCGGTTGGCGTCGGCAGGCGACGGATGCCGTCGACGCGGCGCCCTCGACGCACCGGCTCTGCGCCAGTAGCGTTACGCCCATGACGTCGCCCGCCTCGGCAGCGTTCACCTCGTTGCATCCCTCGTCGCCCGCCTCTGGGGGAGCCGCCCCGCGACATCCGTTGGCCTGGCGGCCCGTCGGAATGGCGATGGCCGCCCTCGCCCTGCTGCTTGCAGCGACGAGCCAGGGCTACGGCTATCACCGCGACGAACTGTACTTCCGCATGCTCGATCCGGCGTGGGGGTACGTCGACCAGCCTCCCCTCACGCCGCTTCTGGCGCATGCACTCGCATCCGTCGTCGACGAGCCGTGGTTCCTGCGGGTGCCCGCGATGCTCTCGGCGGTCGCGACCGTGCTCGTTGCGGCCCTTCTCACCCGCGAGGCCGGAGGGGCACGACGCGCGCAATCGCTCAGCGCGTGGGCCGCTGCCGCCGCCGCCTTCCCGATGGTGCTCGGGCACGTGCTGCTCACCGCATCCCTCGACCTCGTCGCATGGCCGCTGGTGTGCCTGTTCGCCATCCGGGCCCTGCTGCGACCGGATGCGCGCGCGTGGCTCTGGGTCGGTCTCGTGGCGGGCGTCGCGAGCTACAACCGGCTGCTCATCGCCGTTCTGCTCATCGGAGTGGGCCTGGGCCTGCTTGCCGTCGGGCCGTGGCGAACACTGCGTTCGCCTTGGCTGTGGGCGGGCGTGGTGCTGACGGGAGTGATCGCTCTGCCGAACGTGCTCTATCAGGCCACGCACGCATGGCCGCAGTTCGCGATGGGTGCTGCACTCGCGGCCGACAACGGCGGCGAGACGCGGGTGCTCATGTGGCCTCTGCTGTTGACCCTGGCCGGACCCCTGCTCGTGCCCATCTGGGTGGCCGGAATCGTGAGTCTGCTACGCCGACCGCCGTGGCGCAGCATCCGGTTGCTGCTGGTGGGGTTCGCGGTGGTGCTCGTGTTCACCTTCGTCGGCAGTGCCCAGTTCTACTATCCGCTCGGCATGGTGAGTGTGCTCCTGGCCCTCGGATGCGTTCCCACCGCCGACTGGATGCGCACGAGGGGCCGGCGCTGGCTCGTGTGGATCGCGGTCGCGCTCAACGGCGTGGTGTCGGCGCTGATCGCGCTGCCGCTCGTTCCCGTCGCCGCAGTCGGCGCCACACCGATCCCGTCGATCAACCAGGCGACGGCCGACAGCGTGGGCTGGCCGGAATACGTTCGACAGGTCGCGGCGGTCACTCCTGCCGGGGTGCCGGTCATCACCTCGAACTACGGTGAGGCCGGCGCGATCGCGCGCTTCGGACCGGCGCTGGGGTTGCGCGCGGTCTACAGCGACCACAACGAGCTCTGGTACCACGGGCATCCGCCGGATACGGCGGACTCCGCGGTGTTCGTCGGGTATCGCGCGGAGCCGCTCGAGTCGCTGTTCGCGTCGTGCACGGTGCGTGCTCGACTCGACAACGGCGTGGGCGTCGATAACGAGGAGCAGCACCTGCCCGTCACGGTCTGCACCGGACGGCGGGTGGCGTGGGCGGATGCGTGGCCACGTTTCGCGCATCTGGACTGAGAGGCTGTGTGCGGCAGTGCTGCAAGGTCCCTGCGAAAGCCCGGTCCCTGGCAAGGTCTCTGCAAAAGTCCGGTCCTGAGGCAAGGTCCCTGCGAGAGCTCGGTCCCTGAGCTTGTCGAAGGGCCGCCCAGCGCTCAGTGCGCTCCCTTCGACAGGCTCAGGGAACACTGCGGCAAGGTCCCTGCGAAAGGCCCGGTCCTGAGGCAAGGTCCCTGCGAGAGCCCGGTCCCTGAGCTTGTCGAAGGGCCGCCCAGCGCTCAGTGCGCTC
>NZ_JBBELO010000028.1:0-146179 GCF_037404875.1 Rathayibacter sp. YIM 133350
TGGGTCGTGAGCACTCGTTCCCTGAGCCTGTCGAAGGGTCGTAAGCGGGGCTGGGTCGTGAGCACCCGTTCCCTGAGCTTGTCGAAGGGTCGTGGGCGGGGCTGGGCCGTGGGCACTCGTTCCCTGAGCCTGTCGAAGGGTCGTAAGCGGGGCTGGGTGGTGAGCGCTCGTTCCCTGAGCTTGTCGAAGGGTCGCTTCCGCGCGCACGTCGCGATGCTTCGACAAGCTCAGCGAACAATGGGGCTGGGTCGTGCGTGCCCGTTCCCTGAGCTTGTCGAAGGGCCGCGAGGGAACCCGGCTCGCGAGCGCCTCCAAATCCCACAACAACCCTTGTACAACGACTCTTGTGCAATTAGGCTCGATCCATGGCCGAGCCCGACCGATCCATCACCGTCAACGACCCGACGTCGATGCGCGCGCTCGCGCATCCGCTGCGGCTGAAGCTTCTCGGCATCCTGCGCGTCGAGGGTCCGCGATCGGTCGGGCAGCTGGCGGATGCCGTCGACGAGGCACCCGGGTCCATCAGCTATCACCTGGGCACGCTTGCCAAGTCGGGCTTCGTCGTCGAGGCGCCCGAGCTGGCCCGCGACGGCCGCGAGCGCTGGTGGCGGGCGGCCCACCAGCTCACGGAGTCGCATCCGGCACAACTGCGTGAGGACCCTCAGACCTTCGGGGCCTACCAGGCGATGCGCCGCGCAATCCTGGCGACCTACCTCGCCGAGCAACTGGCCGCCCTCGACGCCGAGGCCGGCCTCGAGAGACCTTGGCTCGAGGCCTCGACGAGCGGGGACTCCATCGGCCACCTCACGCTCGAACAGTTCCGCGAGTTCACCGACGAACTCAACGCCCTCAATGCGCGTTGGAGCGAGATCGGGCGGCACGAGGGCGCCGGCACGACCCCCATCCACTTCATCTACAGCGCGTTCGTTCGCCCATGACCGCCCCGCGGCAGACCGAGCGCACCGGGACGACACCGACGACGGATGCCGCCGGGCCGAACCCCGCATCCGCCGCCGACGACATCGACGACACCGACGAGCCGCGGCGCCGTGCCCCGCTCGCCGGCCTGCTCACCGCACAACTCGTGTCCCGCGCCGGCAACGCCGTCACGGCCATCGCGGTGCCGCTGTACGCGCTGCAGAGCACCGGGTCCCCCCTCGCCACCGGAGTGGCCGGCGTGTTCGCGACCGTGCCGATCATCATCGGCGGCACCTTCGGAACGGTGCTCGTGGATCGCTTCGGCTATCGGACCTCGAGCATCGTCGCCGACGTGGCGAGCGGCGTGACCGTGCTGGCGATTCCCATCTTGGCCGCCACGGTCGGCCTGCCCTTCTGGGCCCTGCTGGCCCTGGTCTTCGTGAGCGGAGTACTCGACACCCCCGGCGACACGGCCAAGTCGGTGCTGCTGCCGAGCCTCGCTCGACTGGCCCGGATGCCGCTGCCTCGGGCAGCAGGAATCCAGTCGGCGGTGGAACGCAGCGCCACACTCGTCGGCGCCGCGATCGCCGGTCTGCTCGTGGCCACCATCGGCTCGCTGCAGGCACTGCTCGTGGATGCCGCGAGCTTCGCCGTCGCCGCGCTGCTCATCGCCCTGCTCGCGCCCCGGCGCATCCGTGCCGCGCACGACGACGTCGACGAGTCCGCTGCCGTCGCCCCCGCCGGCTACCTGCACGGTCTGGCGGAAGGCCTGCGGTTCCTGTGGTGCACGCCTCTTCTGCGCGGTGTCGTGCTGCTGGTCACGCTCACGAACGCGATCGACGCCGCCGGCATGACGGTGCTGAAGCCCCTCTACGCCACGCAGGCGCTGCACGCGCCGGCCGCTCTCGGCGCGATGGTGGGCTGCTTCGCCGCGGGGGCGCTCACCGGCTCGCTGCTGTTCGCCACCATCGGCAGCCGTCTGGCCGGGCGCGCCCTCTTCGTCGGCTGCTTTGTGGTCGCGGGAGTGCTTCCGTACACCGCCATGGCGATCGGACTGCCCCTGCCCGCACTCCTGGTCGTGCTGCTGGCTTCCGGTCTCGCCGCGGGTTCGATCAACCCGATGATCTCGACCGTGATGTTCGGCCTCGTTCCCGAGGGCATCCGGGCGCGCGTCTTCGGCGTCACGCTCGCGGGAGCCTCGGCCTCGATGCCGCTCGGCGCGCTGGCCGCGGGCCTGGGCGTCGAGGCATTCGGACTGCACGGGGTGCTCATCGCCTGCGCCGTTCTCTACGCGGTGCTCACGCTGGCGCCGTTGTTCGCACCGAGCTTTCGGCAACTCGGCGACGCCCGCTGAGCGCCCGCTGAGGGCGCCCTCCACCGGGCATCCCGCGCCGCCGATGGTGTCGTCGGCGCACATTACGATTGACCCGTGGTCACCGCCCTGTATCGCCGCTATCGGCCCGAGACGTTCTCCGAGATGATCGGGCAGTCCCAGGTGACCGATCCGCTCATGACCGCACTGCGCGCCGACCGAGTGAACCACGCCTATCTCTTCAGTGGTCCCCGCGGATGCGGCAAGACGACGTCCGCCCGCATCCTCGCCCGCTGCCTGAACTGTGCCGAGGGCCCCACCGACACCCCCTGCGGAAAGTGCGACAGCTGCGTCGAGCTCAGCCGCGCCGGCGGAGGATCGCTCGACGTCGTCGAGATCGACGCGGCCAGCCACAACGGCGTCGACGACGCCCGCGACCTGCGCGAGCGCGCCATCTTCGCGCCGGCTCGCGATCGCTACAAGATCTTCATCCTCGACGAGGCGCACATGGTCACGCCGCAGGGCTTCAACGCCCTGCTCAAGCTCGTCGAAGAGCCGCCCGAGCACGTCAAGTTCATCTTCGCCACCACCGAGCCCGAGAAGGTGCTCGGCACCATCCGCTCCCGCACGCACCACTACCCGTTCCGGCTCGTGCCTCCGGCCCAGATGCTCGAGTACGTGCAGCAGCTCTGCGACACCGAGGGCGTCACCGTGGCGCCCGGAGTGCTGCCGCTCGTCGTGCGCGCCGGCGGTGGCTCGCCCCGTGACACCCTCAGCCTGCTCGACCAGCTTATGGCGGGGTCCGAGGATGCGACCGTCGACTACGAGCGCGCCGTCGCGCTGCTCGGGTACACGCACGGCGCCCTGCTCGACGAGGTCATCGACGCCATCGCCGCGCGGGATGCCGCCGGCGCCTTCGCGGGAGTCGACCGCGTCATACAGACCGGTCAAGACCCGCGGCGTTTCGTCGAAGACCTGCTCGAACGGCTGCGCGACCTCATCATCGTCGCTGCGACCAGCCTCAAGGGTGCCTCCGCCGTGCTGCGCGGGGTGCCGCAGGACGACCTCGAGCGCATGGCGCAGCAGGCAGCCCGCTTCGGCCAGGCCGAGCTGAGTCGCACCGCCGACATCGTCAACACCGCCCTCACCGAGATGACCGGTGCCACATCGCCGCGCCTGCACCTCGAACTGCTGGTCGCCCGCGCGCTGGTTCCCTCCAGCGACGAGACCGAGCGCGGCGCTCTTGCCCGCGTCGAGCGGCTGGAGCGCCGCATCGGGGTGTCGGATGCCCCGGCGTCGGGAAGCGAGCCGGCTGCCGGTTCCCTTCGACAGGCTCAGGGAACGAGCTCTCAGGGAACGGCGTCTCAGGCGACGGCAGGGGTTGTCGCTGAGCCCTCGGGAAACCCAGGGAGGCAGCCCTCGGCTGGGACGGTCTCGTCGATGGCCGGGCCCGGAGAGGCTGCTGGTTCCCTTCGACAGGCTCAGGGAACGGGGGCGCAGAAAGCCGCTTCGGGCGCTCAGGGAACGGGCTCTCAGGAACCCGCTTCGGGCGCTCAGGGCACGGCCGCTGCCGAATCGGTCGCGCCGCCGCCCGCGCCCGTCGGACCGGTGACGCTGCAGCAGGTGAAGGATGCCTGGCCCGAGGTTCTCGAGGTCGTCAAGGCCGAGCGTATGAACGCCTGGATGGTCGTCTTCACCGCCCAGGTGCGCGAGCTGCGCGACGACGACCTCCTCGTACTGGCCTTCCCGAGCCAGAAAGACGTCGCCGATCTCAAGCAGGCGGCGGCACCCGGACAGGGCGTCGGCGACATCCTCAAGCGGGCCGTGAACAGCGTGCTGGGCTTCACGCCCAAGCTCATCGCTCGAGTCGAAGGACCGCAGCGCTCCGACGAGCCCGGTGCGCCGACGGATGCGGGCACGCCCTCATCCGGTGCGGCGAGTGGGCCGGCTGCCGCGGCGAAGACCTCGGCAGCCACGGCGCCGGCAGCTAAGGGTTCCGCAGCCCAGGGTTCGGCAGCAAAGGGTTCGGCAGCAAAGGGCTCGGCCGCCCCGGCGCCGACCGGAGCGGCTGCGGCAGCGCCGGCTCCCGCCGGCTCCGCGGCGCGCTCGCGCACCGCCCTGGCTGAGAGCAAGGCGCCGGCGGCGTCGCGTGCAGCGGCCTCCGGCGCAGCAGCAGCGAGCGACGAGGTCTACGACGGCTGGGCGACCATCACCATTCCGGGGTCGGGCGGTGCCCCCGACGCCGGTGCGGCCTCGGTCGCCACCTCGACCATCGCCCCGCCGACGGCCGCGGCGCAGCAGAGCGCCCCGCCTGCGGCGCCGATCGCGCCCACGGCCAGCGCGCCGAGCGCACCCGCGGCCAGCGCGCCGAGCGCTCCCGCACCATCCGTGCCGACCGATGACGACGTGCCGTTCGACGACGACGAGCCTCCCTTCGACCCGTACTACGAATCGGGCATCCCCGAAGATCCCCAGGCCGCCGCTCGTTCCGCAGCTCCGGCACCGACGCAGCAACCCGCCTCGGCTTCTGCGGCACCCTCGGCGACCGCCCAGACGAGCGCGCCGGCACGCCGTCAGCCGAACGCCCGCCGCGGCACCCAACCGGCGGCATCCGGTCCCCAGCGCTACGGGGAGTCGGTCGTGCGCGAGGTGCTCGGCGCGACGTTCCTCGAGGAACAGCCGCACACGCCCAACGTGGGCTTCCGGGGCTAGCGGCGCATGTACGAGGGAATCGTTCAAGACCTCATCGACGAACTGGGCCGCCTGCCGGGCATCGGTCCCAAGTCCGCCCAGCGCATCGCGTTCCACATCCTGCAGACCCAGTCCTTCGACGTGACGCACCTCGCCGAGATTCTCACCACCGTGCGCGAGCGGGTGAAGTTCTGCGCCATCTGCGGCAACATCTCGGAGCAGGAGACCTGCGTCGTCTGCCGCGATCCGCGCCGCGACCCGTCGCTCATCTGCGTCGTGGAAGAAGCGAAAGACGTGGTCGCCATCGAGCGCACCCGCGAGTTCCGCGGCCTCTACCACGTGCTCGGCGGAGCCATCTCGCCCATCGACGGCATCGGCCCCGACGACCTCAGCATCCGCCAGCTCATGCAGCGGCTCGCCGACGGCACCGTCCAGGAGGTCATCATCGCGACCGACCCCAACCTCGAGGGCGAGGCGACGGCGACCTACCTCTCGCGCCTGCTGACCACCATGGAGATCCGGGTGACGCGGCTCGCGTCCGGCCTGCCCGTTGGCGGCGACCTCGAGTACGCCGACGAGGTCACGCTCGGTCGAGCCTTCGAAGGCCGCCGCATCGTCAGCTGAGCGGATGCCGAACCGTTCTGCAAGCGCCACGCCGGCTCTGCTCAGCGCAGCACTTCGACGAGCACGACCCAGGCGATGATGACGGCGGACGCGACGGCGACGATGCTGCCGACACCGATCACCACGAGTCCGGCGCGATTGCCTGCCAGAGCGAGCACGCTGCCCACGCTGTAGGCGACCGGCGCTGCGACGCCCAAGACGATCTTCGCGGTCCGGGCGCCGCGTGGCTGTTCCCGGTTGCCGCTGATCGCCCGAATGGCGAAGGCCTCGATCACCCAGACGAACGCCGTGGCGGCGAGCACCTCCCAGCCGAGCGCCCACACCGGGTTGTCCGGAATCAGGCCGAGCATCGAGGCCGTGATGGCGAGAACGAGAGCCGCGATCGTCGCCCCCGAGCGCGTGGCCAACTGCGGCGACTTCAGGACATCGGCGATGTTGACCGACATGGCGACGATGATGAGTCCGGCAAGCGCGGCACTGGCGCCCGCCATGGCCACGTTGAAGTCCGACCAGCTCGCCAGGGCGCTCTCCATGCGCGGCAGCCTACCGCCGCCCTCCGCCGGGCGCTCTGTCGCTGACAGGGGCGATGCGCTACGTTGAGCGGAAAGTCCGCCGCCAGCGACAGCTTGGGGAAGCATGATCGAGACGGTCATCGGCGAGCAGGGGCTCACGAGCGCCGAGGTCGCCGACCGTACGCGCCGCGGCCTCGTGAACGCGATCGACGACAGCTCCAGCCGCAGCATCTGGAGCATCGTGCGCGCGAACGTGCTCACCCTCTTCAACGGCATCGTGCTGGTCGCCTTCGGGCTGCTGCTCGTCCTCGGGCGCTGGCAGGATGCCCTGTTCGGCCTGACCGCGATCGCCAACGCCGTCATCGGCGTCACCCAGGAGTATCGGGCGAAGCGTGCCCTCGACCAGCTGGCACTGCTGCACGCGCCCAAGGCGCGGGTGGAGCGCGACGGCGTCGAGCAGCTCATCGCCGTGCGCGAGGTCGTGATGGGCGACCTGCTTGTGCTCGTCGCCGGCGACCAGGTGACGGCCGACGGCGTCGTGCTGAGTTCTCGCCGCCTCGAGATCGACGAGTCCCTGCTCACGGGCGAGGCCGATCCGGTCGACAAGTCGCCGGGCACCGAGGTGCTCTCGGGCTCGATTGTCGTCGGCGGAGAGGGCCGAGCCCGCGTCACGCGTGTCGGTGCGGACTCCTTCGCCAACCGCCTGACGAGCGAGGCCCGCCGGTTCTCGTTGGTCTCGAGCGAACTGCGCACGTCGGTCAACCGCATCCTGCGCTGGATCACCTGGGCCATCTTCCCGATCATGCTGCTCGTGGTGAACTCGCAGATGCAGGTGCACGGCGGGTGGCAGGCGGCCATCGAATCGGGCGAGTGGCGCGAGGCCGCGGTCGGCGCGATCGCGGCGGTCATCGCCATGATCCCGCTCGGTCTCGTGCTTCTGACGAGCATTGCGTTCGCCGTCGGGGCGGTGAAACTCGCCCGCCGGCAGGTGCTCGTGCAGGAGCTTCCGGCGGTGGAGGGCCTCGCGCGGGTCGACGTCATCTGCCTCGACAAGACGGGAACCCTCACCGACGGCGAGATCATGTTCGATCGGGTGCACAGCGTCACGGACGAGCCGCAGCAGGGATGGGAAGCGGTGCTCGCGTGGAGCGGGAACGACCCGCGCGCCAACTCGACGGCCCGGTGCCTGACCTCGGCCTTCTCCGACGCGCATCCGGTCGACCCGGTGCACCAGATCGAGTTCTCGTCGGCGCGCAAGTGGAGCGCGGTCGCCTTCGCCACCGACAGTGGGCGCGCCGGCACGTGGGTGCTCGGTGCGCCCGAGATGGTTCTTCGCAAGGCCGAGAACCCAGAGATCCTCTCCACGGCACGCGATCTCGCGTCCACCGGCCGGCGAACGCTCGTGCTCGCGCACGCCTCCGAAACGCTCAGCGACGGCGACGTGGCCGAGGCGGTTCTGCCCGGCGCCCTGCGGCCGGTCGTGCTGCTCACCTTCCGCGAGAACCTGCGACCGGATGCCGCGCAGACGCTCGCCTACTTCGCCAAGCAGGGCGTCGGCATCCGCATCATCTCCGGCGACAATCCGCTCACGGTGGCGGCTGTCGCCCGGGATGCGGGTGTGGAGGTCGGCGCGGGCTATGACGCCCGGCGGCTCCCGACCGACATCGAGCAGATGGCCGACGTGCTCGAGACCGAGCACGTGCTCGGGCGCGTGACGCCCGGCCAGAAGAAGGGCATCGTCGAGGCACTGCAGCGTCGCGGCCACGTCGTCGCCATGACGGGCGACGGAGTGAACGACGCCCTCGCGATCAAGACGGCCGACATGGGCATCGCGATGGAGTCGGGCTCGGCGGCGACGAAGGCCGTCAGTCGCATCGTGCTTCTCGACGGAAAGTTCTCGCACCTTCCGGGCGTGGTCGATGAGGGCCGCCAGGTGATCGCCAACATCGAGCGGGTCTCGATGCTCTTCCTCACCAAGACCGCCTACGCCATCACGCTCTCCGTGCTGTTCGGCGTGCTGCTCTGGGGCTTCCCGTTCCTTCCCCGCCAGCTCTCGATGACGGACGGGCTCACCATCGGCATTCCGGCCTTCTTCCTCGCTCTCATGCCCAACGCGCGGCGCTACCTGCCCGGCTTCCTGCGCCGGTCGCTGTCCTTCGCCATTCCGGCGGGCCTCATCGTGGCTCTCGCGCTCGTGGTGATCAACGGCTTCGCGCGCTCCCTCGACACGGACCCGGCCGAATACCGCACCGCATCCACCATCGCCCTGGCGGTCATCGGGTTGTGGGTGCTCATGGTGCTCTCGCGCCCGTTCACCATCTGGAAGGCGCTCATCGTCGCGGCAATGTACGTCGGACTCGTGCTCGCCTTCGTCATTCCGCTCACCCGTGACTTCTTCGTGCTGGTGCTGCCCCAACCGCAGCTGCTCACGGTCACGCTCGTGACCGCGGTCATCGGATCCGTGCTCGTCGAAGTGCTCCGGTTCATCCAGGTGCGGTGGATGCGCCGGGCCGGCCTGGCCGAATAGCGTCGCCTGCCATACGGCGGAGGATCGATGCTCGGGCGGATGCCGCTGCATCCGCCCGAGCGTGCAACCACCGCCCAATCGCCGGCCGCAACGACGGAGCGCCGGAGCCCGATGGACTCCGGCGCTCGGCCGCTCAGGAGAGCGCTACTTCGTGATGCGCACCGTGACGGGTGAGCTCGTGCTCGACGCATGGTTCGCGTCGTTGGGCACGAACGTGGCCGTGTAGGTGTGCGTGCCGACGGAGGTTCCGCGGGGCAGGGTTCCGATCGCGACACCGAGCACCACGTTCAGCCGCGCGATGACGGTGTTCCCGTCGCGCAGCTCGATCTTGCCCGAGGGCAGGGTGCGGTCGGCCTGCGCGACGTACGCCGCGAAGACCGTCGGCAGCAGCGCGTTGCTCGGCTGCGAGCTGCGCGTCGCGACGAGCGTGGTGCTCGTGGCGACGGGCTTCACGATTACCGGGACCGCGGCCGACTCGGAGCCGCCCACCGTGGCGTCGCCGGCGAACCGCGCGACCACGTCGTACTGGCCCGCCGGCGTCTTGGCCGGCAGCTTCAGGGTGGCGACGCCTCCGCTGAGGGACGCCGTGCCCAGCACTGTCGTTCCGCTCACGAACTGCACCGAGCCCGACACCGGAACCGTCGAGGAGACGGTCGCGGTGAGAACCACCGCGCTGGACCCGTAGGTCTGCGACGAGGGCGTGGCGCTCAGCGTGGTCGTCGAGGTCGGCGTGCCGGCCTCGACGGTGATCGGCAGGGTCACCGTGGTTCCGCTGGGAGCCGCCACGACGGTCAGCGTGTGCGCGCCCGGCGCAGTGCCCGCGGGCACCGTCGCCGAGATCGCGGCCGAGCCGCCCGTCACCGGCGCCGTTCCGATGGCCGTGCCGTCGAGCCGCACCTCGACCGAGGTGTTCTGCGGCGAGCCGAGGCTCGTCAGGTCGAGGCCGCCCACCGTGAAGGCGAGCGTGTCGCCGGCGGCGACGGATGACGGGGGCGCGTCCACGATCGCCGACTGACGCGCGAAGTCCGGCGTGAGGGCGGGATGCGACTGCAGGTAGGCGATCCAGCCGTCCCGGTCGATCAGGCCGGAGTCCTGCGTGTTGGCCCCCTGTGTGAACACCCGGAAGTTGTCGCCGCCCTGCGCCAGGAACGAGAACGTGCCGATGCGGTACGTGGCCTCGGGGTCGAGGGGAGCTCCGTTCACCGTCACCGAGGTGATGTGCGCGCCGAGTGCCGCGTCCGCGTCGTAGGTGTACGTCACGTTGTCGGACAGTCCGAGCTGCAGGTAGGGCCGCGACGGGATGGTGCCATCGGCGTTCGTCTGCCACTGCTGTTCGAGCATGACCTTGAACTGGGCACCGGTGAGCGTCGTGGTCCAGAGGTTGTTGACGAACGGCAGCACCGAGTTGGCCTCGGCGTAGTTGATCACGCCGTCGGGCGCGAAGTACAGCTCCGAACGCAGGCCGCCGGGGTTGACCACGCCGATCTCGGCTCCGCCCCGCTCATCGGAGGCGAGCGTGTCGCGCAACGAGTTCGCCACGAGGTCGCCGAGCGTCGACTCGCTCGCGCGGTCGTCGCGGGTGCCTCCGGTGTAGACGCCGTTCACGTACGAGCCGCCCGAGAAGGCGGTCGTGATGTCGGACGTGACCGAACCGACCGGCTGGTTGCCGACGGTCGCCGCGTTGGCGAGTGCGGCATCCACGATGGTCTTCACCTGCGCGACGGCGGGGTAGGCGGCAACGAGGGCCGCGTCATCCGTCGTCACTCGCGGCACGTTGACCTGGCTGTGCGCGGTCACCTCGTCGCTGTCGCGGTCGTAGGTGAGAACGATCTTGCCGATGTTCTCGCCGTACGAGCCGGTCTGCAGGATGGGTCGCGTCTTGCCGTCCTTGTCTCCGGGAATCGGTGCCTCCCACGCGTACTGCTTGTGGGTGTGGCCCGTGAAGATGGCGTCGACGGCGGGCGAGGTCTTCGTCACGATGTCGGCGAAGGCTCCTCCGGCCGCGATCTCCTGCTCGAGGGTGGCCTTGTCGGGCGTTCCGGCTCCGGCGCCCTCGTGGTACTCGGCCACGATCACGTCGGCCTCGCCGTTGGCGGGGTCGCCGTCGGAGAGTTCGGCTGCCACGCGGTTGGTCGCCGCGACCGGGTCGCCGAAGTCGAGGTCGGCGATGCCGCCGGGGCTCACGAGCGACGGAGTCTCCTGGGTGACCGTGCCGATCACGCCGACCGTGACGCCGCCCATGTCGAAGGTGGCGTACTCGGGCAGCACGGGAGTGGTCGTTCCCTTGGCGTACACGTTCGCGCCGAGGTAGGCCCACTTGGCGTTCGCGCCTCCGTTGATCACCCGATCGGTGAGGTCGGCGAACCCCTGGTCGAACTCGTGGTTGCCCACGGCCGATGCCTTGAGACCCAGCGCGTTCAGCACGTCGATCGTCGGCTGGTCTTTCGCGACCGCCGAGGCGAACAGCGAGGCGCCGATGTTGTCACCCGCAGAGAGGAACGCGACCGGTCCGGATGCCGCGGCCTTCTGCTGCTCGACGGTACCGGCGAACTTCACCGTGTTGGCGTCGATGCGGCCGTGGAAGTCGTTGATGTTCAGGAAGGTGAGGTCGACCGGTCCGGTGGCCGTGCCCGCCGAGAGTCCGACGATCACGGGGTCGTGGTCGCTGGAACGGTACTCATCGGGGGAGTAGAACAGCGTGCCGTGGTAGTTGTAGCGGCTGTACTCCAGCGCGATGGACTCCTCGGCGTTGATCTCCCAGATGTCCGCGCCAGTGGCGCGGGCCAGGGCAGGCCCGTTGAGCAGCACGTGGTCGAGCGAGCCGGAGAGGCCGCTGAAGGAGTACGAGTACTGTCCGGGCGCGAGCTTGGACGCGGCATCCGTGTAGCCGGCGGCGTAGAGCAGGCGCAGCGGGTCTTCCTGGGTGTAGGAGTTGAAGTCGCCGACCAGCGCGACCGACTTCGCGTCGCCCTGGATGGTGGGAACCCAGTCGCGCACGGCCGTCGCCTGGCGCACGCGGGACTCGTTCGAGGCGCCCTGGCCGTTGCCGGTGTCGGCGTCGCCGGGCCACGGGCCGGCAGAACCCTTCGACTTGAAGTGGTTGACGACCACGAGGAACGGGTCGCCGCCGCCGACCGGCGCGAAGGCCTGGGCGATCGGCTCGCGTGCGTTGCCGAACGCCTGGTTGTCGGCGCTCAGGGTGCCGAGGGCGTGGGAGGCGCCGCTGCGCTTCACAGCATCCGTGCGGTAGATGATCGCGTTGGTGATCACGTCCATCTCGGATGCCGGGGGCAGCTCGCTCGACGATGGCACGAACGCCCATTCGTCACTACCGGCGGCGGTGTTGAGGGCGTCGACGAGCGTCGAGAGTGCCTCGTCGGCGACGCCGTCGACGACGAGCGAGTTCTCGATCTCGAGCAGGCCGACCACGTCGGCGTCGAGGTCGTTGATGGCGGCGACGATCTTGGCCTGCTGGCGGCTCAGGTCGTCGGGGTCCCACGCGCCGCGGGGGCTGCATCCGGAGTCCACCGTCACCGGGTCTCCGGTGCGGTCCTTGAACGCGGTGCAGCCGGCTGTTCCGGCGCCGAGGGTCGTGAAGTAGTTGAGCACGTTGAACGAGGCGATCTTCAGGTCGCCGCCGACGGGCTCGGGGGCCGCGGTGCGGTCGTTCTCGAAGCTCACCGGGCTCGGGCCGCCCGCCACGACGGCGGCGGTGGGGTTCAGCTTCCAGACGTTGTTGCGGTAGTCGACGATCACGGGCTGCGTGAAGGTGACCGCCTCGCCGACGCGAACGGGGGCGTCGAGCGAGATGTACGGGGGAGTGAGTGCCGAGTTCGCCGCGGAGAGGAAGTTCGTGCTGGCGCCGTCATCGAGCACCACGCCGCGCGCGGCGTTGTCGGCCGCGGCAGCGGTGGCCTCGGCGGAGCCGGGGGCGCCCACCTCGGTCGGCTGGATGAGCGGGCGGGTTCCGGCGGCGAGGCCCACCTCGCCGTACTGGTTGGTGCTGTACGTGTTCGAGACCGTGAAGTCGCCGGTCGGTGCGAACAGCATCGACTCGATCGCCTCGCGTGCGGCATCCGTCGTCGGCCATGACCCGCTGACCGGGGTGACGGATGCCGGCGTGGCGAGCACGGTGAGGTCGGCTGCGGCGGCGACGTTCAACTCGGTCAGTCCCTGGTACTCGCTGACCGTTCCGGTCACCTCGACGTGCTCGCCGACGGAAACGGACCCGACGGTGGCGGCCGAGTACACGAAGACCGCGTCGGAGGCGGTGTGCGAGGCATCGAGCGTTCCGCCCGTTCCCGGGGTCTGGATGACGTAGCCCGAGAGCCCGCCGGCGGGGTACACCGCTGTGACGACGCCCTCGGTGCTCACCGTCTGCCCGGCCAGGGGCGATGCGGCGCCCGGACCCTGGATGGCGGCGATCGTGACGGGCGTGGGGTCGGTCGGGTCGGTCGGGTCTCCGCCCCCGTCGCCCGAGCCGGTCGGCGTCGGTGCGCCGGCCGTGAAGTCCGCCGCGTTGTTCGCGGTGTTGGCGTGAGCGGCGTTCCGTGACACCGAGGTGGCGTTGGACGTCGCCGGGGCCGCGCCGGTTCCGGCGTAGTCGGCAGCGGTGCCGTAGCCCACGAGGTCGACCACGGCCGCCTGGGCGGCGCACGAACCCACAGGGGTGCCGCACGAGAGGGCGGCGGTGGTCGAGGTGAGGGCGACCTTGCCGTTTGTACCGCTCAGAGCGAGGGTGCCATCGATGTCGGCCGCGACATCCGGTGCGTCGGTGTTGGCCCCGAACGCCTCGCCGACCAGCAACGTCGCGTGCGGCTGGATGGAGCCGCTGAGCGCCGTGACCTGCCACGAGGTGCCGGCCGCCGACGCGTACTGCACGGCCCAGCCGTCGACCGCGACGGCGGAGTCGGTGGTGTTGACGAGTTCGACGAAGTCGCGATCGAAGGGAGCGCCGGAGTTTCCTCCACCGCCGTAGACCTCGTTGATCGCGACCGGAGCACCGACGGCGACCGCCGCGCCTGCCGCGCCCGCTCCCGTCACCGCCCCCAGAACTCCGATGGCGAGGGCCGCGACGGCTCCGGTCGCCTTCTTCACACCAGCATGCACGTCGAGAACTCCTTCGTTGGGGAACACAGCACCGACCCTCGTCGGGGGGACAACCCGCTCAGTCTGTCGTTCGCCTCCGACACTGTGCAAGAGGTCGTTCATGACCATCCCGTGAACGGAAGATCCTGCGGCAACCGTCGCTCGAATCGCCGATTTCGGGGTACATTCGGGCGTCCGCGTCGCGGAGGCTTCCATGGGCGCCCCGTCGTCACATGACTCAGGGGGCATCCGCCGGGAATTATGATGAACGCTTGGGCCGCATCCGCCCACCCGTCCTCGTCAGGAGTCATTCGTGAGCTTGATCGTGCAGAAGTTCGGCGGTTCCAGTGTCGCCGATGCCGAGAGCATCAAGCGCGTTGCCAAGCGCATCGTGGAGACCCGTCGGCAGGGCAACGAGGTCGTCGTCGCCGTCTCCGCCATGGGCGACACCACCGATGACCTCATCGATCTCGCGCACGAGGTCGCGCCACTGCCCGCGCCCCGTGAACTCGACATGCTGCTCACCGCCGGCGAGCGCATCTCGATGGCGCTGCTGGCCCTCGCCATCCGCAGCCTCGGCTACGACGCCCGTTCCTTCACCGGCAGCCAGGCCGGCATGATCACGGATGCGCAGCACGGCTCGGCCCGCATCGTCGACGTCACGCCCGTGCGGCTGCGCGAGGCGCTGGACGAGGGGGCGATCGCCATCGTCGCCGGGTTCCAGGGCTTCAGCCGCGAGTCGCGCGACATCACGACGCTCGGCCGCGGCGGGTCCGACACGACGGCGGTCGCACTCGCCGCGGCGCTCGGTGCCGACATCTGCGAGATCTACACCGATGTCGACGGCGTCTTCACCGCCGATCCGCGCGTGGTGAGGTCGGCGCGCAAGCTCGACCGCGTCTCGAGCGAGGAGATGCTCGAGCTGGCGGCATCCGGTGCCAAGGTGCTGCATATTCGCGCGGTGGAATACGCCCGGCGGCACGGCGTGACGCTGCACGTGCGGTCGTCGTTCAACTACAACCAGGGCACCATCGTCTACGACCCGAACCGGCTGCCCGAGGGAGAAGAGTTCATGGAAGAGTCCATCATCGTCGGCGTGGCCACCGACCTGACCCAGGCGAAGATCACCGTGGTCGGAGTGCCCGACAAGCCGGGGGTCGCCGCGAAGCTGTTCAAGATCGTCGCGCACACCAACGCCAACGTCGACATGATCGTGCAGAACGTGTCGGCTGCGGCGACGGGCCGCACCGACATCTCGTTCACCGCTCCCAAGGACGACAGCGAGAAGGCACTGACGGCACTCAGCAACTCACAGGCCGAGATCGGCTTCGAGAGCCTGCAGTACGACGACCAGATCGGCAAGCTGTCGGTGGTCGGCAATGCCATGCGCATCAACTCCGGCATCTCGGCGACGCTGTTCGAGGCCCTTTACGAGGCGGGCATCAACATCGAGATGATCTCGACGAGCGAGATCCGCATCTCGGTGGTGACCCGTGCCGACTCCATCAACGACGCCGTTCGCGCGGTTCACACCGCGTTCCAGCTCGACAGCGACGAAGAGGCGGTCGTGCACGCGGGAACCGGGCGCTAGTCGCATCCGCACCGCCGCTGTGCCGGACCGGTGTGCAGGAGATGACGGCTTTTGCCGGATGTTTGGCGGTCCGACCGTCCTGCATAACCGCCGAAATCCTGCAGAGTAGACGTATCAACGAGAGGCATGAGAAGTGACTGGCATCAACATCGGCGTCGTCGGCGCCACCGGCCAGGTCGGCGCCGTGGTGCGCCGCCTGCTCGACGAGCGCGACTTCCCCGTCGCGAGCATCCGCTACTTCGCCTCGGCGCGCTCGGCCGGAACGACGCTGCCGTGGCGTGACGAGAACATCGTGGTCGAGGATGCGGCGACCGCCGACCCGACCGGCCTCGACATCGCGATCTTCTCGGCGGGCGCCACGCTCTCGAAGGAGCAGGCTCCGCGCTTCGCCGCAGCCGGCGTCACCGTCATCGACAACTCGAGCGGCTGGCGCATGGACCCCGACGTGCCCCTCGTCGTGAGCGAGGTGAACCCCGACGCCATCGCGGATGCGCGCAAGGGCATCATCGCGAACCCGAACTGCACGACGATGGCCGCGATGCCGGTTCTCAAGGTGCTGCACGACGTGGCGGGGCTCGAGCGGCTCATCGTCTCGACCTACCAGGCCGTCTCGGGCAGCGGTCTCGCCGGCGCCGAGGAACTGGACTCCCAGGTGCGCGCCGCCGTCGGGCAGAACACCCTCGGACTCGTGCACGACGGGGCGGCGGTGTCCCTGCCCGAACCCGTGAAGTACGTGCGCCCCATCGCGTTTGACGTGATCCCGCTCGCCGGCTCGATCGTCGATGACGGCGATTTCGAGACCGATGAGGAGAAGAAGCTGCGCAACGAGAGCCGCAAGATTCTCGACCTGCCTGGCCTGCTCGTCAGCGGAACCTGCGTGCGGGTTCCCGTCTTCACGGGCCACTCCCTCTCGATCAACGCCGAGTTCGCCAACCCGCTCTCGGTCGAGCAGGCCACGCAGCTGCTCGCGGATGCGCCGGGCGTCGCGCTCTCCGACGTGCCGACGCCGCTGCAGGCCGCTGGCAAGGACCCCTCGTACGTCGGTCGCATCCGTCAGGACCCGGGCGTGCCCGATGGCCGCGGCCTCGCGCTGTTCATCTCGAACGACAACCTGCGCAAGGGCGCGGCGCTGAACGCGGTGCAGATCGCGGAACTCGTCGCGGCGAAGAAGGTGCCCGCGGCCGTCTAGGCCCAGCTGGGGTCGGGATGGGCGCGCGGCGCGCCGACCCCGCAGTTTCGGTGGGTGCCTGGACGCCGAGCCCGCAGTTTTCGTGGGTGTGCGCGGGTCCGCACCCTCTATTTCTGCGGAGTGGATGCCTCGCCCAAGCCGAGGCTGCGGGCTGCGACATCCTGATGGGCGAGCCGGCGCAGCGCGAGGATCACCGGTTCATAGAGGGCGGTGCCCAGAACGGCGTACTCGAGCGCCGCGGACGGGTCCTCAGCCGGCATCTGCGCGAGGTCGAACTCCGCGAGCCGATGCAGCGCCTCGCCGTACGCATCGATGCGATCCTCGCTGATCGGGAGCCCCGCGTCTTCCGCCGCCTCCAGGGCGCGCTCCAGTTGCGCTACGGCTGCGAAACGCGGGTCGTAGACCTGCCCGAGCCGCTCCAGCACCGCCCTCGCCCGCGGATAGTCGGCGAGTTCCGCGGCGTACGGCGGCAGCGCCGCGATGGCCTGGCCGAGTGCGTCGAACACCTCGCCCGCGGCGCGCGCCGGGGGAGCGGAATCGACGATGGCGAGCACCTCGCGCGTCTTCTGCACGCTCAATCCGACGGCTCCGGTCAGCGCGCGGATGATGCGCAGGCGCCGAAGGTGCTCCTCGCCGTAGTCCGCCTGCCGTGCCGCCGTCGACCTGCCCGGCATGAGCAGGCCCTCGCGCAGGTAGAACTTGACGGATGCGAGCGGCACCCCCGAGCGCTCGACGAGTTCTGAGACGCGCACGCTACCCCTTCCCTCGGACGACCCGACCCGTTCTCACTCGGACCACCCGCTCCGTCGGCCATGGGCCGTGACTCGAGACTCTTGACTCTGGATACTACCGCTATCTATCCTTTGGATAGTAAAACTATCCAAACGGAGGCTCTCATGCCCACCTCTTCAAGCCTGCTGCTCGCGGGCATCCTGCTGCTCGCGCTGGTCACCGTCGAGTCGGGTGGATACTTCATGACGCGCGTGGTGCGGGGGCGCGCTCCGGCGAACGCGTTGCAGACGAGCTTCTTCCGAGCGGGCCATGCCCATGCCGCCGTGCTCCTGGTGCTCGGCGTGGCGATCCTCGCGCTCGTCGATCGCACGCCGCTCGACGGATTCTGGCTCTGGCTGGCACGCACCGGTGTACCGATTGCGGCCATCCTCATGCCAGCCGGATTCTTCCTCTCCGTTCTCGGACGTGATCCGAAGAAGCCGAACGCACTGATCGTTCTGCTCTGGATCGGCGTCTTCATCCTCACGGCCGCCCTCCTCACCGCCGGCATCGGCCTCGTGGTGGCCGCCGTCTCGTAGTCTCGCCCACAGCGTGAGATGGAAGTGGGATGGAAAGAGGGGCGGATGCCGCAGCATCCGCCCCTCTTTCGTTCGTCGAGCTAGTGGTTGCTCTTCCAGCCCTTGCTGTTCCACGGCTTGTCGGCCTTGGGTCCGTGAAGCACGGGCCAGCCCACTTTCACGCCGGTGTCGATCTTCAGCGCGTTCGCGATGGTGAAGAAGGTGTCGGTCTGGTCCGTCAGGCCGAGCAGCTTGACCGCACTCGGGCCGTAGGCCGCGATGCGCAGCTGCGTACCGGTGTGCTGCTGCGAGCCGCCGGCCGCCGCCGTGCCGTACGAGACGCGCAGGGGCGTTCCGTCGGCGGTGGTGAGCGTCGTTCCGAGGCCGGGAGTGGCGCCGTCGACGATCTGCGAGCTGTGCGCGTGGTCGGCCGTCACGATCACGAGGGTGTTCTTGTCGGCCTTGGCGAACGCGAGTGCGGACTGCACCGCCTCGTCGAAGTCCTGCGTCTCACCGATCTGGCCGCAGGCATCCGCCGCGTGGTCGCGCTTGTCGATGGATGCGCCCTCGACCTGCAGGAAGAAGCCCTTCTTCGACTTCTTGTCGTTGAGCAGGGCGATCGACTTGTCGGTCATCGCCTTCAGCGTCACGCCCGTCGAACCGAGGTAGCCCGGGTTGGGCTGGCACACCGCGCCGGTGGGAGCACCGGAGCCGCCGATGGTCGCGTCGAGCGGCGCGAACCGGGTGGGCAGGTTGCCACCGGCGAACAGGCCGAGCACCGGCGCGTCCTGGCCGGCCTTGGAGAGACCCTTCAAGCCTGAGCCGTCGGTGACGACCTGGTAGCCGCGGTCCTTCGCCTGGTCGAGGAGCGTCAGGCCCTTCCAGTCGCCGGCCTTGGCGGTCTGCGCGAAGGTGTCGGCGCCGCCACCCATGATGAGGTCGGGGCGGGTGTCGAGCAGCTGCTCGGTGATGGATCCTGCTCCGCCGGCGACGAGCGCGTCAGCGCCACAAGTGGGGCTGTCGGGGCCGTAGCAACTGCGGATCGCCACGTGTGCGACCTGCACGGCCGGCGTCGCATCCTGGATCTCGGCGGTGGTGATGTCGCCGGTGCGCAGGCCGTTGGTCTTGGCCAGCTCGAGCAGGGTGTTGTGGGCGGTGCCGTGGATGTCGACCGAGATGGCGTTGTCGTAGGTCTTGGTTCCCGTGGCCCACGCCGTGCCGGTCGAGGCCGAGTCGGGCGTGTAGTCGGGCTTGCCGGCGAGCGGGTCCCCGTCTCTGTAGAGCGAATAGGTCGTGTACTGGCCGGTGATCGGCAGGGCGTCGATGCCGGGCAGCTCGCCACCGGCGCCGTAGAGGTAGTCGCGCGCCACGGTGATCTCGCTGTCGCCCATGCCGTCGCCGATGAGAAGGATGACGTTGCGGGCCGAGGTGGGCAGCAGCGACGAGACGATGCTGCGGGCGTCGGAGAGCCCCAGGCTGCCGTGCCGCACCGCACCGCCCGTCTGGTCGGGGGTGGGCTGGGAACCGGCGTTCGCCGAGAGGCTGCCGGCGGCGACGAGAGCGGCGGCGACTGCAGCGGCACCGACGATCGAACCCGCACGGACGGCCGTGCGAGAAGGGCGGAAAGGCATGTCTACTCCTGATCGAAAGAAAATCGAAAGGTCCGCCGAGGCGGGGTCGTGAGGCGCTCACAGGCCTCTCATAGGTCAGCAGTGGCGAGCGACATCGACATGAACGGCGAGGATGCGATGGATGAACGGCCCCCGAACGGGGGAGCCGCAGCGCGTGCGGGAGCGGTTCCGACGGGCGCGGTCACGCGGATGTGGCCGAACGACGTGCAGGCTCGCCGGCGGCCCGCGGATGCGGCAGAACGATGCGCAGGTCCGCCCCGCGGGTCCGCAGGTATCGCCGCTACTCGGCGGCTTTCCGGACAGCCGCCTCCTGCTCGGCCGTCCCCGGCACAGCGGCCGTCCCGTGCACAGCGGCCGTTCCGTGCGCAGGGCTCTGCTGCTCCGCCCACACCTGCGCGCCCGCGGTGTCACCGAGCGTCGCCACGGGAGGCTCCTGCCTGCGTCGGGTCACGAGGTACGAGCCGGCGAGCACGAGCAGGAAGCCGACGACCGTCCACACGGTGACGCGTTCGCCGAGCACCACGACGCCGGCGATGATCGCGACGGCGGGATTGACGTACGTGATCGTCGTCGACTTGACGGGCCCGATCTCGGCGATCAGGCCGACCATGAGCAGGAACGCGAGGGCACTGCACACGACGGCGAGCACGACGATCGAGACCACGACCGCGGTCGACGGCCACGCCGTGGGCCAGGCGCCGGTGAGCAGCACGAACGGAACGTAGACGACGGCGGTGATCGCGAGTGAGACGGCGACGACCCCGACTCCGGGAAGGTCGGACATCCAGCGGGCGAGGATGGCCGGGCCGAGTGCGTAGCCGACGACCACGACCGCCATCTCCGCCACGGCGATGAGGTCGGAGCCCGCGACGTCGAGACCGACGAGGGCGGCGACGCCCAGCATCCCGAAACCGATGCCCAGCCAGTTCGTGCGCGAGAGCCGTTCGGGCCGGCCCATCGCGAACGCGATCGCCACCCCGGCCAGCGGCACCGTCGCGAGCAGGAGCCCGGCGGTCGAGCTGGGCAGGCGCTGTTCCGCCGAACTCAGGAAGTACCACGGCAGGATGATCTCGGCGATCGTGTACGCCAGCATCGGCCTCCACCGCCGCAGCACCGAGAGCACTTCGCGACGGAAGAACGCGAGCGGCAGCAGCAGCACGGCTGCAAGGGCCGAGCGTGCCAACACCACCATCGCGGGTTCCAGTTCACCGACGGCGATCTTGATGAACAGGTACGGGATACCCCACGCGATCGCGAGCGCAGCGAAGAGGATCAGTCCACGACGAGTCACCACCTCATTGTCCCGGCTGCCACTGACGTCGACCGACCACGGGCTGCCGCGTGCGCGCGATATCCCGCCAACCCTGCAGCATCCGTCCGACGACGGCGGGGGATGCCGCACCCCCTCCAAAGGGGGCGCCGCGCGCCCGGCAGACCGCGCGTGATGTTCCGGCGGGGCGGTGGGCAGGCCATAGTGTCGAATTTGTGACCGACGCGCCTGGCCTGAGCACGACCGACGCGCCTGGCCTGAGCACGGACGACGCGCCTGGCCTGAACACGGACGGTGCGTCTGGTCCGAGCTCGGATGGCGCGCCCGTCTCCACCGCTCGCCCCACCCGTCGATCGCCCGGTCGATCCCGGCCCCGTCGAATCGAACGCGACGGTACCCGCGCGCTGGACCGTTCCGTGGTGCTCAACCAGCTGCTGTTCGGCGTCATCGTGCTGCTCGTCACGGGCCTCGTGCAGGTCGTAGAGCCTCTGCGCGGCGTCGGCTTCACCTTCTACCTCGGAGTCGTGCTCGCGTTCCTGGTGAGCGGATGCGCCATCGTGGTGCCGTGGCACCGCATCCGTCGCGGCTGGATTCTCGCGCTGCCGGTGCTCGACATCATCGCCGTCGGGCTGCTGCGCGACGGGCAGCCCTCGCTGGGCGCCGGTCTGCTCTGGGTGTTCCCGGTCATCTGGCTCTCGAGCTACTTCGGCATCACCGGGGCAGCTACCGCTCTGTTGCTCGTGTGCGCCATCATCCCGTTGAACATCCTCCACGCCGCCGATCCCATCGCGGCACTCTCGGTTCCCTCACTCGTGCTGCTGCCGCTCACCCTCGCCTTCATCGCCCTCTCGAGCGCCATCGCCTCGCGACGCAGCCAGGCCCGGCGCCGACTGCTGAGTCGGCAGGCGCACACCCTCGAGGCCGCGCTTGCACGGGCACGCCGCCAAGAGGACCTCGTGGCGCAGGTGCTCGACTCGGTCGACTTCGGCGTGATCCGGCTGGAACAGGGCGGACGCGTCTCGGTCATGAACGAGGCGCACGCCCGGCTGCAGCGCGCGATCGGCTTCGAGGGCGATGCCCCGCTCTACGCCGCCGATGGCCAGGCGCAATTGGCCGAGGAGGAGGCGCCGTTCAGCCGCGCCCTTAGCGGCGAGGAGTTCACCGGCCAGACCATCTGGGTAGGCGAGCCGGGTGCCTCCCGCACCGCACTCTCGGTGACCGCCCGTCGTATGCGGGGAGAGGGCGAGGGATCGGTGCTCGTCTCGCGCGACGTGACCGCCGAGCTCATGGCGGTGCGCGCCCGCGACGACCTCGTCGCCTCGGTCAGTCACGAACTGCGCACGCCGCTCACCTCGATCATCGGCTACATCGAGCTCGCTTCCGACGAGCAGATGACGGATGACGCGCGCCGCCACCTCGAGGTCGCCGAGCGCAACGCCGCACGCCTGCTCGACCTCGTCAGCGACATCCTCGCCGCCTCCACCCGCGGAGGCACGGGGGAACTCTCCATCGAGCCCGAGCGCACCGACCTGGCCGGGCTCGCGCGCGCGTCGGTCGAGGCGCTGGCGCCCCGCGCGGCCGAGCGCCGCATCACCATCGACACGCACGGCATCGAGCCGACGTTCGCCCTCGTCGATCCCTTCCGAATGCGCCAGGTGATCGACAACCTCATCTCGAACGCCATCAAGTACAACGTCGACGGCGGCGCGATCTCCATCGGCACGGCCACTGACGGCCAGCACGCCTGGATCATCGTGCGCGACACCGGCATCGGCATCCCGAGTGCGGAACAGCCCCGGCTCTTCGAACGCTTCTTCCGTTCCGAGACCGTGCGCGGCTCGAGCGTGCACGGAAGCGGGCTCGGACTCGGCATCAGCCGCGACATCGTACGCAGGCACGGTGGCGAGCTCACCCTGCAGAGCGTCGTGAACGAAGGCACGACGGCCGTCGTGCAGCTACCGGAAGGGCACAGCAGTGCGTGACTTCGACGTCTGGACCGCCACCATCTTCACGGCCGTCGTGGTCGTCGTCGCGGGCATCGTGTTCATGATCGACACCCTCGTGCGGCGCGATGACGCTGCCGGCCGGGTGTGGTCGCTCGGCTACCTGGCCGGCATGCTCACGACCATCTCCTACCTGTTCTGGGCGGCGACCCCGAGCGCGTGGTGGGCCGTCGCGGTGGGTAACTCCGCCTTCGTCGCGAGCGCCGGATGCATGTGGCTTGGGGCGCGCCTCTACAACGGTCGCCGCGGATACGCCTGGGTCCTCGTGGTGGTGACCACGCTCGCGGCGTTCCTGCCGGTGGTCATCGCCGGCGGCGACGGCGGCGACTGGGCAGGCGCTCCGGAGATGTTCATCGGCATCGCGCTCTGCGCCGGCCTCGGTGCATTCGAGTCGCTGCGAGGCTTGCTCGGCCGCAATCCCAACGCCCGTGGGCTGGCAGCAGTGCTCGGCATCCAGAGCCTGTTCTATGTCGCACGGCTCATCGTGTTCGTGAGCGTCGGCCCTGACAGCGACGTGTTCCGAACCGGCTTCGGCACGGTCGCGACGAGCTTCGTTACGGTGACGCTCATCATCGTCGCCGCGATCACCATGTCGGTGCTGCGCGCGGATCGCACCCGACTGCGGGGGCGCGCAGAACGAAGCACGGCCGGCTTCACCGCGAGCGGCTCGCTGATGCGCGGGTCCTTCGACAGGGTGCTCGATGACTGGCTCGTGCGGGCAGACCTGCACGAACAGACCATGGCCGTGCTCGCCGTCGTCTCCGATGGAATCGATGAGGCGGCGATCGCCTTCGGGCGCTCGGTCGCCGACGACATCCGCTCTGCCCTCGTGCTGTCGGTGCGACGCAACACCCCGCCCGGCGGGGTGATGGGCGAGGAAGAGCCCAACACCCTGCTCATCGCGCTTCCCGTGGATTCGGCAGCGGATGCACGTCGACAGGCCGAGATCATCCATGAGGGACTTCTCGAACCGGAAGGGGCGACGGTGGCCGGCATCCGCCCCACCGCGAGCATCGGTTTCGCGACGACGGATGCGCTGGGCTTCGACGCCCGAACGCTCGTGCACGCGGCGAAAGCCGCCGCCACTCAGGCGAGCGAGGCCGGCGGCGGGGGAATCACCGACGCGTCAACGCTGACCCAGGCGGCTCAGCGCGCCGGCGTCAGCCGGTAGCCGACTCCCCGCACGGTCTCGATCCAGCGCGGCTTCGACGGGCTCTCACCGAGCTTGCGGCGCAGGTTGGCCATGTGCACCTCGATGGCCCTGGCGTCGGACTCGTCGGCGAGCAGCGTGCCGAGGTAGCGCTCGCCGCGCAGCGTCATCGCCAACTCGGCCTTGCTCACCACCCGCCGGCCCGACTCGAGCAACTCGACGAGGATGTCGAACTCGCTCGGGGTGAGCGCGAGGTCCGCTCCGTCGCACCGGGCGAGATGCATCGCGCGATGCACGCGCAGGCCGTGGTGCTCGAGCCAGCCGTTCTCCAGCTTCTGGGCCCGGCCGCCGACGGTCGGTTCTGGCGCTTCGGCCGTCGCGGCGGCAGTGGCAGGGGCGGCCGGCACGGCATCCGATGGCTCGTGAACGCCGGTGTTGGTGCGCGGTCGGCGCAGCATCGCCTCGATACGGGCGCGCAGCTCCCGGGGCCGGAAGGGCTTGGTGACGTAGTCGTCGGCGCCGGAGTCCAGGCCCTGCAGGGTGTCGATCTCGTCGGAGCGCGCCGTGAGCATGAGCAGGTAGGTCGAGCTGAACGACCGGATGCGCTTCGCGGTCTCGAAGCCGTCGATGCCGGGCATGCTGACATCGAGCGTGGTGACGACCGGCTCGTGCTCGCGCACCGCTTCGACGCCCTCGATGCCGTTGGCGGCGGTGACCGCCGTGAAGCCGGCCTGCTCGAGAACTGCGGCGAGGAGCGATCGGATGTCGCCGTCGTCTTCGATGATGACCGCGACTCGCTGCTCGTCGCCCACAAGACCTCCCACCGATGCGTGCCCCGGAAACGCACCGAATCGTCACGATACCTCACCGCTGGCGGGCAGCCGTGTCCCCCGTTCGCGCCGATCGCTCGGAGGGCGCCGGGCGTCACCCGACGTTCAGCGCCGTCATGGCCAATCGCTCAGCAGGCGAGCGCCGCCGGTGTGCTGCCCTCGCTCATCGTGGCCTGCACTCCGACATCGCGCACGGGCGTACCGGCTACGACGGTCTTCGACCAGACCTCCTTTCCGGCAACGGTGAGAGTCGGAAGCGCGGAGTTCGGCGTGAGGGCGCAGACGTTCGACATCGAGAACGTGCTCGGCGTCCACGCCGGGTGCCACGACTCGGCCGGCACCGGCCAGCCGGGAAAGAGGGTGCCGCCGGTCGGCGCGGGCGTTCCGGTGACGGCGAGGTTGAGCGTGAGCTTCCACTCGAAAGCCGTCGTCGACGTCGTCGAGACGCTGTAGTCGACGCGGTACCCGGTGCCCCACGTCGTCCATCCCGTGACGGTCGCCGTGCAGGTGGCCTTGACGGCCGCGCTGATCGGAGCACACGCGAGCGCCGGGGTGGGCGTCGGCGTCCACGTTCCCGCGGTGACCGTTGCCTTCGCGTACGCGCGCTCGGTCCACGCCGCCTGTGTGGGAGAGACGGCGGTGAGGCCGCAGAGGGACCCGACGAGGGCGAGCACGCTCGCGACCGTGAGCGTGCTCGTGCGCAGGGTGGAGGTGCGAGAGGGCAGGACCTTGGGCCTGCGCGCTGCGCCACGCCGCATCAGGATGCGCTCGGCGCCACCGCCCGCTCGGTCGCGACAGCGGCGGAGCGACGCCCGCTCGGCTTGGCCGGGGGAGCGGGAAGCAGCAGGATCAGGGCGAGCAGCGCGAACAGCCCGATGATGAGGGGGAAGGCCACCGCAGGCGTGGTGAGGCGCGAGACAAGGGTGCCCATGCCGGCGAGCTGGATGGTGGGCTGCCAGACCTCCGTGCCGACCCGGTAGGGCTCAGGGTCTTCGTAGGCGTTCGCGTCGCCCTTGAGCGTGATCGTGCTGCCGGCATCCGCCACGGCCTTCACCCGGTGCGTCACGAGGGCGCCCGTGAGAGCGCTGTGCAGCGACACCACGTCGCCGGCCTTCACCGAACTGGCGGGCGCCTTGGTGTCGATGAGCAGGTCGCCGGTCATGATGCCAGGTTCCATCGAGCCCGAGATGACGACGAGCGGCTTGATGAGTCCGACCGCCGTGGTCGCCCAGACCAGTGCGCAGACGATGCCCACGGCGGCGCATGCCCAGAGGACGGTGGTGGCGAGTCGGCGCAAGACGTTCATGATTCTTCCGGTGTGATGGTGCGAAAGGTGCTCCGGTCCCGACCAGGAGGGGCGACGGGACCGGAGCGAGGGGCTCCGACCCGAGGGGGTCATGGTCGGAGCGGTTGGGGGTGCAGTTCCGGCCCGCCGCCGCGGGGACGACGACGAGCCGGAAGTATCAGGAGCCGAGCTGGCTGGCGATGGTGACGATGTAGGTGTCGGACTTGCCCACGTTCGCCTGATCCCAGGTCGCGGGGGCGGCCACGGTCAGCGTGATCTTCTGAGTCGCGCCGGCTGCGAGGCTCGACGGCACCGTCGAGAGCGTCACGCTCAGGTTGGTGAAGACGGCCGGGGTGGAGCCGGCGACGGATGCGACGAGGTTCGTCGCCACGTTGCCGAAGTTCTTCACGTAGAGGTCGACGGTGCGCGTAGTTCCCGGGGTCAGGTTCTGGAACGTCGTCGCCGGTACGGCCAGCTGGATGCTCGTCTTGTCGTTGGAGTCCTTCCACTGCGCGTCGGGGAGCGCCGGGTCGAAGCTGCCCTTGATGTCGAAGGTCGCTGCCGACGCCGGAGCCGAGAAGAACACGTTGTCGGTCCACGCCGCGCTGGTGGCGGCGGCGCCGATTCCCAGAACGGCGACGGCCGCGAGCGAGAAGGCGACGACGGCGCGGCGCTTCTTGCGACGCTCCTCGGGGCGGGCGGATTCGAGCTGTTCGGGGGAGTGCTTCACGGTGTGCCTTTCAGACGAGACGGTACGACGACGCGCATGCGGGGCATGCGGCTGCGCTCCGTCCCGGCGGACGCCGGAGCACGAGTCGCAGGTCGCTCGGGCCCGTTCGTAGGGGAGCGGATCCGAGGGGTGCGCCGCTGTGTGGCGCGTTCATCACGCTAAGAGGGCCACCTCAAGCGATCCTCAAGTTCCGCTCAAGGTGCGTCCCCGTCTTCGGGTGACGATCACTCCGCGTCGGGATTGCGCGGCTCGAGGGGTTGCGCCGCAGGGTTCCCTCCAGGCCTAGGCGCCGCTAGCGTCGAGCCATGGCCATCCCTCAGCGCTTCTCCCTCGTGACCCTCGGCGTGAAGGAGGTCGCGGTCGCGACGGCCTTCTATCGCGCCATCGGCTGGGTCACCGCGCCGGCATCCGTCGAGGGCGAGGTCTCGTTCTTCGCGACACCCGGCGGTGTGCTCGCGCTCTGGGAGACCTCGGAGCTGGCGAACGACGCGCACGTGCCGACGATGCACGCCAACGCCCCCGCGTTCCGCGGGGTGGCCCTCGCCGTCAACCTCGCGTCGACCGACGAGGTCGACGACGCCTGCGCAGCCTGGCTCGCAGCCGGCGGAGCGATCGCGAAGGCACCCGAGGCGACCGAGTGGGGCGGATACAGCGGCTACGTCGCCGATCCGGACGGGAACCTGTGGGAACTCGCCCACAATCCGTTCTGGCCGCTCGACGAGCGCGGCCTGCCGCAACTTCCTCAGTAGCTGCGTCGCCGGGGTACATGCGCGTGCATACATCCCCGTTTCGGGGGACGGATGCCGGGCGAATCCCGAACTGGGGGTACGCAGGCCCGAACGGGGCACTTCCCAATTCGGCAGCCGCGGTTAGCGTGGCGCAACTCGATCGCACACCGTCGCATCTCCCCGGCTCCTGCGTCAACGACTCCCGATTCGGACTCCTCCCATGCCTGAAACCGGTGCATCAGCGCCCTTCACGCGGCGCAATCTCGTTCGCACCGCCGCGTGGGTGACGCCGGCGATCATCGTCGCGGCCGCCGCGCCGGCGCAAGCTGCGAGCGCCGTGCACGCGGTGAACCCCGCCAAGCCGCCGGCCCAGCTCATCGTCTACACGTTCCAGCCGGATGTGGTGTGGGACAACAACGGCCACAAGACGAAGGTCAGCACGGTCTTCAAGGTCGATCTCGCCTACGTCGCCAACGCTCAATCGGTGCAGACCATCGTGACGACGATCGCCTTCCCCACCAACGTCGTGAAGAACAAGGCTCCCGTCAATACTCTCGGCGCCGGCTGGAGCTACATCGGTCAGACCAGCAGCGCCTCGGCCGACACGTTCACCTTCACCTGGACCGGCGCGCTGACCGGCACCAGTGCGACGCCGCCCGTCACGTTCGTGGTCGAGCTGGCTCCCCAAGCCAGCGGGTCCAAGCAAATCGGGCTCACCGCGCAGTCGCCGACCGCTACGTCGACCGCCGGTACGAGGTCCGTCCAGCTGTAAGAGGCGTCCAGCGTTGGAGCTGCTCGGCCTCAGCGCACCGGCACGCCGCCACGTACTGTGGAGGCCGGCGCACTGCCCGTCGGCGCGCTCGCCTGCCCGCCCTTCGACGCACCGCCCTTCGTCGCGCTCGCCTGCCCGGTCTTCGGCGCGCTGCCCGTCGGCGCCTTCGCATAGTACGAGGAGAAGTTACCGGCCTCGCGATCGCGCTTGGCGACCCGGTTCAGCACGACCCCGAGCGGCTTGCCCTTGACGGCATTGACGTGCCCGAGCGCCGCCTCCAGGTCGCGGTCCAGCGTATGGCCCGCCGAGACCACGATGAAGGCGCCGTCGGCTCGCGCCGTGAGCACCGCGGCATCCGTCACCGGCAGCAGCGGGGGAGCGTCCACGATCACGAGCGCCTTCTGCCCGAGGAAGTCGAGCAGGTTGCTCATGGCCTTCGAGCCGAGCAGCTCGCTGGGATTCGGAGGGATGCGGCCCGCCGGCAACACGAACAAGTCGATGCCCTTGCCCCACGGCACCGTGACGTCGACGACCTTGGCCGTGCCCACGAGCACATCGGTCAGACCCACCGCGCCCTCGATGCCGAAGCGCTCGGCCACGGTGGGCCGGCGCAGGTCGCCGTCGACGAGGATCACCGGCTGTCCGCCGGCGGATGCCGTCATCGCCAGCCGGGCGGCGACGGTCGACTTGCCGTCGTGCTCGTTCGGGCTCGTGACGATGATGACGCGTGGCGGGTTGTCGACATCCATGAACTGCAGGTTGGTGCGCAGCTTGCGGAACGCCTCGCCGTAGGGCGTATTGCGCATGTCATTGGCGACGGCCGTGGGGTCGTAGCGGCTGACCGCGAGCTGGGGCGCCGTGGGGATGGAGGCGACGACAGGCAGGCCGAACTGCTTCTCGACGGCAGACGCCGAACGGATGCGGCGGTCGAGCTGATTGCGCACCACCGCGTAGGCGACGCCCACCGCGAGACCGATGAGCAGCCCGAGCGCAATGGCCAGACGGGTGTTGGGGAAGACCGGTGAGGTGGGAACGGCCGCGGCCTCCACGGGCACGACGCGCAGCGAGAGGCTGTCCTCGCCGCCTTCGATGGACTTGACCTCGGCGGCCAGCGCGGCGATCCAGGCGTCGGCCAGTGCCGAGGCTCCCGTGGGGGTGCCGGCCTGGGCCGTCACCTCGATGAGTACGGTGTCGAGTGGCTGGCTCACCGAGATGCGCGTGATGAGAGCAGAGGGAGTGGTGTCGAGACCGAGGTCGCCGATGACGCGTTCGGCGGTGGCGCGCCCCTTCGCGAGGTCGACGTACGACTTCGCCCGGCTCTTGGCGAGGGCGTCGCCCGCCGACGCGAGGGCAAGGTTGTCGCTCGTGCCGGCAGTGACGAAGCCGCTCGCGTTCGCGGCATAGCGCGGACTCTGCAGCGTCGCCCAGCCGAAGGCCGCGGCGCCGCCCACGAGGGTCAGCACCAGGATGCCCACCCAGTACGCACGCAGGATGCGCAGGTAGTCACTCAGCTCCACGGGACCCTTTCGTTGGCGACCACCCTACGACACCGCGAGCGCCCCGACACGGCAACCCCCTACAATGCGGGAGTGCCTGCCGACGCCGTCTTCCTCAGCGTCTTCGGACTCTCCTGCCGCCTTCAGCTTCTCGGCGATGCCGCCCTCGAGGCCAAGGACGACATCGAGCGGGCGTGGTCTCGGTGCCTCACCTCGCCGCTCGACGCCGGCCCCGTTCCCGATCTCGACATCCCCCTCGTCATCGCTGCGGATGCCGCTCCCGCGCTCGCGGAGCACCCGGGAGCCGTCGTCGCATCCGACCGCGCCGAACTGCTGCACGCGCTCAGCCCCGCCGTCACGACGCGCGCGCTGGATGCCGTCGCCGGCCGCTACTACCTGCTGCACGCCTGCGGGGTGGCTCTCGACGACGGCGGCGTGGTCGCGTTCGTCGCGGCATCCGGCGTGGGCAAGACCACGCTCGCAACGACGCTGTCGCGCCGGTTCGGCTACGTGAGCGATGAGACCGTGATCGTGCGCTTCGACGGCACGGTGCTCGCGTATCCCAAGCCGCTCTCGGTGCTTGAGGGAACCGACTCGAGCCTGAAGCGCCAGGTGAGCGCCGACGAGCTCGGGCTGCTGGTCGCGCCCGATGACCTGCACCTGGCCGGAGTGGTGCTGCTGGACCGTTCCGACGACGCCGACGAGTACCCCGACATCGAGGAGGTGCCGGTGCTGCACGGCCTGGCCGCCATGACCGAGCAGACCTCGTACCTCACGCGCATGCCGCAGCCGCTCACGACCGCCGTGCGACTGGTCGAGGCGGCGGGCGGCATCCGCCGGGTGCGCTACCGAGAGGCCGCCTCGATCGAGCCGTTCGTCGACGTTCTGCAGGGCGCGGCCCGATGAGGGACATCCTCGTGCGACGGATGCCGTGGGTCGATGCGGTCGAACGCGAGGGCGAGTTGCTCGTGCTCATCGGCGAACGCGTGCTGCTGCTCTCCACGCTGGCGCGGGCGATCGTCGAGGCGACGGATGCCTGGACTCCGGTCGGCGAGATCGTCGCGATGCTCGAGGCGGAGTTCGGCGTTCCCGACGGCGTGGACCCCGACGCGGTGGCGCGTGCCGCGATCGACGCCCTCGCCGCCGACGGCGTGGTGGCTCTGCGCTGACGCAAAGAACGCGCGTCACGCTCTCGCGTGAGCGCATAATCGTTGCGCCGCGCCGAATTCGTGCGTACTGACCCCCGAAGCGGGCGCGCTACGACACCCGAATTGGGTGCTGACCGGCCGAATTGCGGACGCCGCTGCGCGCTAGCATGGGCCAGCTTTTCGCGTTCCCTGATCACGCGTCTCCCGAATTCCCGAAGGTCGTCAGCCATGTCTGCATCGCTCCCAGAGCCCGCACAGAGTGAGCGCGTCGCGCGGCTCTCGCGTCGCGTCGTGCTCAAGAGCGCAGCCTGGGCGACGCCCGCCGTCCTCGTCGCGGCAGCAGCTCCGGCGGCCGCGGCATCCGCGGTGACGGCATTGACCTTCTCTCCGGCACCGGCCATGACCCGAGCCGCGTCGACGCTGAGCATCACGGGCACCGTGCGGAACGCATCCGCTGCGAAGGATGCGGCGACCGTGGTGCTCGTCACCCTCCCGACCGCCTCGCTCGGCACGATCACGACCGGGGGTGCTGGACCCACGTCCGTGAGCGTCTCGGGTGCCAACACGGTGCTGACCTTCGCCGGGCCCACCGTCGTGCGCAACTCTGCGGCCGCCTTCACCCTGAGCGTCCCGGCGAAGTCGGCGACGGATGCGGTCGCCGGCTGGGTGCAGCTCGTCAGCAACGGCGCCTCCGTGCCCGCGCCGCAGGCAGTCTCCGTTGCCGCTGTTGTCGCCGCCGTTCCCGTGCTCGAGATGACGACGCCCAGCCTGAGTCGGGTCGGTTCGAGTCTCACCCTGGCAGGATCCCTCACCGCACGTGCGGCGGAGGTAAGGGGGGTGTCGATCTCCGCGACCTTCGCCAAGAACGACCTCGCATCGAAACAGGCGGCTCCCGCAGGATGGACTCTCGGGACGAAGACGTCGGGCAGCCAGACCACCCTCACGTGGACGCGCGCCGGGTCACTCCCCGCAGCATCCTCAGAGGCCTTCTCCTTCCCGATCACGGCGGCCTCCACAGGGTCGATCACCGCGAGCGTGACCGCGGCCGCGAGCAATGCGGCCGCTGTGGGTCCTGTGCAGGTCACGGTCGGCGCCGTCGTTGTGCCCCTCGCCGGTTCGCTGGTCGTCGCGCTCGCCGAGGTGACCCGCGGCATCAACATCTTCGATCCGCACTACACGGTCGGCGACATCACGGTGAAGAACGGCCTCACGCCGACGAGCACGAAGATCGACACCCTCGACGTAGTCGTCACCTCTACCTGGACCACGGCGACCACGCCGCTTGCGTCGTCACCGAGTCCGGCGCTCACGGCGGGGGCAGGCACCGGCTGGAGCATCGTGAGTTCATCGAGCACGGCGTCCTCGCTCGTCGTGCGGTTGCGCTGGACCGGAACGCCGGTCGCGAGCGGGAGTTCGCTGCCGGCCGTCGGCCTGCGGCTGGACGCCGTGTGGGGACGGTTCGCCGACGTGCTGACCTCGGTGGCGACCGCGACCTTCCGCACGGTGACGGGTACGTCGAAGCCGGCGAGCAGTTCCTAGCATGGGCCGAGCCTCGTCAACGATCGCACCCGGGCTCCTACGGCGAGCGCCTGATCGCCGTTTACGAAACTCATGAGCCTGCGCAGCGTGCCGCTCCGCACCGGTGAGGCCGTCGAGCTGGGGCACGCGCTCATCGAGCGCACGGCAGCCGATGCCTGCGTGCGTGTGCTCTTCATCAAGGGTCCGTCGCTCGCCTTCCATGGCCTGCGCGAGGCCCGCGCATCCGCCGACGTGGATGTGCTCGTCTCGCCGAGCGATGAGGATGCTCTGCTCTCGCCCCTCCGTTCGGCCGGCTGGCACGAACGCCCGTACGGCACGCACGACAAGGAGTTCGTGACGCACTCGGTCACCCTCATCCATGAGGGCTGGCCGTGTGATCTCGACGTGCACCGGGCGTTCCCGGGCTTCCTCGCGGATGCGGGGGAGGTGTTCGACGCGCTCTGGGAACGACGCGTGGTTCTCACGCAGGCCAACCACGAGATCGCCGTGCCCGATCGCGCCGCGAGCATCCTCATCCTGGCGCTGCACTCGCTGCGGGGGTCGGTGAAGATCGCCCGGCACGCGACGGAACTCGACGGGCTCGTGGAGCGGCTCCGTGGCATGACGGATGCCGAGCGCGACGACCTCGTCGAACTCGCGCGACGCACCGGCTGCCGCGCGACACTCGCGCCGTTCTTCGAGCGCATCGGAGCACCCCTCGGGGCCGGCGAGATCGACTGGGACGACCCCGCCTACGTGCTCTGGCGCAAGCGCGTCGAGAGCGGATCGATCGTCGCCCACTTCTGGCTCGAACTCGTCGGCCGCCTGCCTTGGCATCGGGTGCCGAGGGAGACGCTGCGCGCGTTCTGGCCGAGCCCGGCCGAGATGCGCATCATCCATCCGGAGACGGCTGCGGGATGGCGCGCCGTCACCGCCGCCCGCTGGAACCGGCTGCTGCGCGGCACCCGTGACGTGGGCCCGGTGCTGGCCTCGCGGCGGCGCGTCGCCCGCGAGCGGCGCGCCATGGGGGAGCGGCGATGAGCGCGACCCGGGCCATCCGTCGCTCGGGCGACGTGGCCGTCGTCGACTCCGGCGACAGGCTGGTGCTGCTCGACCTCGCCCAGTTGGCCAAGCCCGAGCCGATCGCGCTCGAGGGAACCGCGCGCGAGATCTGGCTCGAGATCCCGGATGCCGGAATCCCGGTCGACGCCGTCGTCGCGTCGCTCGCGGCGCGGTTCGAGGCGCCGGTGCGGGAGCTGCGCTCCGACGTGGAGGCCTTCGTGAATGCGCTCGTGGAGCGCGGCCTGCTCATCGCCCGCGACGCGTAGCCCCGCCCCTCCCCTCGCCGCCCGCCGACCAAAAAGCGAGAACATTCCGAAAAGCGAGGCGATTTTCGGGACGCGCCGCCCCGCGAGCGTCCGACGGCGGCGTGTCGCTCGAGATCGCCTCGCTTTTCGGAAGTGGCCCCGCGGATGCGCCCCCGCCCCGGGTGCTCCGGCGCCCGCCTCCGGCGCCCCGCCCCGCATGCTGCCGCGCAACCCCGCCGGAGCCGGCGACACCCGCGCGTAGACTGGAATACGTGAATTCTGAGGCTCCCATCGACGTCGTCCTCATCGGCGGCGGCATCATGAGCGCGACGCTCGCCACGCTCATCAAGCACGTGCAGCCCGACTGGACCATCCAGGTCTACGAGCGCTTGGGCGAGGTGGCCCAGGAGAGCTCGAACCCGTGGAACAACGCGGGAACCGGCCACGCCGCCCTGTGCGAGCTCAACTACATGCCCGAGGGGCCCGACGGGCGCGTCAACCCGGCGAAGGCCATCACCATCAACGAGCAGTTCCAGGTGAGCCGGCAGCTGTGGGCACACCTCGTCTCCACCGGCGCGCTGCCCGATCCGTCGACGTTCATCAACTCGACGCCGCACATGACGTTCGTTCACGGGCGCAAGAACATCGAGTACCTGCGCCGCCGGTACGCCGCCCTGAGGAACCAGCCGCTGTTCGAGGGCATGGAGTTCAGCACCGACCCGGCGAAGATCGCCGAGTGGACGCCCCTTCTCATGCGCAAGCGCAACAAGCGCCAGCGCATCGCCGCCACCCGGATCGAGGCGGGAACGGATGTGGACTTCGGCGCCCTCACGCGCGCCCTGTTCGCCGACCTCGAGCGCCGAGGGGCCGAGCTGAACACCAATCACCAGGTCACGGGGCTGAAGCGGCGCAAAGACGGCCTCTGGCGCCTGAAGGTGCTGCACACCGTGGGCCGCGATCGCTCCGTGGTCGACGCGCGGTTCGTGTTCGTCGGAGCAGGCGGCGGTGCGCTTGCGCTGCTGCAGCACTCCGGCATCGACGAGATCAAAGGCTTCGGCGGCTTCCCGATCTCCGGTCAGTTCTTCAAGACGAGCAACCCCAAGCTCGTGGCGGAGCACCAGGCGAAGGTCTACGGCAAGGCGGCCGTGGGTGCACCGCCCATGTCGGTGCCGCACCTCGACACCCGCGTGGTCGACGGCGAGGCGTCGTTGCTGTTCGGACCGTACGCCGGCTTCACCCCCAAGTTCCTCAAGACCTCGACGTGGTTCGACCTGCCCTTCAGCATCCGTTGGCACAACATCTGGCCCATGCTCTCGGTGGCCGTTCACAACTTCGACCTCATCAAGTACCTCGTGGGCGAGCTGCTGGCGGGCAAGAAGAAGAAGCTCAAGGCGCTGCAGGAGTTCATGCCGAGCGCGAAGCTCGAGGACTGGGAACTCATCACCGCGGGCCAGCGCGTGCAGGTCATGAAGAAGGATGACAAGGCCGGCGGCGTGCTGCAGTTCGGCACCGAGGTCATCACCGGCGCCAACGGAACGATCGCGGGCCTGCTCGGCGCATCGCCCGGCGCCTCCACTGCCGTGCCCATCATGATCGACGTGATGAAGCGCTGCTTCCCGCAGCAGTGGCGCTCGTGGGAGCCCTCGCTGCGCGACATGATCCCGAGCCTCGGAACAACCTTGAACGACAAGCCCGAGGTCGCCGCGCGTTCGCTCGCGACCACGGCCGCCGCGCTCGGACTGCCCGAGCCGCAGGCCGCGCTCACGGCCGCCGAGGAGCGCGAAGCGCTCCCCGTCTCCGCCTGAGCCGGCCTCTTCGCCGCGTCCCGCCCGGGGCGGTCGCCCTCGGCACCTTCCCGGGCGTGCTGCGGCCCGGCGTGGCTGTCCGCGGTTCCCTGCGCCCTGCCGCCCGACCCAAAAGCGAGGACATTCCGAGAAGCGAGGCGATTATCGGCGACGCGCCGTCTTTCGGCACGCAAAGGCGGCGCGTCTCGCGAGATCGCCTCGCTTTTCGGAAGCTTCCCGGCGCCGCACGGCGCGGCCCCGCCCCTCGACGAGCGGATGCGGAGCGCCCCGACCCTAGACGACGCCCAGATCGGCGTGCTAACGTCGCACCCGCTATGAAGTAGAACCGCCGTCCTGTCCCGCGCCTGAGGCGCCGTTGACGTTCGGCATCTTTCCGCCCGCTCCCGCAGGCCGCTCTCGCGCACGTCGCTGACCGCCGCCCGCACCCGCCGCCCGGTTCATCCGACGGCGACGGAGAGCGCGCGGGCCAGTGACCGCACGCACCGGCACACGCCCGGCGGGGCTTCACCCTGCGCGCGGCATCCGTCGACGGATGCCGCGGGCCCCCCGTGAAAGGTGGTCGCCCATGCGAGCCACAGTCATACACTCCGACCACGTACGCGTCGACGGACTCTCGCAGTCCTACGCTCAGACCCCCGTGCTCACCGACGTGACCTTCGCCGTTGCCCGCGGCGCCCGCATCGGGCTCATCGGCGAGAACGGCGCCGGCAAGTCCACCCTGTTGCGCCTCCTCGCCGGTGCTGAGCAGCCCGACCGAGGCACCATCACCCGGCCGCTGCGCACCGGCATGCTCTGGCAGGAGGTGCAGTTCGATGCAAGCGACACCGTCGCGTCGGTGCTGGAGGCCGCCCTCGCCGACGTGCGCGCCATCGAGCGTGAACTCGCCGCCGCCGCTTCGGCGCTGGCGACGGATGAGGATGCGGACGCGAGTGCGCACCCGGACGCTGCCGCCCCGGAGAACGGCCGCGCTGCAGACGTTGGCACCCCCGCCGACCGCTACGCCGCAGCCCTCGACGCGGCGGAGCGTGCCGACATCTGGAACGCAGACGCCCGCCGTGACGCCCTGCGTGGCGGCCTCGGCATCGGCGGCATCGGCCTCGACCGCCGGCTCGACGAGATCTCCGGCGGCCAGCGCAGCCGGGTCGCCCTCGCCGCGCTGCTGCTCGAGCGCCCGGATGCCCTGCTGCTCGACGAGCCGACCAACCACCTCGACGACGAAGCGGCCGCCTTCCTGGAGTCGCAGTTGCGCGATTGGCCGGGTCCGGTGCTCTTCGCAAGCCACGATCGCGCCTTCCTCGACGCGGTCGCCACCGCGCTCGTCGACCTCGACGTCGCGCGCGGGGCCCTTCAGCCTGCGGGCGGGCGCGCGGAGAGCGGGGCAGCGGCATCCGTCACCGTGTTCGGCGGGCGCTTCAGCGAGTACCTCGACTACAAGGCAGCGGAGCGCGAGCGCTGGCTGCGCCAGTACGCCGACGAGCAGGAGGAGCTCGGTCGGCTGCGACACGCCGTCGCCGACACCGCCCGCCACATCGCGCCGAACCGCGGCCCGCGCGACAACGACAAGTTCATCTACGCCTTCAAGGGCGGCAACCACCAGCGCGCCGTCACGCGCCGCGTGCGCAACGCCGAGGGGCGCCTGCAGACTCTCGAGCGGGAGCAGGTGCGCAAGCCACCGGCCGTTCTCGCGTTCGCCGGCATCCCGTCGGGGTCGCAGGCCCTTGCCGAAGGACTGCTCGTGCAGGCGACGGATGCCGCTGTCGCTGGCCGCCTCGCACCCACGTCGGTGCGCATCCCATCGCAGGCGCGGCTGCTCGTGACGGGAGCGAACGGTGTGGGGAAGTCCACGCTGCTCGGCCTGCTTTCCGGGCGCATCGAGTCGGCATCCGGGGTGCTGAATCGCCGGAAGGGCCTGCGCGTCGGGCTGCTCGAGCAAGACGTGCGCTTCCCGGATGCGGGCCTCGCCGTGCGCTCCATCTACGAGCAGGTGCTGGGGGAGAAACGTGCGGAGCAGGTGCCGCTTTCGAGTCTGGGCCTCATCCGCCCGCGCGACGAGACCCGCCCGATCGGCGCGCTCTCAATCGGGCAGCAGCGTCGGCTCGCCCTGGCGCTCGTGATCGCGCGGCCGCCGCACCTCTTCCTCCTCGACGAGCCGACCAACCACCTCTCGCTCGCGTTGGCCACGGACCTCGAGGAGGCACTCGGCGGCTATCCGGGTGCCGTCGTGATCGCGAGCCACGACCGCTGGCTGCGCCGGCGCTGGAACGGCGAGGAGCTCCGGCTGCAGCCGGCGCGGTCGGAGGCACTCGTGTGAGGGATGCACCTGCGCAGGCGTTCGGGCGCTTTGCAGGACCGGTTCACCCGAACCGGTCCTGCAAACCGCACGATTTCCTGCCGAACGGGCGCGCGGATGCCGACCTCCCGTCGCCGCCTTTCGAACACACAGGCCGCAATCTTGCAAATGAGTCGAAGCTGTGTTCGACTTGAAGCATGCGGTGGAGCGGTCAGGAACTGAACGTCGAGAACACGGATGCGCTGCCCGGCCTCGCGAAGCTCAACAACCTCGTGCGCTCGGTGCAGACGCCGGAGTTCGCCGGAATCACCTTCCACGAAGTGCTCGCGAAATCGGCGCTGAACAAGGTTCCCGGCCCGATGCGCATACCGCTGGAGTGGACGGTGAATCCCTACCGTGGCTGCTCTCATGCGTGCGCCTATTGCTTCGCCCGGCCCACCCATACCTACCTTGACCTCGACGGCGGCAACGACTTCGACCGCCAGATCATCGTGAAGGTCAACGTGGCCGAGGTGCTGCGCAAGGAGCTCGGCCGCCCGAGTTGGGAACGGCATCCGGTCGCCCTCGGAACGAACACCGACCCGTACCAGCGCGCCGAGGGCCGCTACAAGCTCATGCCCGAGATCATCGGCGCGCTGGCTGACAGCGGCACGCCGTTCAGCATCCTGACCAAGGGCACGCTTCTGCGACGTGACCTTCCTCTCATAGCGGATGCTGCCACGGGCGTTCCCGTCGACATCGCCATGTCGATCGCGGTGTACGACGATGAGTTGCAGCAATCGGTGGAGCCCGGCACGCCCACGACGAAGGCGCGGCTCGCGACGGTGACGGCCGTGCGCGATGCGGGACTCGACTGCACGGTGTTCATGATGCCGATCCTGCCGTTCCTGACGGACACGGTCGCTCATCTCGACGAGGCGATGCGGCAGGCGAAGGAAGCCGGGGCGACGGCTGTCGTGCATTCCGCACTGCACCTGAAGCTGGGTGTCAAGGAGTGGTTCCTGCTCTGGCTCGGCCAGGAGCATCCGGAACTGCTGCCGAAGTATCGGGCGATGTATCGCTCGACGTACGCTCCGAAGGAATATCGCACCTGGCTGGCGGAGAGGGTGCGCCCGCTCGTGCGCAAGCACGGCCTCGACCACGCGCGCACGTCGCCGACGACGGGCGGGGTGCTCTCGCACGCGGATCCGGCGCCCACCCTCTTCTGACGGGGGCGTTCGCTTCGACAGGCTCAGCGAACAGCTTTTCGAGGAGCCCGGTCCCTGAGCTTGTCGAAGGGCCCGGGTCCCGCCTGCGTGGCCGGGTTCGCTTCGACAGGCTCAGCGAACAGTGGGTGGGAGGGCCGCCACCTGTCTGCGTGCTTAGGTTCGCTTCGACAGGCTCAGCGAACAGCTGCTTCGAGAAGCCCGGTCCCTGAGCTTGTCGAAGGGCCCGGACCCTCTACGTGGTGGCGTTCGCTTCGACAGGCTCAGCGAACAGTGGGTGGAAGGTCCGGGACCACCTGCGTGGTGGCGTTCGCTTCTACAGGCTCAGCGAACAGTCGTATCGAGAAGCCCGGTCCCTGAGCTTGTCGAAGGGCCCGGACCCGCGCGGTGATGCGTTCGCTTCGACAGGCTCAGCGAACAGCGGGCGGGAGGGCCCGGACGCGTCTGCCTGGCCTGGTTCGCTTCGACAGGCTCAGCGCACAGCATGCGCCCCGAACTCCCGCCCCCGACCCCCTTTCGCGGCATCCCAAACCGGGGTACATTTCCGCCACAAAGCGGGGGACGTTCCATGCATAGGGGTGAAATACTCGGGAAAGGAGTGAACGATGGCGCTCGGCTTACCGATCCACCTCGCGGATGCGACCATGAGTCGCGCTCTCGCGCGCGCCTCGCACTGGTTCGGGTTGGTCTGCCTGGTGGGCGCCCTCGTCTCCGTCACCTCGCTCAGCGCAGCGCATCCGGCAGACGGCCTCTGGCCCACGATCATCGCCCTCGTGCCCATGGGCATCCTGCTCATCACCCTCGCAACCACCGCCACCCTCGTCGCGACCGTCGGCTATCTCGTGATCGGCGGACTCTCGAGCTTCATCTACACGGCGACGCTGCTCGGCGACCCGCACGTGTTTCCGGCGAGCAACCTCTTCGTCGTCGCACTGCCCGCCATGGCTCTCGTGATGGTCGGCGGTGTCGGCACCCGACCTTTCGTGGGCGTCGCCTGGGCGAGCGCCGGCCTCGTGATCGGCGAGGGCGCCATCATCGCCGCCTGCCTGCTCACCGACGTGCCCTACCGCCTCGACGGGTTCGTTCCGACCATCTACCTCTTTCTTTCCGGCGTACTGATCATCGAGGGGCTCGGTCGCCGCCGCATCCGGGCCACCCAGCCGGCCATCCTGCGCGCGGCCCGCGACAACACCGCCTTCTCGCTTCGCCGAGACCTCGAGGCGCGCGCCACGAGCTTGGTTCACGACACCGCCCTCAGTCACCTCGTCACCATCGCCGCGAGCCGGCCGGGGCCGCTCGATCCGCGCTTCCGCACCACCGTCACGCGCGATCTCGAAAGGCTCGTGGGTCAGGAGTGGCTCACCGGAGCGGAGGCGAGCCTCGCCTCGCTCTCGGCCGACTGGGCCCTCAGCCCCCTCGCAGAGGCGGTGGAGGCGGCCCGGGGCCAGGGACTCCGTGTCGAGATCGCCGGCGACCGCCGCGCCGTCAGCGACCTCCCTCTCGACGTGGGCCAGGCCCTCGGGCTGGCGGTGCGGGCGTGCCTCATCAACGTCATCCGCCATGCGGGAGTGGATGCCGCCGAGATCGCGATCATCGGCGACACCCCCGACGAGACCTCCGTGATGGTGACGGATGCTGGCCGCGGCTTCACGCCCGAGCCCGGCAGCGCGGGCATCGGCCTGCGGCACTCCGTGCGGCAGCGCATCGAAGACGTCGGGGGAGACGTGCGGGTGTGGTCGCGGCCGGGGGCCGGCACGAGCGTGCTGCTCACCGTGCCGCGGAAGGCGGCGCGCGCCGACCACGACGGCGACTTCGAGAATCTCGACGACGTGCGAGAGCAGGCGTGATGCGGCTGCGCATGTACGACCCGGTCTCCTACGCGCCCCCGACGGGCCGATCCTGGCTCGTCAGCCCACAGAGGGTCGACCCGCTCGGCACGCTGGGAGCCTGGCCGTTCAGCGTGGCCGCGTGCGTCATCGCCCTGGCGTACGGCGTGCTGCAGACCGCGCTGCAGTGGCCGCATGTCGTCGATCCGGTGCTCGCCATCGGCGCCGTCGGCATGCTCGCGCTGGCCTGCGTTGCCTTCCTCGTCGAGGCCAGGCCGGCGGCGGCGCCCATGCACCTGCACTCGGTGGTACTCGTCTACGTGCTCACCGCGGCATCCACCGTGCTCGAGATCTTCAGCCGCCTGGGCAAGAACGCCCTGCTGCAGGATGACTTCGGCCAGATCGCGGCGGGCCTGCTCATCATCTCGTTCGCGCCCTATCGTCCGGCGATCTCGCTCATCGTGGCCTCCTTCACGGGAGCAGCAACGCTCACGGCGCTGCTCCCGCTGCAGACCGCGTATCTGGCCGTGCACGTTCCGTTCGCGGAATACGCAGTCGTGGTCGTGACCCCGGTTCTCGCGCTCGGACTCGCCGGCGCCGCCTTCAGCGATCAGATCGTGCGCAGCGTGCAGGTGTGGCAGCGCCTCGCGACGCAGGCCGTCTTCTCGAGCGACGTCGAAGAGCGGCAGGGTGTTGCCCGCAGCGTGCAGCAGGAGCAGGTGACCCTGCTCTCCCGCGAGGTGCTGCCGCTGCTCACCCGCGTGCTCGCCGCCGCACGCATCGAGGAGCACGACGTGATCCGCGCCCGTGAACTTGCACAGGCGGTGCGCCGCACCCTCGTGCGCGAGCTCGACCGCAGCTGGCTCGACGACCTCGCCGACCGCCAGCTGGCCCGCACGCCCACGGCGCTCGTCATCGACGACCCCGAGCAACTCGCGGTCACCATGAGTGCGGAGCAGCGGGTCGGCCTCGCCGCGTTCATCGTCGCGCTCTGCGAAGACCCCGCGATCGGGGGCGGCGACGTGAGGGTCAGCATCCGCCCGACGGATGCCGCGGGCCTCAACCGCGTGCACATCACCGCCACGACGGGCGTGGCCACACGGGCCCTGCGACGCACGCTCGCCCAGTACCTGAGCGTGGTGAGGGTGCTCTTTCGGGGGGCACGATCCACGCTCGCTGAACGTCGGCTGACAGTAAGATTCGACTATGTCGAGTCATGACCTCGCCGCGCCCCGCCGGGTGCGCATCGGTCTGCTCGACGATCACGAGGTGCTGCTCGACGCCGTCACCAGCTGGATCCACGCGAACGCGCCCGACTTCGAACTCGCCGTTCGCGCGCGCAGTTGGATCGAGTTCGTGCGGGATCCGGGTTTTCCCGTCGACCTCGTGCTCATGGACTTCCAGCTCGTCGAACCGGTCTCGATCGAGGCGCGCATCCGCACCTGCCGCGCTGCGGGAGCGAAGGTCATCGTGATCAGCGCGCTCGACAGTTCCGACGCACGCAGCCGTGCCGCGGCATCCGGAGCCATCGCCTTTCTCTCCAAGTCGCTGCCGATGCGCGAGGTGATGGCGGCGGTGCGCACGGCGCTGCGCCTGCCCGAGCCGGCCGCATCCGGAATCCCGAACCCCGCACGCACCGAGCGACTGCCGTTCGAACGGCCGCAGCTGAGCCCGGGGGAGCGCCAGGCACTCGCGCTCTACGCCGCGGGCCGGTCGACGGCCGAGGTCGCCGACGCCATGCACGTCAAGTACGAGACCGCCAAGACGTACCTGCGCCGCGTGCGCGAGAAGTACCAGCGCGTCGGTCGCCCGGCCAGCCGCAAGGTGGAGCTCATCCGCCGTGCCGCCGAAGACGGCATTCTGGAGTAGCGTCGTTCGGGCTGCCTGCCTGACGCATCCGTTGCGCTCGGCACGCGCTGCATGCGCACGACAAGGAGAAGACACTCGCCATGGCCAAGCTCTACTTCCGCTACGGTGCGATGAACTCCGGCAAGAGCACGGCCCTGCTGCAGGCCGCGTACAACTACGAGGAGCGCGGCCACAACGTGCTGCTCGCCAAGCCGGCCATCGACACCAAGGGCGACCTCGGCATCCTCTCCCGCCTGGGCGTCACGCGGGACGTCGACTTCGTTCTTGCCCCGACGACGGATGCGTACCGGGCCTTCCAGCAGCACCGGGCCACGGTGATCGAGACGACGAACCGCGACGTGAGTTGCCTGCTCATCGATGAGGCCCAGTTCCTCAGCTCCGACCAGGTCGACGATCTGCTGCGCATCGCGATTCTCGAGAACGTGCCGGTGCTGGCCTACGGCATCCGCACCGACTTTCTCACGAATGCCTTCCCCGGCAGTCGTCGTCTGCTCGAGATCGCGCACAGCCTCGAAGAGCTGAAGACCATCTGCCGTTGCGGGCGCAAGGCGATCTTCAACGGCCGCAAGATCGGCGACCGCTTCGTGTTCGACGGCGCGCAGGTGGCGATCGACGGCGTCGAGGTGACCTACGAGTCGCTGTGCGCGGCCTGCTACCTGCAGGAATCGGGCGGCCGCCTCGGCCACCGCTGAGCGCGCCGCCCACGACGGCCCGTCCCCTGAGCCTGTCGAAGGGCCGCAACCGCCCCGTCCCCTGAGCCTGTCGAAGGGCCGCAACGCCCGTCGCTGACGGGACCACTCGTTCCCTGAGCCTGTCGAAGGGCCGCGACGCCCGTCGCTGACCGGACCACCCGTCCCCTGAGCCTGTCGAAGGGCCGCGACGCCCGTCGGACCACCCGCCCTGAGCCTGTCGAAGGGCCGCAACGTCCGGCACCTTCGTACACGGCATCCTCTTGCGCAACCCCATCCCGGCTCAGAGGCGCCCGACCTAGCATGACGGGGTGTTGTCTCGACCCACTGCTCGGCTCGTCGGGCTCGACGTGCTGCGGGGCATCGCCATCCTGTTGGTGATGCTGCGCCACGCCCGCCCGGCCGTCTTCGGCACCGCCGGCCTGGTCGGGGTCGTGATGTTCTTCGCGCTCTCGGGCTACCTCATCACGGGGCTCATCCACCGCGACGTCGAGCGATTCGGACGACTACGGTACGGCCGCTTCTACCGCAACCGCGCGCTGCGGCTGCTGCCGGCGCTGCTGTTGCTGGTGCTGGTGTTCGCGATCGTCACGGTGCTCGTCGACCCGCTCGACGAGTCCGACAGCCTCGGATCATCCGTGCTCTTCGCCCTCACCTACACGATGGACCTGCCGTTCGTCGATGGCAGTGCCGCGCTCCAGCATCTCTGGACTCTCGCCACCGAAGAGCAGTTCTACCTGCTCTGGCCGCTGCTGCTCACGCTCGGGCTCCGGATGCGGCGCATCGGCCTCGTACTGATCGGGGCCGTCGTGCTCGTGAACGTGGCGATCGCGGCATCCCTCGTGGTCATGTCGCCCTCGGTGACGGACCTCTATACGTTGCCCACCTCGTGGGCGGTCGCCATGATCATCGGCGCGGCGGTCAAGCTCTACGAACCCACGGTCGACCGGATGCTGCACGGCCGAGCGCTCACCGTCGCGGCCGTCGCGTCGGGGCTCTTCGTCGTGGCGATGGCGTTCCTGCCCGACACGAAGAGCGACGCGCTCACGTATTTCCTCATGTGTCCCGCCGTCGCGGTCGCGAGCATGGTGCTCATCCTGCGGGTGAAGGCGTGGCAGGCGTTGCCCTCCCAGATACTCGCCCCGCTGCTCGGCCTTGGCGTGATCTCGTATGCGGCCTACCTCTGGAACTACCCGATGGTGAAGTGGCTGCACGCCCTGGAGCTGCCGCAGCCTTGGCTGTGGGAGATCCCGTGCACGATCGCGGCGGCGACCCTCAGCTGGTTCCTGCTGGAGCGCCCGATTATGCGCTGGAAAACCCGTATCGACGCTCGCGCGCATGCGGCAGTGGCAGCCGAGTCGGAGCGTTCCGCCGAACGCGAGCTGCAGCCTCTGAGCGCGCGCGTCCCCTGAGCGCGCGTCCCCTGAGCTTGTCGAAGGGCCGCAACATGCGCTCCCAGCGCTGGGCGGGTTCGCTTCGACAAGCTCAGCGACAGCTTCGAGCGCGCGTCGCCCTTCCGCGTTCCCTGAGCTTGTCGAAGGGCCGCAACCTGCGCTCCTACTCAGCCCCCGTTCCCTGAGCCTGTCGAAGGGTCGCTCCCAGCGCTGGGCGGGTTCGCTTCGACAGGCTCAGCGAACAGTTTCCAGCGCGCGTCGCCGTCGTTCCCTGAGACTGTCGAAGGGCCGCAACATGCGCTCCTGCTCAGCCTCCGTCCCCTGAGCCTGTCGAAGGGCCGCAACATGCGCTCCTGCTCAGCCTCCGTCCCCTGAGCCTGTCGAAGGGCCGCAACATGCGCTCCTGCTCAGCCCCCGTTCCCTGAGCCTGTCGAAGGGCCGCTTCCAGCGCTGGGCGGGTTCGCTTCGACAGGCTCAGCGAACAGTCTCCAGCGGCCGTCGCCTTTTCGCGTCCCCAGAGCGAGGTCGAAGGGTCACATCCCCAGAACGAGCACCAGCATCCCGTTGTAGACGACGTGGGCGATGATCGCGCCGCCGATGCGCCCGGTGAGCGCGGTCAGCACCCCGACCGCCAGACCGAAGATCAGCGTCGCGACACCCACCACCACGGCGCTCTGCCAGATGAGCAGCGACGTCGTCGCCACGTGCAGCAGCGAGAATACGATCGACGTCACCACGACAGCGAGCCACGGGATGCGCGGCACGAACCCGGTACGCGTCGGCGGCACGAGAGCGTTGTCGTCGGCTGCAGCATCCGCCCCCGAACCCGTCAAACGCGCCGTGGCCCGGGTCAGCGCGCGTTGCATCAGCCCGCGAAAGTACACCTCTTCTATGAAGGGAGCGATCAACACGGGAGCCAGCAGGCCGCCGAACAGCCACCAGAAATCGTTGGCAGGCTCTCCGAATGACAGGTTGCCCTGCAAACCCCCGTACACCGCGATCTCCACAATCGTCGCGATGGCGCGCAGCACCAGCCCCAGGCCCACGCCCCAGAGCAGGTCGAGCCAGGTGAAGCGCAGCCCGAAGTCGCGCACGAGCGACCCGGTTCCGCGGGCGAAGCACGCCCACAGCGCCACCGCCATGAGCGGCACCCACACCACCGCGTACGAGAGCACCAGAGCGGCCGGCCCCGACATCACAACGGTGCGCGTGAGCGCGCCGAGCGCCCACACGCCGAGCAGTGCGAGCAGCACACCGACGGATGCGGTGCCGACCCCCCAGTGCGGGTCACGTGGGGTCGGCGCGGCTGCGGGCATCCGGTGTTCGCTCACGCCCGCAAGCGTATCGGGGCGTCTCGCGACGCAGTGGGGCGCCGGGCGGCCCGGAGGAACTGTGGCAACATGAACTGTTGGATTACCGGGGGACGGAAAGGCAATAAGTGGAGCTGCGCGATTACATCCGCATCCTGCGCAAGCGCTGGGTGCTCATCGTGCTGCTCACGCTCATCGGGATCGGTGCTGCTGCGGGGTATTCGCTCGCGAAGACGCCCGAGTACAGCTCGAGCGCGAAGGTCTTCGTGAGCACGAGCGGCGGCGACACGGTGAGCGACCTGCAGCAGGGCAACACCTTCACCCAGCAGCGGGTGAAGACCTACGCCGACCTGGTCTCCACCCCCATCGTGCTGCTGCCGGTGATCGGCGACCTCGGCCTCACCGACAATGCCGACCAGCTCGCCGCGCGGGTGACAGCGAGCGCACCCCTGAACACCACGCTCATCGAGATCGACGTGGTGGATGAAGACCCGGCCAAGGCCGCGCAGATCGCCACGGCAGTCAGCGAGAGCCTCGCCACCACCGTCGAGCAGATCGAGAAGACCACGCCCGAGGGCGACAGCCCCGTTCACCTCACGCTGGTGCAGCACGCGTCGGTTCCGCAGAAGCCCACGAGCCCGAACGTTCCGCTGAACATCGCGCTCGGCGCCCTCATCGGCCTCGCGCTCGGCATCGGCGTGGCCGTGCTGCGCGAGACGCTCGACACCCGCATCCGCAACGAGCGCGACGTCGAGCTCGTGACCGACCGGCCCATCCTGGGCGGCATCGCCTTCGACAGCAAGGCGGCCGAGCGCCCCCTCATCGTGCACGCCGACCCCAAGAGCCCGCGGGCGGAGTCGTTCCGGACGCTGCGCACCAACCTGCAGTTCCTGGATGCCGGCCGCGCCGACCGCTCGTTCGTCGTCACCTCGAGCATCGAGAGCGAGGGCAAGAGCACCACCGCGGCCAACCTCGCCATCGCGCTCGGCGACGCCGGAGCGCGGGTGCTGCTCGTCGACGCCGACCTGCGCCGCCCCAAGGTCGCCGACTACATGGGACTCGAGGGCAGCGCCGGCCTGACCGACGTGCTCATCGGCCGCGCGAGCGCCGACGACGTCATCCAGAAGTGGGGACGCACGCATCTCTACGTGCTTCCGGCCGGCCGCATCCCCCCGAACCCGAGCGAGCTGCTCGGTTCCACGGCGATGTTCTCGCTCATCAACCAGCTCGGCCACACCTTCGACGTCGTCATCTACGACGCGCCGCCCCTGCTTCCCGTCACGGATGCCGCCATCCTCGCCCGCAGCGTCGGGGGAGCCCTTGTGGTCGTGGCCGCTGGTCGCACCCACAAGAACCAGCTGAAGGGTGCCGTCTCGGCACTCGACAACGTGGGCGCCCCGGTGTCGGGCATCGTGCTCACAATGCTGCCGACCAAGGGACCGGATGCCTACGGCTACGGCCGCTACGGCTACGAATCCGGCTACGGCTATGAGGCCGACCTCAAGCCGATGAAAGCGGCCGGCTGACCGTGGCGTGGTCGGGCTACCAGGGAGCGCCGCTGCGCGTTCTCACGGTGTGCACCGGAAACGTCTGCCGGTCACCGCTGGCTGAGCGCCTGCTCGAGGTGCGCCTCGCCGCCGCCGGCGTGCCCGCCGTTGTCGCGAGCGCCGGAACGGGTGCTCTCGTCGGGGAAGACATGACCGAGCCGACCGCCGAACTCGTGGCACGCTACGGGGGAGCGCAGCGCCCGCAGCGCGCGCGGCAGCTCACCGTTGCGATGCTCGAGAACGCCGATCTGGTGCTCACCGCATCCCGCTCTCACCGTGCCGAGGCCGTGAGCGAACTGCCGCGCGCCAACCGGTACGCCTTCACGCTGCGCGAGTTCGCCCGTCTCGCTGAGACCGCGCGCGCCGAGAACGACTTCGAGATCGAAGACCTCGCCTCGCCGGCCGCGCTCGTGCGTGCCGTCGGAAGCTACCGCGGCTACCTCCCGCCGCTCGCCTCCCCCGACGATGACGACGTCATCGACCCGTACCGGCGACCGCAGGAGTTCTACGACGAGACCGGCCGCGTGCTCGACGACGCGACGCGGGTCATCGCCTCCGTTCTGGGAAAGCCGCGCGCCGATGGCTGAGCGTCGCCCCTTGAAGCTCACGGGTGCGCGGCCCCCGCTGGCGATCAAGCCGCCGCGTCGGCCGGTCGGATCGCTGCGGCTCTGGTCCGCCATCGCCATCGTCGTGCTGCTCGGTATCGACATCGTGTTGGTCGGCACTGCCCTGGCCGGCCCGACGGCGCCCGTGCCCACCGATACTCCCCGGCAGTTCACCTCGACGCCCACGCCGACGGATGCCCCGGCGAGCACACCGTCGCCGACCGCGACTGACCAGCCGGGGGCGGCGCCGGCCGGCTCCAAGCCGTCGCTCACGCTGCTCGCCGCCGTCGATGACACGGATGCGTGGCGTGCCACCCCCGGAAACTGCGGTGGCGACGACGCCGTCATCGAGAGCAGCAACGATGGTGGCGACTCGTGGCAAGCGCATCCCACCCGTGACGCCGCCATCCACGAGGTGCTCTCTCTGCAGGCCGTCAGCGCCACGACGGCATTCGTCGTGGCCAAGGCCGGGCCCGATTGCGCCGTGGGCTTCTATCGCACGTTCTCGTCGGGCGTCACCTGGGAAGAGGATGCGGCCGACTTCGACGACCGGAGCTACCTCGACCCGGCCGACGCCGGCAAGGTGGTGCTGAACGGCAACGCCCAAGCGGCCCCGTGTCCGGCGCCCCGGCAGCTTGCCCAGACCGATGGTCTCGTCGCGGTGCTCTGCGACGGCTCGATCGCCCTGGCGACGGATGCCGACACCCCGAGCTGGCGCACCATCGACGCCCCGAACGCGGTGGCTTTGTCGGCCGACGCCGGCCGCCTGACGGTGGCTCGCACAGCCGACGGCTCGTGCCCCACGGTCTCGATCACGAGCATCGCGGCGACGGACGAGCGCTTGGCCGCCGCGACGGCCTGTGCCCCGGGCGACAAGGCTCCCGCATCCGTCGCCCTGACCACCCGTGACAACACAACCTGGCTGCAGCAAGACGCCGCTACAGCACTAATCGCCCCCTGATCCCGCGCACCCTTACCCTGTCGAAGGAGTTCGCTGAGCCTGTCGAAGCGCCGCGCCTGCCCCTCCCGCTCAACCACCCCGTTCCCTGAGCCTGTCGAAGGGCCGTTCCCAGCCCTCCCGCTCAACCACCCGCTCCCTGAGCCTGTCGAAGGGCCGTTCCCAGCCCTCCGGCTCAGCCACCCTGCACCCTAAGCCCGTCGAAGGGCCGCGCCATGCCCACCCGCTCACCACCCGCTCCCTGACCCTGTCGAAGGGCCGTTCCCAGCCCTCCCGCTCAGCCACCCGTTCCCTGAGCCTGTCGAAGGGCCGCAACACCCCCTCCCGCTCAGCCACGCGTTCCCTGAGCCTGTCGAAGGGCCGCAACACCCCCTCCCACTGGGGCAGCAAAACTGACGCTCCGTCACTCCATGCAGACGTAACCTTAATCCGACCTCGTGCACTTGGGGTGGCATTAGCGTCGCCCTCGGCCACCGCATCCGGCGCCTGCTCGGGAGCTGAACCCAAGCTCGTCGAGCCGCAACTGTTGCGCGGCTGGACGATCGCCGGCGGCGTACCCTGAGCCTGAAGTAGGTCAATGCCCCACAAGGTGGGGCGTCGGCACGGGCTCCGGTGTCGGCGGCAACATATCTGCGAAGCTAAACTCAAATACCGGTCGACGCGCACCAGTCGTCTGTACACCGTGGGGAAATCAAACGTAATGGTCATCGAAAAAGCGCGTATGAACGCCCGCTCGGTGACCGACTGGCGTCGCGGTTACATGCATCGGCTGGCGGCAACGGACGCGCTCGTTCTCATCTGGGTGGTGTTCGGAGCTCAGATCTTCTGGCTCGGCTTCGACCGTGAGGCGAGCGGGTTCAGTGGTTCCCGTGGTGACCTCGCGGTCAGCTACACGATCGTGTCCGTCGTGCTCATCGGTGCGTGGATGCTTGTGCTGCGCGTGTTCGGAACACGCGGCTACCGGGTCATCGGCGCCGGGTCGCAGGAGTATCGCCTGGTCGTAAACGCTTCGATCTGGCTCTTCGGCATCGTCGCGATCGTCGCCTTCCTCGTGAAGCTCGACCTTGCGCGCGGATACATTCTTATCGCCTTCCCACTGGGTATCGCAGTGCTGATCTTCTCGCGCTGGCTCTGGCGACAGTGGCTTCGAGTGCAACGCCAGCAAGGGCGGTTCAGTTCCACGGTGGTGCTGGTCGGCTCCGCCCGATCCTCCGCTGCCATCGCCCGCCAATTGAAGCGTGTGCCGGACGCCGGTTACAGAGTCGTGGGTGCCTGCGTCGACGGCGCTCAGGAGTCAGAGGTGCTCATGGAGCTTGGAATTCCCGTCCTCGGGGGAATCGCTCAGGCTCTCCCAGCCCTTGAGTCGAGCGGAGCCGACACCCTCGTGATCACGAGTTCCGATGAGCTCCCGCCCGAGCGGGTGCGGGAGCTCAGTTGGGGCCTGGAGCCCGGCCGGCAGCACTTGGTCGTCGCGCCGAGCTTGGTCGACATCGGTGGCCCTCGCATCCACACCCGGCCTGTGGCGGGCCTGCCATTGATCCACGTGGAGACGCCGACCTACGAAGGCCGCAAGCACTTCGCCAAGCGCACATTCGATGTCGTCGGGTCAGCCTTGCTACTCCTCCTTCTTTCGCCGGTGTTCCTCCTGATCGCCGTCGCCGTCAAAGTGACAAGTCCAGGCCCGGTCTTCTACAGGCAGGAGCGCATCGGTCTTAACGAGAAGCCGTTCGCCATGCTGAAGTTCCGATCGATGACGGTTGGGGCGGATGCTCAATTGCGCGACTTGCTTGAGGCCCAGGGCACTCACGGCACACCGCTTTTCAAAGTGAAGAACGATCCGCGCCTGACGCGCATCGGTGGCTTTCTCCGCACCTATTCGCTCGACGAACTGCCCCAGTTGCTCAATGTGTTCATCGGCAACATGAGTCTGGTCGGCCCTCGGCCTCAACGTGAAGGTGAGGTTGAGCTCTATGATTCCGCTGCTCGTCGCCGACTGCTGGTTCAGCCGGGCATGACCGGCCTCTGGCAGGTCAGTGGACGGTCTTCGCTCTCGTGGGAAGATGCGATGCGCCTCGACCTGTATTACGTCGAGAACTGGTCTTTGACTGGAGACATTGTGATCCTCTGGAGAACCGCCCGAGCCGTGACTGCTGGCGACGGGGCGTTCTGACGCGATGAGTTCTCCCTTCTCTTGGCCGGCGGTCGGCGTCGCCGTCGCCGGTGGCGCGGTTTTCGCACTGGGGATCGTTTTGCCTCGCCTTCAGCTCCGCGCGGAGACGCGACGCGGCCGATCGACGGCGTCGACTCCGCAGGTCCTTCCGCCCCGGCCATCCATCGACGTGATTGTTCCCTCATATCTCGAGACGGCGACGATCGGACCGACTGTGAGACGTCTGAGGGATGCGCTGAGGGAGTACCCCGGTCCCTCCACGATCACTGTTGTCGCGAGTGATGAGGCGACGGGTGACGCTGCCGTGGAGGCGGATGCCGACCGGGTGATCCGCTTGGAGCGATCTGGGAAGCCGCATGCCTCCGCCGTTGGCGCAGCAGCATCCAGTGCCGATGTGTTGGTCTTCACAGATGCGAACTGCGAGATCCAGCCGCAACGTTGGCCCAGCATCGTGGTCGAAGAGCTCACGCGTTGGCATCTCGTCTCGGGCAACAAGACGGAGCGGGGCACGCGGGAAGCGCTCTTCTGGCAACTCGAGGCGTCAACGAAGCAAAGACTCTCTGAAGCCGTGGGCACACTCAGTGTGGTCGGCGAGTTGATCGCCATTCGCCGAGCGGACTACCGGCCGACGCCGCCGGGGATTGTTGTCGATGACCTATGGCTTGCGGCCCAATTGGTCTTCGAAGGAAAGCGGGTTGGCGTATCGGATCTACTGCAGACTGTGGAGGATCCGGCGTCGAACAAGGACCAATGGGGCAGGCGCGTTCGGATCGCGAAGGGGCTGCTCCGGGAACAATTGCCTCAACTTCGGCTTCTATCCTCGAGCCCGGAGGGCCGACTCTTCATCGGGCATAAGTTGTATCGGCTGACCGTGGGATGCTTTGGGTTCTGGGTTGCAGTGGCAGCCGCCGGTGTCTCTTCCTGGCCCATTAGTCTCGTCCTTTATGCAGGCGTCCTAGGCTGTGCCGTCACGTACTCGGGTCGCGTGATGCCTCGTGCTTCACTCGGATTACCCATTTCGGCGATAGGAATGCAAGCCGTTCCGGTTGCGGCGCTATATTCATTGATTCGAGACCGGTTCCGATCCGCTTCATCTGACGCGGAGACCGTCGGTTGGGCAAAGGTGGAGCGCTGATGGACGCCGCACCTTGGGTGCTCGTAGTGACGAAGAACGACTATCGGCAGGAACGCGACGGTGGATCAAAACGCGTCGCCGCTGTCGTCCGAGCTCTCGCGAGCGCGGGATTCGACGTTGAGACCATCGGTGTCCGGCCGTTCGCGTCGTCCGCGGCACGCGCGACAGGGATCGGTTCGTTTTGGCGGGCTGTGCCCGCAGTCCTTCGAGTGTTTCAGTCGACGATTCGCACGCTCAGTCTTTCAGTGCTCAAATGGTTCAGCATGGTTGCAATCCGTCAGATGGTCGACATCACACATCAGCGTCAGAGCAAGCCAACATGGGTAGTCGTAGAGTTCAGCCAATTGGCCACCTACCGCAACGCTCTGCAGTGTGCGGTCGTACTAGACATGCACAACCTCGAGTTCGAACTGCTGGACAATTACGCCGCGTCCGAGAGTCGGCCTCTGCAACGCCTTGCGGCTATGTACGAAGCTCGAAGCATGCGACGTCTGGAGTCGCGGGTTGGCCGGGAGTTCGACGTTATCTCGGTCGTGAGCTCTCACGACCGCGCTTTGCTGGACCGCTGGACGGATACCGCTGAGTCTCACGCCACCCTAGTCACCGCTCCCAACGGAGTGAGCGAGGGGAGCTTTGCATACGAGGGTGGCCGTCGGGACACCGTTGTCTTCGTCGCGCACCTCGGCTGGCGCCCAAATGTCGATGCCGCCGTGTGGCTGGCTCGAGAGGTGTGGCCTCTCGTGAGAATCCGGAAGCCTACGCTGCGGCTGCAGATCATCGGTCGCTCACCCTCGCCAGAGGTCTTGAAGCTGGTTGCCGACGATATCGCTGTCATCCCAGATGTGGAAAGCACCGTGCCGTTCGTGGGTGCCGCTCGCGTCGCAACTGCCCCGCTTCACGCCGCTGGTGGTACACGCATCAAGATCCTCGAGGCGCTCGCAGCTGGCACGCCTGTGGTTGCCACCTCCTTAGGTGCTCTCGGACTTGACGGGCTTGACCCGGAGGCGCTGGTGATCGTTGACGATCCGGCGAAGTTCGCGGAACAGCTGGTCGAAATGGCCGGCAACGAACCTGACCGCTCGCATCTTCGGGACATCATGGGCCCATATCGGTGGGACACAACACTCTCGCCACTGATCGACGCTCTCGTAGCGAAATCGACGACCGAAAGGTCCGTCGCATGAGAGGCGACCGCATGTCCGGCAGCGTGCGCGTGGGCGTTGTGATCATCTCGCATAACTCAACAGAATTTCTCGCAGACTGCCTGGAGTCACTTGCAGCAGAGCCGATCAACAGGGTGATCGTCTGGGACAACGCCTCTACTCGCGAGCAGGCCAGCGCTTTGTCGATCCTGTGCGAGGGGTATCCGTCGGTGCAGCTCGAACTGAGTGAGGAGAATGTCGGCTTCGGTCCCGCAGTCAATTCAGCGGCGGCACGACTCCGCGACGCGGGCGAGGTTGACTACCTCTGGATACTGAATCCTGATGTTGTCGTGCGGGCGGGGGCGTTGGCGCGCCTGGTTCGAACGGCCGTCGACGACGACTGGGCTGTGCTTTCCCCGATGATCGTTCGGAAGGGCCGGCGAGGAGACGTACGCGTTTGGTACAGCGGGGGCGAACTCCGGGTGCGAGAAGGTCGTTCCCGCCATATTCGCATCGGCGAGCCGCTGTCCCCTGCGGATACCGGGGTGTCGTCGGTCAGCTTCGTTAGTGGGGCAGCGCCGCTCATCTCCGTTGCGGCGTGGGATCGCCTTGGAGGCTTCCGTGAGGACCTTTTTCTGTACTGCGAAGACGCCGATCTTTCCTTGCGTGCAACCGAGCACGGGCTGCCTATGGGAGTCGACCGTGAGGCGGTGGTCGAGCATGTCGAAGGCGGGTCTTCGGGTGGACACGGACCAGGGCCGACGTTCTATTACTACGTCCAGCGCAATCGGTTCCGCGTCTACGCCGACGCCACTAACACGGTCGGGCTCCTCCTCGGCCGTGGGGCGATCGAGACGTTCCGCCTGCTCGTGCTCACCCTCCGCCCGGCCGGGAGGAATCGAATCGAAAGTCTCTCATCCTCCGTTCAGGGCTTGATCGCCGGCATCAGAGGCGAATCAGGTCCCCGCCCATCGAGGAGCACTCCGTGACGCTCAAGTCGATGCAGGTTTACGTAGAGGCTCGAACCGCGCATCTTGAACGCGGATCGGTGAAAAGTGCCGACCACCTATTCGTCTATAACGGCGAAAGTTATGACTTCGACCTGGATCTCGCCGCTCGAACGGGTGCGGTCAGAGCGGGAACAGTTGCGACGGCAACGATGATCCTTCGCCGCAGGCCTGACGTACTCGAGCTCAATGAGCCGGCTATGGCGGGAGCATGGGTGAAGCTCTTCGTCTACACCGCTGCCGCCAAGTTGGCATCAATCGGTAGATCGAAGATCGCGATCGTCACGTATGCCATCGAAAACGCCGACCTGCGTGCTGCTTTTTCCCACAAGACTCACCTCCCACGCGGAATCAGCGATGCAGTCACGGCCTTCATTGTCCGGTTGCTGTGCCGGGGATTCACGCGAATTGCGTTCGGAACTCAAGGGGCTCGAGCAAATTATGAGGATCTCGTCGGGCGGCGCAATCTCAATCGGTCTGAGACGGCAGACTTTCGCGCGCTCGAGCCGGCGTGCGATTGCAGTGGGGACGACAAGGTCGATGAGCGCGTTGTCTTTCTCGGCGCGTTCGAGGAACGCAAAGGCCTCTTGCGAGTCATGGAGGCGTGGCCGTCTGTCCAGAAGGCTCGTCCACAGGCACGGTTGACTATCGCGGGAAAGGGTCCTCTCGAGAACCGAGTGAAAGAGTGGGTCTCTGCAAACGACGGTGTGGACCTTGTGGTTGACCCGGCTCGTGAGAAAATTCACGAAATTCTTCGCTCTTCAGCCGTGCTCGTACTCTTCTCGCAGCGCACTGGCACGTGGAGGGAGCAAGTGGGCCTGCCGATCGTCGAGGGCTTATCGCACGGATGCACCATCGTCGCCTCAGCCGAGACAGGATTGTCCGACTGGCTAATAGCGCACGGCCACGGCGTTCTCGAAGCGTCAGCGAACACGGGAGAGCTCGCACGGGTCATCGAAGAAAAAGTGAAAGCACCGATTGACCGGGGCGAGGTGCTGAGGTCGCTTCCTGAGAGCAGTCAGCGGCTGGAAGCCGGCCGGTGGATGTATGGCCGGACGGTGGTCGTGTGACTCGCGTCTTCCTGCTCAATAACTATTCGATGCGTCAAGCACTGAAACGCTTTCAGGACGGGGAATACCCTGGGCAGCATCTGTGGGGCTATCCGAAGGGTGGAAGCCGAGGCGATACGGAATGGGTGCTCCCGACCTCCATCTATGACGTTTCGTGGATGCGAAAAGGGGTCGCACGCGCGGTGCGCAATGCCATCGTGAAGCTCGTGGGTGACCCACTGCAGCAGCTAGCGACGTGGCGTTCGGCGGAACCTGGCGACGTGGTCTACGCCGCGGACCAACGGTCGGCATCCCTCCTCGGACTCGCAAAATCCCTCAAGTGGTTCAGGCGGCCCTTGGTGGTTGTGGTGCATCACCCCCCGCGCAATCGTTGGGAACACTGGTGCCTCGGTTCTGCGGATGCCGTTCTGTACCTAACTCCAAGTATTCAGCCGCGATTGGGTAGCTCCCTTCCGAAGATCAGGGATTTCCGATTCGCACCTTGGGGCCCTGCACTCGATTCGGATGTTTACACCGTGACGCCACCTGCGGATGCGGCGTACGACTTCGTATCTGCCGGCAAGACCAACCGCGATTACACCCCACTGCGTGCAGCAGCAGAGCTTGGAGGCTTGAGTGGCGTCATCTATGACGGCTCTTCCAAGACGGTCTTCATCGATGGGGCGGCCCACGTCACGCGCGGTCAGTATGACTACGTCGAGATCATTGCCGCGATGAAGGCCGCCCGCTCCGTCGTCATTCCGATTTGCCACGGCGAGACCATGGCCGGGCTGACAGAAGTGGCCGATGCAATCGCGCTGGACAAGCCGGTGATCGTCAACCGCTCGACGGCATTTCCTTATGAAATCGAGTCGACCGGAGCCGGGCGGACCCTAGCCAACCTCTCGGTAAAACTGCTCGTTTCTACCATCCATGATGCCCGGTCCCAGAGTATTGGTGGAGCGCGCACGCTTGCATCGACGTTCAATATGGATGCGTACTGTGATGTCCTTGACTCCGCGTTAAGGGACTGCCGGACCCCGACGGAACAAAGGCGATGACCCACGAGTCGGACGTTGCATTGACGGCGCCACTTCGCAGAAGGGGTAAGGGGTGGATCCCTGCGCGCCTTCGCAGATTCGGCCCCGTGATGGCATTGACATTCGCCTCCCAGCTGTTGTCTGCCGGGTCCACCCTGATCCTGCCTACGTTGGGCCTTGCAACCGCAGACCTTTACGCTGCCGCAACGCAGATGGGTCTGGCGAGTCTCACGGGCATCGTCGTCGGCATTGTCTATAACCTTGCGATCGGCCGTCCTAACTTCAGAGGATGGAGGCTGTGGGCTGGCTTAGCAGCGCTCTTCTCAATCGGGATCGCAACGGTTCTGTTCTTCCTCCTGAGGGGGCAAGGTCTTTTTGACCGGCTTCCCATCAACGAGGGAGCGGTGGTTATAGCTTCCTTCGGCCTCGGCGGGGCCCTTCTGAGTGCCGGCGGCGTAATCGCTGTTCGGGAGGCATGTTTGGGCCGACCGAATCTACTCGCTGGCGTCACTGTGGCTCCAAACGCAGCGCTGTTCATCGCCGTTGGAGCCACTGCCCTGTTCTCCAGTGGCGTGCGGACCGTTTGGGAAGTGACGATCCCCGGCTTGGCTTGGGCGTTGGCCGCTCTGGTCATGTTGATCGTGTCGTTCAGGCGGATGCGTATGCACGACGGTGCGCCGGAGAACCTCTCCGAAAGCCGCCACCCAAGCACCCTCCAGACCGTCGCTCTCGCTCTTGGCGTAATAACGAGTTCCATCTTGCCGTCGTTCTATATGGCCGCCGTTGTCGGACTGGCGGTCGGTTTGCCCTACTTCCTCTATCTGTCCACGAAGCTCGGGAACTCGTTCGTAAGCCTGGGCGTCAATTCCATCCTGATGGTGAAGTACAACTGGGTCCAAGAACACCGACTGCATCTTCGGTGGCCCGTGCTTCTAGCAATATTCGGCACTGCACTGATTGCCCTTGCCGTCATCGCACATGTCTGGAAAGGCAGCACACTCCAGCCACTGAGTTATGTTCTCGTTGCCCTCGCTTGGCTGCTGCTCATTACGGCCGGTGCGCTGATCATCCGTGAGATGAATGCTCAACGGCTTTCGCGGGCGCTCCTTACCAAGGTCGTCGTCGACCTACTTGTGTCGATTACGATTGCTGTCACGCTTACTCTCCATCCAAGCGTCACGGGGTACTTTGGAGCGTTCATGGGTTCCCAGGGGGCGACGTTGGCCGTCTCTGGATATTCACTCGGCTCGCGAAGTCTCGGGGTGTTAGGCGCCCTCGTGGTAGCGGCTTCAGTGCTGCTGGGCCTTTCGGGATGGTAGATGGCCGGGTTATTGCGCTTCAAGAATTGTCGAGCGCCTGCACGGAGTACAAGTGCATGAGGCGGGAAGGGTGACATGAAGAAGGTAGAGCCTTCACCGCTCCCTCGCCCGGCCTCATCTGCGTTCGAGCCTGTGTCGCCCATTCAGCACTTGGCCGCCTCGCCCCGCGTCCGCACTCAAACCTGGATCGGCTATTTTGTCCTATTGGCGGTAGTCGCGGTCCCTTATCCGATTGGTCAGTTACTCCCGCTACCCGTGGCGATAGCGCTGGCGACCTTCATCTACCTCATCGGTATCTCGTTCAGTGCTGTCGGAGGCGCCTTCTCGAGGCCTCTTCTGCTATCGCTCCTTGGAGGACCGGCGTTGTGGGCGGTCGCGTTGCTGATGCAGCAGGTCCTCGGACTGAGCGCCTTCGGGGGAGCTTTCCTATACTTCTTCGTGGTTCCCCTGGGCATACTTGCGGGAATCGAAACCGCTCGCAACGGCCTCGTTCCTTCATTTCTGTCGGCATTCCGAATTACAGCGGCGATTCTCGCTCTGCTCGCGACCATCGAATTCGCAATGAGACGAAGCGCCTTCGGTTACGAGACTTTCTTGCAGAACGACGTCATCAGGGCCACAGCCGGCCAATTCCACCCAATCATCTTGGGAGTCATCCTCACGGCCGCCATTGGCGCTTCCGCTGAACTCGTGTCCAGACGGCTTAAGGTTGCCCTGATTGCGCTGTTATTCATCGGGATTGTGACCACAGGGTCGCTAGGGCCGATCGTGGTCGGTGCTGTCATTGCCGTTTTCGCGATCTTCCCCGGCATTCGGAAGACCAGTCGGTGGACGACACTCGCTGTAGCGGCGTTCGCGCTCGCTGGAGGGTTCCTATCCACGACCGTCTGGTCGACCGACATCAGCGGAGGGACGGTCGATGAGTACAGCTCCGGTTATCGAACCGCGGTGTACGCGCTTCTTCCGAACATCTTGCGTTCAGCGCCGTTCGGGTACGGTCCGTCGGGACTGCCACCCGGCTCATGGCTGATTTACTCCCAGTACCTCGGCATTCGCGATGTAAGTGTCACGGTCGATGCTGAGCCCGTGCTCCTTGCCGCTGAATGGGGGTTTCTAGGGTTGATTGCGTTCTCGATCGTCCTATGGGTATCCGGTAGGGCGCTGTACCGAGGCTTTGCAGCGCTCAGCCTGACCCTCGTCGGTCTCACCCTGAATGGACTGACCGTTGCGCTTCACGCCTGGCTCAACCTTTCGATCTTCTGGATGATCCTGATTGGCATGGCGGTTTGGGCGGTCTTCCAGGCCCGCCATTCAGAGCCGGTTAGTGCTTCTCCTTCTACCGTTCTCGATCGGTCATAGATATGTATTCCATCCGCGTGGGGGCTCAATCGAAGGCCGAAGCGGCCCATCGAACCGCTTATTTCCGAGACGTCGTGCTCTGGTGAACGCCGCTCGCATCGTCAGGGGAGCTCTACAACTGGCTCGAGGATTTCTCCGTACCGGCGTTTGGGGCGTGCGTATCGAATGGGGGGCCCGCTTGACCGGTGGGGGGGAATATGACCTTCGCGCTGGATCGGTGATCCGCAACCGGAGCCGCATATACGTGCATGAGGGGGCCAAGTTCACCCTTATGCCAGGTGCCTCCGTCGGTAGTAGAACGGTTGTCAATGTCATGACCGGTCTGTATATCGGGGAGGGTACTCGGGTTTCGTGGCAGTGCCAGATACTCGACTCGGATTTCCACGCCATACGTCGCCCGAACGGCACGGTGCGGTCGATGACCGCCCCGGTCAGGATCGAGTCACGAGTGCTCGTCGGTACCGGCTCCATAATCCTGAAGGGGGTCTCAATCGGTGCTGACTCCGTAGTCGGCGCTGGTGCCGTGATCTCGCCATACTCTCGTTTTCCCGAGCGGAGCAGCGTCGGTGGCAATCCCGCCGTCTTCATCGCGGAGATCGGTGGTTGGATCCCTTAGTTTCCTGCGTGCGACTGCCCAGAGATCGAGTCGCCCACTGGCCGATCGTCCGCGACAGCCGGTGAATCGGGGACTCGATGAACTTGTAAAAAAGCCACGCCACACTGAAAGCAACGGGCACGGACACGCAAAGAGCAAGCCACGGGCTTGCTGATTGCATAAGCAACCGAACTCCAATGACGATCGGTTCGTGAACCAAGTAAAGGCTGAAGGAGATGGCGCCGAGCCAAAGAACCCCTCTGGTGCTGAGCGTGCGCCTGGCACCGTCCCAAAAGCATGCACTGACAACAAAACCGAGTGCGCCCGCGATGGCGACCCACCGGAAGGCACGCGCGACGTTCGCGTCTACACCGGCCGCAAGAAGTAGCCACCTCGTGCTCCCCAACAGCACTGACGACACGATGATCGGTATCCACAGGCGCAGGGCGTCTGAACGCGGCCGAAGGTAGGCGCTGAGCCAGTCCCAATTCGAGCTGATCAGCACTCCGAGACCGAAGGTGCACAGGTATACGACCGCTTCCATATCTAAGACGGCCGCGACGGCAAGTAGAAGGATCAGCAGCCAGACCTCAAGGTGAAAACGCATACGGATGCGCGCGAGCGTGATGTAGACAGGCAAGAGGATCGAGAACAAGATTTCCCAGCGCAATGTCCAGAGTGGGCTGATGACATCGGAATTGCCGAATACGAGCGAGACGTCAAGTAGCAGTCCATGGGCGTCGTACGACAGGGGTCGGGCGTTAATCCACGGGCCGAGACCCTGCGAATGAAATCGGGGGATGGCGAGGATTGTCAGACCTCCAAGAGCCACCGCGGCCCAGATCGGACCATACAGGCGCAAAAGCCTCCGTGGATAGTAAGAGATCCAATACGACATGTTTGGCGTCTTTACTGAACGCGTGAGTACCACCCCACTGAGGATGAAGAAGACGTAGACGGCAGTTCCTCCTTCCCAGAGGAGGTGCAGTGGCGTATACGCAGCAATAGTGGTGATGGGGCCTATCTGTCCGAGGGCAGCGGAAAAGTACACGCGAGCGAACGCGGGCACCGTCAGCAATGCGTGATGGAGCACGACAACGACGGAGGCGAGCCCCCGAAGCCCATCGAGACTAGGCAGCCTCGAGCCTTCTCTTGCGGCCTGCGCAATCACGGATGCTCCCTTGGCAGGTCGAACATTCCCTGAGCCTAACTGCAGAAGTGGTTTCGGCAATTACCTGCCCGATGCGATCCGAGTGAGGTGGCGCGTTCCTAAGAGGTCGACTCGCCAGGCGATCAGCTTTGCTCTGGTGTAATTGACGAATGGCCTCTCGCTCCGACACCGCTGGTGAGCGCGCGTCGCGACGACACCAACGGCGGCGAACGGCCAATCGCCGCCGCATCGTGCTCTATTCCGTGCTTGGCATTCTTGTCGTCGTGGTGGGTTTGGCTGCGTGGGTCGGCGTGCGAGGGTGGCTCGCGAAGGGTGAGCTCGAAGCGGCAGTGCCACTCGCGTCGCACATGAAAGCTGATGTGCTCGCGGGCAAGGGCAATGCTGCCGCTGCCGACGGTGCCGAGTTGCAGCAGCGCGCTGCCTGGGCGGCATCCCTCACGAGTGATCCCGTGTGGCTCGGGGCGGAATCGCTTCCTTTGGTCGGTCCCAACCTCACCGTGGTTCGGGAACTCGCGGCATCGGTCGACGGCGTAGCGAAGGGCGCGGTTCAGCCGCTGGGCGAACTTGCGGGAACCATCGCCCTGAGCGACTTCAAGCCGGTGAACGGCCGGGTGAACCTGCAGCCGCTGGTTGCTGCGCAGCCGAGTCTGGCGAAGGCCTCGGCCACGCTGACGGCAGCTCAGCAGCGACTGTCAGCCATTGACTCCCTGCCTGTCGTCGGGCCGCTGGCGGAAGCCCGCGCTACCTACGCCAAGCAACTCACCGACGCCACTGACGGCATCAGCGCGCTCAACCGGGCGGTGCAGCTGATTCCGCCGATGCTCGGTGCCGGCGGCCCGCGGAACTATCTCGTGCTGTTCCAGAACAATGCGGAACTGAGGTCGAACGGAGGCATCCCGGGTGCGCTGGCTCTTCTGCACGCCGATGATGGAACTTTCAACCTGACGCAGCAGGCCAGCTCAGCGGACTTTCCGAAGTTCGTCCCACCCGTGATGAAGCTGCCATTCGACACTCGCGCGTTGTGGGGCGACAATACGGCGTCGTACATGCAGGACATCACATTCACGCCCCAGTTCCCGCTGACCGGGCAGATCGCCCGCGAAATGTGGAGGCAGAAGTTCGGCGTCGAGGTTGATGGCGTGCTCTCGGCGGATCCGGTGGTGCTCAGCCATCTGCTTGTGGCGACTGGTCCCATCACGCTCCCGAGCGGTGATGTGCTGACCAGCGAAAACGCCGTGCAGCTGCTCCTGAGCGACGTCTACGCGCGCTACCCGAATCCGAAGCAGCAGGATGCGTTCTTCGCGAGCGCCGCCGCATCCGTGTTCTCAGCCGTCGCGTCGGGCAATGTCGATCCGATCAAGCTCATCGATGCGCTCGCGCAGAGCGGCGAAGAACGGCGGGTGTTCGTGTGGAGCGCGCATGCTGAAGACCAGAAGGTTCTGACGGGTACCACGCTGGCGGGGGACCTCCCGGCCACCCGGGGACCGAAAGAGACCTTCGGCATCTACCTCGACGACGAGACCGGCTCGAAGATGGACACCTACCTTGACGTCTCGGTCAAGGCGGCCCATCAAGTGTGTCGCAACGACCGGCTGCCCTACTACGAGATGTGGGTGACGCTGAAGAACACGGCGCCGGCGGATGCCGCGACGTCGCTGCCCGAATACGTCACCGGCGGCGGCGACAACAGCGACGTGCCGGTCGGCGGCATCCGTACGACTATCGCCGTCTACGGGCCCCCCGGCTCGTACAACCAGGGCGTCATGAAAGAGAGTCAGCCCACCGGCTACCACCCCACGGTCGAAAAGGGGTACACGCTGAGCAAGGTGTCGAGCCAACTGATGCCCGGCGAAAGCGCAACTTTCCAGTTCGGATTCATTGGTGGAGACCCCCAAAAGACGGGGATCGGCCTCGAAATCACGCCTTTATTGCGTGCGATGAGACCTTCCTCATTGGCGCTCACCTGCGAAAGTGCCCTATTCTGAAAAAGTCATGTATCGACGCGAGTGCGTTGGGAACGACAGCGACGCTTGAGGGGCACACACACTTATGAAGAAGAAGATCATTGCAATCGCGATCGCTGCAGCAGCGCTCGTCGGAATTCCGGCCGCTGGCGCCCTGGCCGCCACGTACGCCAGCCAGGGCCCGAGCGTCACGGTTAAGGCAGGCGAAGTCGGCACCCTGAACTTCATCAACCTCGACGCCAACGCATCCGTCACCATCACCGGAGGCGGCGCGGATGTCGCTGTCTTCAAGGCGGCTCCCTCGGTGACGAAGACGACCGATGCCAGCGGCGCGGTCAGCGTCGGCGCATCGTCGAACACTCCGGGCACCTTCACGATCACCGCGACCACGACCAACGTCGTCTCGGTCGGTACCCTCACGGTCACGCCGGCTGACACCACGGTCGGCAGCGGCAGCACCGGTGGAACCGGGACCGCCGGCGGAGCAGGTGGCACCGGAGCGGGCTCTTCCAACAGCTCCGGCTACGGACTCTCCAGCACGGGCTACAACGCCCCGATGCTGCTCATCTGGGGCGCCGGTGGGGCCGTCGTACTGGGCATCGCCCTGGTCGTCGTGCTGAGCATCGTGCGTCGCAACCGCGCACACGCGTAGTCGCTGATTCAAAGGCGGCCCCGGTTTCGGCCGGGGCCGCTCTTTCATGCCCGCGATCGATGCCCGTTACGGAATGTAGCCGCGGGCGGCCTTCGCGTCGTAGATCACGATCACGCCCGTCCAATCGCTGCGGCCGCCGAATTTCGTGGCGTTCGCCAGGCGAACGTACTCCTTTATCCGTTCCAAGCCGGCGCGAATGGACGACGCCGTGTTCGGCTTGATCTCGTAGATCTTCGTTCCGACCCGGTCGACGCGGGCGGTCACGCCAAGCTCCGCTTCGTGTGTCAGGCCATCGGGCAGCTTGTCGGCAGTGATGATCTCGCCCGACTGCAACTGCGGCTGAAACTCCTTCGGCACGGAATTCGTGTAGAGCTCCTTGCGCAGCACCTCGAGGTTCTCGTGCGCGAAGTTGCCGGATGCGGTCGAGGCCGGTTCCGAGCGCCCGGCGGTCGGGCGGTCGGAGAGGCCGGGTTCGAGTTCACCCCCGGCAAGCGGGCCTTCCTCCGCGATGGAGAGGTCGCGCTCGAGCGCCTCGAGCTTGCGGGCGGCATCCGGAGCGTCGAGGTCGACGCGCTGCAGCCGGTCCATGAGGCCTTCGTCTGAGATCGCCTCGATGCGCTGCTCGAGTTCGCCCGCCCGCTTGATGGCATCGGCGCGGGCGTTCACCCCCGACGAGACCTCGCCGCTCGTGCCCATCGCCATAGAGGTGCCCGCAGGTCCGAAGGGGCTCGGCGGTCCGATGGCGACACCCGTGACAGGGGTTGCGCCGCCTGTCGCCGCGCCGCCGCTCACGGCGAAGGCGGGCAGACCCATGGGCGGCAGCGACTCCGCGATGGTGAGCGCCTTGCCGTAGTTGCCCTTCACGCCAAGGTAGGCCAGCGCGGCCATCGCGATGCTCACGAGCATCTTGATGAACTCGCGACTGGCGGATGCGATCTGGTTCGCCTTTCCGTCGGCGGTCCACGCGAGCGTCAGCCACTGTTCCGCGTGCCCGAGAGCATCGACGACCGCTGTCACCATGCCGGCCGCGCCGAAGGCGGCCAGCCCGAGTTGAATGACGATGGCGGCGATCTGGCCGACGCCGGTGGGCGTTGCCGCGAGGAACGCCGAGAGGGCTTCCGCGGCGACGAAGGCCGCGACGATGCCGACGATCTCGACCATGTGGTCGCGGATGGCCTGGGCATATTCGCCGGCGACCTCGCCGAGGTGGCTCGGGGCATCCGTCACGCTGAGCATGATGTCTTCGATATGACCGGCGATGCGCTTCACTTCGCCATACAGGCCGTTCGTGAGCGATCCGCCGGGCACTGTGCCCTCGAGGGCGATCACGTGCGCGGCGCTCGGCAACCAGATGCGCTCGCCGGCCACGAGCTGCACGTTGTTCGCGCCGCCGCCGAAGATTCCGGGATCCTGATAGCTGCCGCGCACTCCGTTTCGGCCGAGACTGCTGTTGACATAGAGCAGCACGTTCTCGTAGTAGCGCAGGTCGTGGCCACCCGTGACCTCGCTCTTGAACATCCGCACAGCCAGGCGCTCGGCGGTGTCGCCCGGCTGGATGGCATAGAGCTGGGCGGTCGCGTTCGGAACGTCCACCGTGATGCGGCGGGCCTCGATGTACCCCCGCACCATGCCGCCTGGTGTGAACGCGGTGGCGTACCACCACGTCGCTGCCTGCGGTTCCATCGTCGAGGCGTTCACGGGGTAGGTGCCGCTGACGAAGACCCGGGTTGCCGGCGGGAGGGGATTGTCGGTGAGGGCCGCGCCTCCGGCGTCGATGGGACCGCTGCGGATGTTGGCTCCGTCACTCGTGTCGATGAATCCCACCTTATTGATGCCGGCATCCGGTTGCGGAATCTCGATGCTCATGGGCAGGGGAGTGGCCGGCTCGCGTTGGAGCGCCGTGCTCTCGCCGGTGCGCTGCGTTGCCGTCTGCGCGGCGGAGACCGCACGATTGCCGGCGGTGCGCTGCAGAAAGTGCAGATCGTCGGCGGCGGCTGCGGTGCCGGCGGTGCTGGCAGCGGTGCTCGACGGCGCGCGAAGGCCCGCCGCCGTCGGCCGCTCATTCTCGCGGGGACGGATGCGACCGAAGGCCGACTGCGGGCCGGCGTCTGATCGTGCGGCGGGCTGTCTGGCCGTCTCGTGCCGGGACTCTCGCGCGGACCGCAGCAGCTCCGCCCGCGATTCTCCTGGTCCTGGCGACGCCCGCCCCATTGTCACAGGGTGACAGTACGTCGGGTGCCGGCCGCGGGTTCAGCGGCGTGGCGCAGGTCGCAGGGCAGAAGGTGTTGCCCGATCGGGCGGGTTCGTGTGCAAACCGGCCGTCTCGACGCCAACGTTGCCCACCGGACGTTGGGAAGACCGCACGCTCGCCGCCGGTGCGTTTCCGAAAGTGCAGCTGGCCAGCACTGGTGGGGCGTACTTCTCCTCCACAGGCGTGGATGCGGTGGGCGCGCCTGTGGATAAGAAATTCCCTGATCAAAGTGGCTTCTCTGCCGTTTCAGTGTCGGTGGGGGGTGGGATTGTTGAGTTATGCAGAACCCGGCCCTGGATGCTCTCGCGGAGGAGCTCGCGACGCTCGACGCGATCTGGTCGGGTGCGCTGCCCGCTTTCGGTGCCGTTGCGCAGCTGGGTGCCGGGGAGCAGGTGGAGTGCATGAGCGATACCGGGTTGGTGGAGGTCACCGACGCGATCGCCAGCTTCGTGCGGCACGGGATGGCGCTGCTGACGGCTCCCGCCGCGGAGATCGCGAAACGCTCCGCCCGGGAACGCGGCACGCAGGGGCTGGCGAGGAAGCTGGGGTTCGCCAACGCGACCCAACTGATCGCCGCCTCCATGCGCGGCCGGGCAGCGGATGCGGCGAAGGTCCTCGCGGTGGGCAAAGCCTGCGCTGCCGGGCAAACCATCAGTGGGGAGTGGCTGCCGCCCACGCACCCGCATGTGGCCCGCAGCATCGCGTCCGGTGCGATCTCCCTGGATGCCGCCTCCGCGATCACCGGCATGCTGGACCGGGTGGGTGTGCGCGGCAACCCGGTCAAGGCTGAGAAGACCGAGCGGGTGCTGGCCACGCTGGCGCTCACCCTGCCCTATGACCTGCTGTTGAAGGCCATCGCCCGCGCCGAAGCCCGGCTCGACCCCGACGGGGTGCTGATCAACGAGGCCGAAGCCCGCGCCCGCCGGGCCTGCACGATCCGCAACGACAGCTACGGCATGACCCACCTGCGGGCGGTACTGGACCCCGAGTCCGCCGCCGCCGTGAAAGCCGCCATCGAAGGCATCGTCACCCACTGGATCCGCACCAACACCGCTGAATGCACCAACGCGGCCGATGCGCCGGAAGGCGGCGGCCCCGCCGTGGCCGGTACGGGGCCGGGTGTGATCGGTGATGGCCGGACGATTCCGCAGATGCAGGCCGATGCGCTGGCCCTGATCGCCCGGCACGCCCTGGGCTGCCGCCGGATGCCCGAAGCGCCGGCGATGAGCATCGTGGCCCGCGTCGAGATGCACACGCTGGTGGATGGACTCGGGGTGGCGACCATCGACGGGCTGGCCCAACCGGTCTCCGCCGGCACCATCCGGCGCATGGCCGCCACCGCCGAACTCATCCCCGCCGTCTTCGGCGGAGCAAGCCTCCCCCTGGACCTCGGCCGCGATAAACGCCTCTTCAGCCGCGCCCAACGCCTGGCTTTGGCCGAACGCGACGGCGGCTGCGCCTCCTGCGGGCTCGATGTCGCCTACTGCGAAGCGCACCACATCCTCTGGTCCAAACGCGACCACGGACGCACCGACCTCAGCAACGGGGTCATGCTCTGCCCACCCTGCCACACCCGCATCCACCACGACGGCTGGATCATCAAGATCATCAACTCCCAAGTCTGGTTCCAGCCACCACCCCACGTGGACCCGCAACAAACCTGGCGACTCGGCGGCCGCGCCCGATTCGACCCCGCCGCCGCGTGAATCGAAAGTGACCGATAGGCTGGCGGGTCGAAGCGGCGCGCTTCACTAGGGTGGAGCGGTGACCGACAGCGACCGAGCCGAGCAATGGGCTGCGGTCGAGGCGCGACCGTCGGCGAGCCGCATCCGTCGTCTGCTCACGTCGCCGTGGCTGCAGCTCGTTGCCGTGATCGTGCTGATCGGTCTGGTGCAGGCGTTGTGGGTGAAGGTCTATCAGGTGCCCTCCGCCTCCATGGAGCAGACGCTGCAGGAGGGCGACCGCGTGCTGGTGAATCGGCTCGCCTACGCCGGCGGTGCAGCTCGTGGCCCCGCCATCGGCGACGTCGTGGTCTTCAACGCTTCGGACGCCTGGGACGAGGCGCCAGTGCCGCGGAGTGTGCTGCGTACGATCGTCGGCTGGTTCGGCGACATCTTCGGCGTCGTTCCCGGCAATGCCCACACCCTCGTGAAGCGCGTGATCGCCGGGCCGGGCGACACCATCTCGTGCTGCGACTTCACCGGCCGGGTGCAGGTGAACGGTGAACCGCTGCACGAGCACTACCTGTACGAAGACCTGCTCTTCGAGCACGGTCAACTCGACTGCCAGACGCCGCAGATCTCACAGCGATGCTTCGGCACGTACACGGTGCCTGCCGACAGCTACGTCGTGCTGGGGGATCACCGTTCCGACTCGGATGACTCCGTCGCGCGTTGCCGAGGCACAACGCGCACAGAAGTGGGCTGCCTACGACTCGTGCGGCGAGCGGATGTCGTGGGCCAGGTCTTCCTCGTGTTGTGGCCACCGACTCGCTGGACCCAACCGCTCAGCGAAGATCCGCGCTGAGACTCAGGCTCCCTCGACGGCACCGGCCCGAACAGCTGCCCGACCTCGGGAGCGCATCCGGAGCACGACATAGGCGAGGGCCGCGCCGATCAGGCCGCCGAGGCTGTTGGCGAGCACATCGCGGTAGCTCGGAGTGCGTCCTTCAAGAAAGAGCGCCTGACCGAGCTCGATCACCCCGCTCGCCGCAATACCGATGAGCACAGCGAGCCACCACCGCCGTGCGCCGAGCAGTACGGTGAGCAGCACGCCGAACGGCACGAACAGCACTACATTCGCGCTCGCCTCGATGAGTCCGTAGGTCACCCAGCTCAGGCCCAGAAGGTGGAACCAGTGCAGGGCGCGGTCGATGGGTCCGGTCAGTCCCTGGTCGACGTGGGTGGGCCAGAACGCGATGAGAGCGAGGGTCACGAGATAGACCACGAAGGCCGCGAGCGCGATGAGGGTGGCGCGGGCCGGCAGCTTCATCGTTCGAGACTAGCGGCTCGGCATCCGCGCTCTTCACAGGTGGCGCGCGGTGGCAGCTGATTGCGCCGATGTCGCTTACAATTCATGTGGGGGAGCCTTCATTGCCCTCGTCCGTATGAGGCTCGAGGAGGAGTCGTGAACGTGCAGATCGTGCTGCTCGTCGGCGGCATCTGGCTGGCCGTGGCCGTCGTGCTCGGCCTCATCATCGGCGCGGTCATCAGCACGAGCATGCGGCGGGATGCCGCGGCGCGTCGTGCGACGCGCGTTCCGGTTCCCCAGCAGTTCGAGCACCACTGAGCCGAGCGGGCTGAGTCCGCGGGTCTGTCGCGACGCTTCGACAGGCTCAGCGAACAGCGGTGTGGGCCGCGCGTGAGGGTGCGGTCCCTGAGCTTGTCGCGACGCTTCGACAGGCTCAGCGAACAGCGGTGTGGGTCGCGCTTGAACGTGCGGTCCCTGAGTTTGCCGAAGGGCCGCGACCATGCGCGCGCTGCGGTTAAACGAAACCGGCCCCCGCTTGCGCGGAGGCCGGTTTCACGTGGTCGGGGTGGCGGGATTCGAACCCACGACCTCCTCGTCCCGAACGAGGCGCGCTACCAAGCTGCGCCACACCCCGAAGGTCTTGAGACCTGGCCCGAAGGCCTCAATAAGGATAGCCGATAAAAGCCGCCAGCCTTGACCAAGCCCAAGACGGCCAGCGGATGCCGGTCGGCCAACTCCGGGAAAGCGAACTCAGCGCTCGTCTTCGGGAACGAGCGTGAGCAACGTCGCCTCGGGCGGGCAGGCGAACCGCACCGGCGCGTAGATGGAGGTTCCCAGGCCGGCCGACACGTTGAGGTACGCGCTGCGCACCCCGTGCCACCACGTCGAGAGTCCCTTGACCTGCTTGCGCGGAATGTCGCAGTTGGTCACCAGTGCACCGAAGCCGGGCACGCACACCTGACCGCCATGCGTGTGACCGGCGAAGATCACCTGAGCTCCGTGCGTGACGAACGAGTTCAGCACGCGCTGGTAGGGCGCATGCGTCACGCCCACGGTCACGGTGGCGCGCGCATCCGTCGTCGTTGTCGACGCTGCCTTCTTCGACGTCGCCTTCTTCGGGCGGCCGTGGTCGGGCCAGGTCTCGTCGCCGAGCGGGTCGTTCGAGCGCAGCTCGTCGATGGCGCTCGTGATGAGCTCGGCACGGTCGAGATGCTTGTGCGGGTCGTCGACGCCGAAGAACTCGAAGTGCGTGCCACGGATGTCGAGGGTGCCGGCCGCGTTGTTCAGGTCGATCCAGCCGAGCTCGGCGAACTGGTCGAGCAACGCCTGGGTGTCGAGGCGAGCCGCGCGGTGCGAGTGCTTCGACGGACCGCCGAAGTAGCGCAGCGGGTTCTTCGCGGTCGGACCGTAGTAGTCGTTCGATCCGTTCACGAAGACGCCCGGGATGCCGCGGAAGCGCTCGAAGGCATACGCGACACCGCGTACCCCGTCTTCATGACCGAGGTTGTCGCCCGTGTCGACGATGAGGTCGGGGTTCAGGTCGGCGAGCGAGCGGATCCACTCCTGCTTGTCGCGCTGCCACGGCGCCATGTGCAGGTCGCTGAGATGCAGAACGCGGATGGGCGTGGATCCCACGGGGAGAACTGGCACCCGCACCTCGCGCAGCGTGAACATGGTGCGCTCGACGAGGGTTCCCCACACGAGGGCGGCAAGAGCCGCCGCGGCCGTCACGGTGACGGCCACGGCGGCTCCACTGGAAGTGCGGGGCTGCGGCACTATCCGCCGTTCCCGTTTCCGCCGCCCTTGCCGACCGTGACGGTGACGGCAGATCCGGGCTTGAGCCAGGTTCCCGCTGCCGGGTCGCTGCTGATCACCTTGCCGAACTTCGAGGGATCGGCGGTGTCGACGGGCGTGAAGTTGCCCTGCAGGCCGACCGCGCCGAGCTGCTGCTTGGCTTTGTTCGGGTCGGGATCGAGGGCGGGAACCTGCGACGTGAGGGCGCCGTTGGAGGTGTACACCGTCACGAGCGATCCGCGGGCCGCGTTACCGGAGGGGTTGGTACCCGACACCACGCCGGCGGGCAGCTCGGAGTCTTGCGCGCCGCCGTCGGCGTAACTGAAGCCGGCCGACTCGATGAGCTGCTGAGCCTCCTGCGGCGACTTGCCCCGCACATCCGGAATCGTGGCCGAGACGCTCTTGAGCGACGACGCATCGACCGTGGGGAAGGCGTCTCCGCCGTACTTGGCGTTCGCAACCGACATGATGCGCGGCCAGATCGCGTGACGCAGCACGGCCGCCTGGGTGCCCTTGAAGTAGGTCTTGCGCATGTCGACGTGGCCGCTGGCGTTGTAGACGCCGACGACGGTGGCGACCTTGGTGCTCGCGCCGCTCATCCAGGTGGCCTCGTTGTTGTCGGAGGTACCCGTCTTACCGATCATCGGCACCTTGGGGCTCGTGCGCGAGTACGACGAGGTGGCGGTACCCGCGGTCATCACGCGCTGCATGGCGTACGCCATTCCCGCGGTGATCTTCGGGTCGACCTGCTGGCCGCACTCGGCCGACGGGGGAGTGATCTCCGAGCCGTCCTGCTTCACGATCTTGTCGATCACGATGGGCTTGCAGACCATGCCGCTCGCGGCGATGCCGGCGAAGGCCTCCGCCATGGTGACGGGCGCGATCTCGTTGGTGCCGAGGATGGTCGCCGGGCTCTGCAGCAGCGTGGTTCCGTCGGCGCGGTGCACGTTGAACGTCTGCGCGGTCTGACGGATGCCGCACAGGTCGAGCTGCTTGGCCATGGCGATGAATCCGGTGTTCTCGGAGTTCTGGGTGTTGTAGAGCGCCGTCCACATGCCACCGTTGCCGCCCTCGTCGTTCTTGGGGCTCCAGGTGGGGTCGTGCTGCGGGCCGTTGCAGCTGTCGCGGAAGGTTCCCCAGTCAGCGCGACGGCGGGCATCCACCGTCTCGTTGAGCGAGTGGCCCTCTTTCAGCCACTCGGCGAGGGTGAACACCTTGTACGTCGAACCGGGCTGGAATCCGCTCGATCCGCCGTAGTCGAAGTCGGTGTTGTAGTTGACCGCGCTGTACTGCGGGCCCTGGTTCAGAACCTCGGGGTCGTTGCTGAAGTACTTGTTCTGCGCCATCGCGAGCACGCGGCCGGTGCCGGGCTGCACCGAGACGGCGCTGGAGCCCACGTCGACGCGGGGGTCGGTGTAGGGCACATTGTCGTCGATCGCCGACTGGGCCGCGTTCTGCAGGTCGAGGTCGATGGTCGTGTAGATGTCGAGGCCGCCGCGCTTCAGCGTGGTGAGGCGGTCATCCTCGTTGGCGCCGAAGGCGGGGTCGTTCACGATCGTCCAGTAGACGTAGTCGCAGAAGTACGCAGAGTTGCCTGCGGTGGAGCATCCGGTGCTCGGAGGCGTGATCACCGGCGCGACGGGAGCGGCCACGGCCGCATCGTGCTGCTCTTTGGTGATCTTCTTGTACTCGAGCATCTTGTCGAGGATGTAGTCGCGGCGTTCCTTGGTCTGCGCGTAGGGAACGGGCTGGCCCTTGACGACGGTGTTCGCGCCGTTCGCCTCGCTGTCTGGGCGGTCGAGGCGGAACTTCTCGGGGTTGTTCACGATCGCCATGAGCGATGCGGCCTGCTCGACGGTGAGGTCTTTGGCGTGCGCTCCACCGAAGTAGTACTGGCTCGCTGCCTCGATGCCGTAGACACGGCCGCCGAAGCCGGCGATGTTGAGGTAGCTCTGAAGGATCTGGTCCTTCGAGTACTCCTTCTCGAGGCCGATGGCCAGGCGCATCTCCTTGAGCTTGCGGTCGGCGCTCACCTCGGTGGCCTTGTCGTAGGCCTTCTGCAGCTCTGCCTCGGTCTTGGCGCTCATCTCCGCCTTCTGCACCAGCACGTTCTTCACGTACTGCTGCGTGATGGAGGAACCACCCTGCACGTCGCGGCCTGCCGCGTTGAAGACGAGGGCGCGCATGGTGCCCTGGAGGTCGACGCCGCCGTGCTCGTAGAAGCGGGGGTCTTCACCGGCGACCGCGGCATCCTTCGCGAACTGCGAGATGGCATCCCAGCCGACCTCTTCGCGGTCCTGGTCGAAGAACGAGGCCAGCAGCGCGGTGCTTCCGTCGGAGCGGGTGGCGTAGATGTTGGTCTTCTCGGCGAGCGCGTCGATCTTGAGGTAGCTCGGCAGGTTCTCGAACATGTTGATACCGCTCGTGGCGGCCATGCCGCTGACGGCGATCGCAGGGGTCACGGCTGCCGTGACGAGCACTCCAGCGACCGCGCTCATGCCGAGGAGGGCGAGGAAGCCTCCGAGCACACCGCTGGTCGTACGTTTTTGGGCAGACATATAGTGGAGCCTAAAGGAACAAACTGATAAACCGCTTGGGCGGTGCGCTTGTCGCGCCTTTCTCATCTTTTCACAGCTGTTGCAGGGCGGGTCGCGCTCCTGCGGCCTCGTTCAAGGAGCACGCAATGCCCGCCTGGGAGTACGTCACCACCCCGCTCATGGTGCACAGCACCGCCGCCATCCTCAACAACTGGGGAGCCGACGGCTGGGAGCTCGTGCAGGTCGTCACCGGGCCCGAGGGCGGGCTCGTCGCCTACCTGAAGCGCCCGGTGGGCGCCGAGGAGTCGCACGCAGCATCCGCCGGTGCCCGCGCGGCGGCATCCGCAGCCACTGCCTTCGAGGGCGGCTACTGATGGGTGCGGTGAGCGATCGTCTGGCCGAACTCGGCATCACCCTGCCCGCCGTTGCGACGCCCGCCGGCGCCTACGTGCCCGCGGTCGTGAGCGGCAACTTCGTCTACACGGCGGGGCAGCTGCCGTACGTGGACGGCGCGCTGCCGGCTTTGGGGAAGGTGGGCGACGGCGACGGGCTCGTTCCGGCATCGGATGCGAAGGGCTACGCGCGTCAGTCGGTGCTCAATGCGCTCGCCGCGGTCGAGGATGCGATCGGGTCGCTCGATCGTGTGACGCAGGTCGTGAAGGTGACGGGGTTCGTCGCATCCGACCCCTCGTTCAGCGGTCAGCCGGGCGTGATCAACGGAGCCTCGGAGGTGCTCGGCGAGATCTTCGGCGACGCCGGCCGCCACGCGCGTTCGGCCGTGGGTGTCGCGGTGCTGCCGCTCGACGCACCGGTCGAGGTGGAGCTCATCGTCGCGTTCGCGTAGGGGGGCGCGGCCCCCGCCGCCCGGCCTTCGCTTCGCAGGAGATCGGCGGGTGTGCAGGATGCTGCGCGGCGAGTCGGTCCTGCAAAGCGCACGATCTCCTCTCCTCCAGAAGGCCGCAAACGTCGCGTCCTATCCACAGGGCACCATGAGGCGACCGAAGGGTCGAGCGGCTGAGGGACGATCATGCCCATGGATGCTGCGCTGGTCGTGACCTCTCTCGGCAAGATCGCACACCGCACTCGCCTCTGGGAGGCAGGTCTCACCAGCTACCAGGTCAAGAAGGCGGTCTCGGAGGGGCGCCTCCGGCGCGTGCGCCGTGACTGGTTCTCGGTTCCCGAGTGCCCGCCCGCGCTCATCCGGGCAGTCCTCGCCGGTGGTCGCCTGACCTGCCTAAGTGCAGCACGACACTGGGAACTGTGGATGATCGATGACGGCCACTTCCACGTTGCGGTTCCGCCGACGGCGGGGCGCACGCGGCAGGGCGAGACTGACGGCACGATGACGTTGCACTGGGCCAGACCGATCGTCGCCACGACTGCTCGGGTGGCGATCGACTCCATCGAGACGGTGCTCATCCGGGTCTCGGAATGCCAGCCTCACGAGAACGCGGTTGCGGTCGTGGATTCGGCTCTGAACAAGAAGCTCGTGCGACGCGGGCAGCTGCTGCAGTTGGCGTCGGTCGTCGGCGGCCGGTTCGCCGAGGTGGTGGCCGACAGTGACGGCCGGGCGGATAGTGGCCTCGAGACGCTACCGCGGGTACGGCTCCGTCGCCGAGGCATCGAGATGGTGCCGCAAGTACGCATCGACGGTCACGATGTCGATGGCCTGATCGGCGAGTGCTTGGCGCTCCAGTTCGACGGCGACGCGTTCCACTCCACCCCGGCCCAGCGTCACCGGGATCGCGAGGAGGACGCACGACTCGAGCTGCAGGGCTACCACGTTCTGCGCTACGGCACCCGTGACGTACTCGATCGCTGGCCGAGGGCCGAGGCGCAGATTTTGTCGGCTATGGCGCAGCGGCTACACCTGTGGCCGGCCGATCGACCGGCACCATTGCGGCCCGCTTTGCAGGAGATCGTGCGGATCACAGGACGTCATAGGCAGAGCTGATCCTCCGCATCCGTCGATCTCCTGCAAAGCGGGGCCTCGCTGCGGCCGCGGCCGCGGCCCCAGCCCCCTACCGCACCTGCTCCATGATCGAGGTCATCACCGAGGTCTCGGCCAGGGTCGTCGTGTCGCCCACCTCGCGTCCCTCGGCGAGGTCGCGAAGCAGGCGCCGCATGATCTTGCCAGACCGGGTCTTCGGCAGCTCGTTCACGATGAACACCTGGCGGGGCCGCGCGATCGCGCCGATCTGCTGCGCCACGTGCAGTCGCAGCACCTCGGATGCCTCTGCCGGGGTCAGATCGCGGGCGTGACGCTCCTTGAGGATCACGAACGCCACCACGGCCTGCCCGGTCGTCTCGTCGGAGGCTCCGACCACGGCGGCCTCGGCCGTCATGTCGTGCGCCACGAGCGAGGACTCGATCTCGGCCGTCGAGAGGCGGTGACCCGACACGTTCATCACGTCGTCGACGCGGCCGAGCAGCCAGATGTCGCCGTCCGCATCCCGTCGAGCGCCGTCGCCGGCGAAGTACTTGTCGCCGAACTTCTCCCAGTAGGTCTCCTTGAACCGCTCCGGGTCGCCCCAGATGCCGCGCAGCATCGAGGGCCACGGCTCGGTGATCACGAGCAGGCCGCCATCCGTTCCCTCGACGGGCGTGCCATCATCCGAGAGGATGTCGATCGAGATTCCGGGAATCGCCACCTGCGCCGAGCCCGGCTTCAGGTCGGTCACGCCGGGCAGCGCCGAGATCATGATGGCGCCGGTCTCGGTCTGCCACCAGGTGTCGACCACTGGAATGGAGCCGCCGCCGATCACGTGGCGGTACCAGATCCATGCCTCGGGGTTGATGGGCTCGCCGACCGAACCGAGCAGGCGCAGGCTGCGCAGGCTGAACCGCTGCGGAATGTGCCGCCCTTGCTTCATGAACGAACGGATGGCGGTGGGCGCCGAGTAGAAGATCGACACCTGGTACTTGTCGATGATCTCCCACCACCGGCCGGGGTAGGGCGTCTCGGGCGTTCCCTCGTAGATCACCTGCGTGGCGCCGTTGGCGAGGGGACCGTAGACCACATAGCTGTGGCCGGTGACCCAACCCACGTCTGCGGTGCACCAGTAGACATCCGTCTCGGGGTGCAGGTCGAAGACGACCTTGTGGGTGAAGGCGGTCTGCGTGAGGTAGCCGCCGCTCGTGTGCAGGATGCCCTTGGGCTTGCCGGTCGTTCCGCTCGTGTAGAGGATGAACAGCGGGTTCTCTGCGGGGAAGGGCTTCGCCTCGTGGTCGGCGTCGACCTGGGCGAGCTCGTCGCTCCACCAGAGGTCTCGGCCCCCGGTCCAAGCCACGTCCTGGCCGGTGCGCTTCACGACGAGCACGTTCTCGACGGTCGTCTCGCTCTTCTCGAGCGCGGCATCCACCGCCTCTTTCAGGGCGAACGGACGGCCCTTGCGGTAGCCGCCGTCGGCCGTGATCACGAGCTTCGCCTCGGCGTCGAGGATGCGCGAGTGCAGGCTGTCGGGGCTGAATCCGCCGAAGACGACCGAGTGGATGGCGCCGATGCGGGCCACGGCGAGCATCGACACGACCGCCTCGGGAATCATCGGCAGGTAGATCGCGACCCGGTCGCCCTGCCGGATGCCGAGGCTCGTCAGCAGGTTCGCCGCCTTCTTCACCTCCGCGGTCAGTTCGGCGTAGCTGATCGAGCGGCTGTCGCCGGGCTCGCCCTCCCAATGCAGCGCGATGCGGTCGCCGTTGCCGGCGAGCACGTGCCGGTCGAGGCAGTTGTAGGCCACGTTCAGTTCGCCGTCGTCGAACCAGGTCGCGAACGGCGGGTTCGACCAGTCCAGCGACCGGGTGAACGGGGTGTGCCAGTGGAGCAGCTCACGGGCCTGACGCGACCAGAACTCCAGTCGATCCGTCTTCGCCTCCTCGTAGAGTTCGGCCCCCGCCACGGCGTTCGCCGCGAACTCCGGGCTCGGCCGGAACCGACGGATTTCCTCGAGGTTGTGATCGATCTGCACGTTCATGCTCTCGTAGCGCTCCCTTGCGTCTGGCTGTGGGCGATGCACGCGCCCGAATGCGACGATACCTCTTTCATAGCAACGTGCTCTCGCGTTGCGACGAGCGATGTCATATCGTCGGAGGGCGGGGATGCGGATGCGTCGTCGCGCCGAGCGCGCAGGATTCGTGCGTGTCCACAAAAATGAGGACATTGAGGGTTGCGCTGCGACGATCGTGTCGTAAACTTCTGATGCGCCTGAATGAACTTCGGGCAAGTGGCGTGATGTGATTCCCCCCAATCCTCACGACACCGAGGCGGCACCTGTTCCCCCCAATAGGTGCCGCCCCTTCTATTTCCGGGGTCGTTTGCGACAATTCCGCTCGGTTCGTCGCATCGTTCGGCTAGGGCTGGCTTGGCGTGCGACTCCTTCCCCGGCGGAAGAACCGGTGCCCTCTCTGCACAGCTTCGCCGTGTACCCCGATCAGCTGCTTCAGAGCTCCTAGCGTTGTCGCCATGACGGATGCCGAGGGTCGATTCGTGGCGCAGCCCGTGCTCGGTTGGGCTCGAGCGCGGCAGCAGGAGGCCAGCCCGATGGAGGATGCGCGTCTGCCGGCCTCCGAGGAATCGGCTTCGATGCCCGCACCGATGGCATTGCCGCGAGCGGAAGTCGCCCCGGCTGATCGTGGTGCGCCCGGTGTCACGGATGCGCCGGTTGCCGCGGATGCGCCCGGTGCCGCGGATGCTCCGGGTGCCGCGGGAGCGCCGGGTGCAGCGGGAGCGCCGGGTGCCACAGGAGTGCCGGGTGCCCCGGGTGCGCTCGGTGCGGCGCACGCTGCGGCTGCCGCTCATCCCGAGGCGTCCGCGGATACGGCGGATGCGCCGCACGGCGCCGGCCGACACCGGCTGCCCGCGCGCGATCGAGCGTCGCCGCCCCGCGCCGCGCCCGTCGACGTGGCCGCGCTTGGGGCGCTCGCCGCCTTCGCCATCCCGGGAACGACCGACCTGCTCGTCAACGGCTCCGACGGACTGTGGATCGACACGGGCGGCGGCCTGCAGCGCGCCGTCGGGTGGAACGCCGATGCTGACGAGGTGCGCGCGCTCGCCACGGGGCTCGTCGCGAGTGGCGGTCGCCACGTCGATGAGGCGCATCCGTGCGTGGATGTGCGGCTCGGCAGTGGCATCCGGGTCCACGTGGTGTTGAGCCCCATCTCGACGGCCGGCACGCTGATCTCCGTGCGCATCCCGAGTGCAGATGCCGCGCGCCTCGCCTCGCTGCGCGAGTGCGGCATGCTCACGTCGTCGCAGGTGCAGCTGCTCAGCGATGCGGTGTCGCGACGGTCCAACCTGCTCATCACCGGAGCGGCAGGATGCGGCAAGACGACCCTGCTCGCCGCTCTGCTCGCCGAGGCGCCACCACATGAGCGCATCGTGACGGTCGAAGACGTCGCCGAACTGCGCATCGATCACCCGCACGTCGTGGGCCTCGAGACCCGACAGGCGAACCTCGAGGGCGCGGGAAGCATCGGCCTCGACGTGCTCGTTCGGGAGGCACTGCGCATGCGGCCGGATCGGCTCGTCGTGGGGGAGTGCCGCGGTGCGGAACTGCGCGAGCTTCTGACGGCCCTCAACACCGGACACGACGGGGGAGCGGGCACTCTGCACGCGAACTCGCTCGGCGGTGTTCCGGCGCGGCTGGATGCGCTCGGCGCGCTCGCCGGAATGACCGAGAGCGCCGTGGCGCGCCAGACGGTGAGCGCGATCGGGCTCGTGCTGCACCTGGAGCGGGTGGATGGGGTGCGGCGTCTCGCGCAGCTGGGCCGGTTCCGGCTGGATGACGCCGGTCGATTGGGAATCGAGGCGCTATGACCCGAGCGAGGGCATCACGCCAGGGTGGGATGCGACGGCGGGTGCAGAGGTGGCGTGCGGGAGCGCCCCCACCGGTGGTCGAGGAGGTGGCGGCGATCGCCCAGCGACTGGCGGTTCTGCTGGGGGCGGGCGTGCCACCGCCGTCGGCGTGGGGATACGTCGCCGACGGCAGCCGGAATCCCGTGGTCCTGGCAGCAGCGCGAGCAGCCAAGCTGGGTGGCGACGTCGGCGGAGCCATGATCGACGCGGTTTCGGGCGGGGAGGCGGCATCCGCGTGGACGGCGCTCGCCGCAGCATGGAGGGTGGCGTCGCAGGTCGGGGCTCCGCTCGCCGGGACCTTACGGAGTCTCGCGGCGTCGTTGCGTGCCGTCGGCCGGCTGCAGCGCGAGCTCCGGGTGGCGCTGGCCGGCCCGCGGGCGACGGCTCGCATGGTGGGGTTTCTTCCTGCGGTCGCCGTCATCTTCGGCGCCGTGCTCGGATTCGACACGCTGCACGCGCTCTTCGCAACAACGCCCGGCCTGGTCTGCCTCATCGCCGGCGTGGGAATCATGGTGCTCGGCCACCGCTGGAGCTCCCGCCTCGTGCGTCGAGCAGGGGAGCAACCGGCGATGCCCGGCCTGGAACTCGAGCTCGCGGCCGTCGCACTCTCGGGCGGAGTCTCACTCGAACGGGCGGTGGCCATCGGGGAGGCGGCGATGCCTGCACCGCCGACGGTGCGGGCGCGCATCTCGGGGGTGCTCGGGCTCGCGAGCCGCGCCGGTGTGCCCGCCGCGGAGTTGCTGCGGGCCGAGGCCGAGCAGATGCGCCTCGAGGCCCAGTCTGCCGGCCAGGAGCGCGCGGCGCGGCTCGGGGTCACCCTCATGATCCCGCTCGGCGTGTGCGTGCTTCCTGCGTTCCTGCTTCTCGGCGTGGCCCCGCTGATCATCGCGCTGATCTCCTCCACAGGGCTCGGTTTCACCTGAGCCGTGTACCGATCTGCGGCGCCCGCTCGGAGGCGGTCGCAGACGGCGCATCGTGGAGAGAGTTCCGGCGCACCGCGTTGGACCGGGGGCAGTGGGTCGGGAACGGGATCTGCGCTCGACGGGAACGAGCTCGAGAGAGCAAAAAGAAAGGAGACAACTTCATGAGGCGAATCACGGCCTTCCTGCACGACAGTCTCGGCGGGGTGCGTGCGGAGCGTGGATCGGTGACCGCTGAGTACGCGGTCGCTACCATGGCGGCAGTCGGCTTCGCCGGACTGCTGGTGGTCATCCTGAGAGGCGATGAGGTGCGCGGCATCCTCACCGACCTCGTGCGGCATGCGCTCACGGTGGGCTGAGAGCCGAGGCAGCGTGACCGCAGAGCTCGCGGTCGCGCTGCCCACGGTCGTGCTCGTGCTCGCGGCGTGCCTCGCAGCCGTGCAGATCGTCTCGGTTCAGGTGCGGGTGACGGATGCTGCGGCCCAGGTCGCTCGGGCGTTGTCGCGCGGAGACGCGGCGGCAGCGGCTTCCGCCCTCGCTGCCGGAGCCGTCGCCGGCGCGACGGTAACGGTCGACCACGGCGGCGGTCTCGTCTGTGCGCGCGTGCAGGCTCCCGCGGCGCGGGGCTCACCGCTCGCCGGCGTGCAGGTGGCCGCACGGTCGTGTGCCCTCGACGGCGGACGCTGAAACCCCGGCGAGGCACGAGGAACTCGGAGTTGGGCAAATGGCGCAGAGACAGAGCAGAGAGGAGAAGACAGTGAGAGTACTCGCAGACGAGCGTGGTGCCGGCACGGTGCTGGCGGTGGCGGTCATCGGCACCGTCGCCACGGTTGCGATCTCGATGGCTGCCGTGCTCGGCGTCTTCGTGGTGCGTCAGCGGGTCGCCGGGGCTGCGGATGCGGCGGCGCTCGCGGCCGCCGACGTGGCATCTGGAGCCCTGCCCGGGGCGTCGGTCTGCGAAGCCGCCGCGCAGGTGCTGGCGGCCAACGGCGCGAGTCTCGCGGAGTGCGATGTGGAGGGGGAGACCGTCAGCGTCGGTGCTGCGATCCCGTGGACGACGTTTCTGGTCGCGGCGCGATCGCGAGCCGGGCCACCGGCCGGGCCGCCGAGCGACCCATCAACCGATACCGCGCCCGATCAGCCGACGAGCGACTCCAGGTAGCGGTAGTCCACGGCACTCGGACGGTCCTCGCCCTCGGTCGAGAACTCGCGACCCGCCGTGCGTACGTAGAGGTAGCGCTTCTGGCCGGTGCCCGCGGGAATCTCCAGGCGAGGCTGGGGATCGCCCGAGTCCAGGAAGTCGGTCGTGATCGTGCGTCCTTCGAGGGGCCCGTCGGTGAGCTTCGCGGTATAGGTGCTCATGAGGCCATTGTCCTCCCGCGCCGCACAGATTCAAGGGCATTGCGGCCCGTTCCGGATGCCGCTCGCGGCACGTCCCCTAGACCATTCATCGGCATACATCAAGCAATCAGTGTCTGCATATGTGTATGGTGTGCCGTTGAGGGTGCGGGGGGCAGAAGCATCCATTCCCCCACGAAAGTGCGCTGATCGAGCGTGCATCCAGAGATAAGGAGTCTCGTGCCTGGCAAGAAGCTGGTAATCGTCGAGTCGCCGACAAAGATGAAGTCCATCGCCGGCTACCTCGGCGACGGATATGAAGTGCTCTCGAGCGTCGGGCACATCCGCGACCTCATCGAGCCCAAGAACCTGCCTCCGGAGTTGAAGAAGGGCTCTATCGGCAAGTTCTCCGTCGACGTCGACAACGGCTTCGAGCCCTATTACACGGTCTCCGCGTCGAAGAAGAAGACCGTGGCCGACCTGAAGCGCGCCCTCAAAGACGCCGACGAGCTCCTGCTCGCCACTGATGAGGACCGCGAGGGCGAGGCCATCGCGTGGCACCTGCTGCAGGAGCTGAAGCCCAAGGTTCCGGTGCGGCGCATGGTCTTCCACGAGATCACCAAAGACGCCATCCTGGCCGCCAAGGAGAACACCCGCGAACTCGACACCGCCCTCGTCGACGCGCAGGAGACGCGACGCATCCTCGACCGCCTCTATGGCTACGAGGTCTCGCCGGTGCTGTGGCGCAAGGTGGGCCCGGGCCTCTCGGCCGGCCGGGTGCAGTCCGCGGCGACGCGACTGGTCGTCGACCGCGAGCGCGAGCGCCTCGCCTTCGTTCCGGCCTCCTACTGGGACCTCGCAGCGCACCTCTCGACCGCCCTCGGGACGGATGCTTCCGCCGCCGACTCCTTCGAAGCCCGGCTCGTCCGCGTGGCCGGCCAGCGCATCGCCTCTGGCCGTGATTTCGATGACCGCGGAAACCTGACCTCGAAGGCGACCGTGCTCGACACCGCCGCCGCGACGGCTCTGGCCGACGCGCTGCGCGCCGGCGTGGACATCACCGTGTCGAAGGTCGAGTCGCGCCCCTACTCCCGTCGCCCGGCCGCGCCGTTCACCACGTCGACGCTGCAGCAGGAGGCCGCCCGCAAGCTGCGGTTCTCGGCCCGGCAGACGATGAGCGTCGCCCAGTCGCTCTACGAGAACGGCTACATCACCTATATGCGCACCGACTCGGTGTCGCTCTCGCAGCAGGCCATCACCGCCGCACGCAAGCAGGCCGCGAGCCTCTACGGTGCCGACAGCATCCCCGAGAAGCCCCGCGTCTACACCGGCAAGTCCAAGAACGCGCAGGAGGCGCACGAGGCCATCCGTCCCTCGGGCGACACCTTCCGCACTCCGGCACAGGTCTCCTCGTCGCTGCACGGCAACGACCTGAAGCTCTACGAGCTCATCTGGAAGCGCACCGTCGCCTCGCAGATGGCCGACGCGAAGGGTGTCACCGCATCCGTCACCATCACAGCCGGACCCACCGGCCAGGCCGCGCACGAGCTCGCCTCCAACACGACCGCAGAATTCGCAGCGAGCGGTACGGTCATCACCTTCCGCGGCTTCCTGAACGCCTACGAGGAGAGCCGCGACGAGGAGCGGCACGCGCCGAGCGAGCCCTCGGAGAGCAAGCTGCCGCCGCTCGAAGAGGGCCAGAAGCTCGCCCTGGTCGACGTGGAGCCCACCGGTCACGAGACCAGCCCGCCCCCGCGCTACACCGAGGCGAGCCTCGTCAAGGAGCTCGAGGCGAAGGGCATCGGCCGGCCCTCGACGTTCGCGTCGATCATCGACACCATCTCGAACCGCGGCTACGTCGAGCACCGCGGGCAGGCTCTCGTTCCCGGATGGATCGCCTTCCCGGTCGTGCAGCTGCTCGAGGAGCACTTCGGCGACCTCGTCGAGTACGACTTCACCGCCGAGATGGAGAACGACCTCGACGAGATCGCCAACGGCCAGGCCGATCGCGTCGGCTGGCTCACGCAGTTCTACTTCGGCGACGAGCGCCACAAGGGCCTGCGCCAGGTCATCGACAACCTCGGCGAGATCGACGCCCGCGGGGTGAACAGCCGTCCCATCAGCGATGGAATCACGCTGCGGTTCGGCAAGTACGGTCCCTACCTCGAGGTCACCGACCCCGATGCGCCGGCCGACGCCAAGCCGCGCATCGTCAACATCCCGCCGCAACTCGCCCCCGACGAGCTCACGCCCGACAAGGCGCGCGAACTCATCGACGCACCCGTCGTCACCGACCGCGTCATCGGCGTCAACCCCGCGAACGGCAAGCAGGTGCTCGCGAAAGACGGCCGGTTCGGCCCGTACATCACCGAGGCCGACCCGCCCGCCGAGCCCGAGACCTCCGTCGACACCGCCACGGGCGAGGTGACGGATGCGCCGGCGCCCGCGAAGCGCACCAAGAAGGCGCCCGTCGAGAAGCCGCGCACGGCGTCGCTGTTCAAGACCATGGACCTCGCCACGATCGACCTCGACACCGCCCTGCGGCTGCTCGACCTGCCGCGCGTCGTGGGCGCCGACCCCGAGAGCGGCGCCGAGATCACGGCGCAGAACGGCAAGTTCGGCCCGTACCTGAAGAAGGGCACCGACTCGCGCTCGCTCACCAGCGAGGACGAGATCTTCACGGTCGACCTGCCGGCCGCGCTCGAGCTGTTCGCACAGCCGAAGTACGGCGCCCGGCGCGCCTCGAGTGCTCTCAAGGAGTTCGAGGCCGACCCGGTGAGTGGCAAGCCGATCAAGCTCAAGGACGGCCGCTTTGGTCCCTACGTCACCGACGGCGAGACCAACGCGACCATTCCGCGCGGCGAGTCCGTCGACGACATCGAGTTCGAGCGTGCCGTGCAGTTGCTGGCCGACAAGCGTGCCAAGGCTCCGGCTCCCAAGCGCGCACCGGCCCGTAAGCCCGCCGCGCGCAAGACGCCCGCCAAGAAGAAGTGAGCGACAGCGCGCCTCCGTCGAGCATGACCGCTCGGGGACTCTTCATCACCCTCGAGGGCGGTGACGGCTCGGGCAAGTCCACCCAGGCCGCCCTGCTCGAAGGCTGGCTGTCGGATGCGGGGCGCACCGTCGTGCGCACCCGCGAGCCCGGCGGAACAGACGTGGGACACGAGATCCGCGAGATCGTGCTGCACCACACCGGCGACATCGCGCCCCGTGCCGAGGCGCTGCTCTACGCGGCCGATCGCGCCCACCACATCGCGACGAAGGTGCGGCCGGCGCTCGAGCGCGGCGAGATCGTCATCCAGGACCGCTACATCGACTCCTCGGTCGCCTACCAGGGTGCCGGCCGGGTTCTCGGCGGCGACGAGGTGCGCGAGCTCTCCCTCTGGGCGACGGACTCCCTGCTGCCGGACGTCACCGTGCTGCTCGACCTCGACGAGGGCGTTGCGCGCGGGCGGCTGGATGCCACGCGCACGCGCTACGACCGCCTCGAGGCGGAGAAGGGCGAGTTCCACGCACGCGTACGCGCCGCCTACCTCGAGCTCGCGGCCGCGGAACCGGAGCGCTTCCTCGTGGTCGACGCGACCCTGCCGGTGGAGCGCATCGCCGCCCTCATCCGCGACCGCGTCGCCCCGCTGCTTGGCTGAGCCGCTGACGCGAAACCCGGTGCCGCCCGCGACCGTGTGCAGAGGGGCGAAGAGGGGCCCCGACCGGCCTGCGGAGTCGGCGGCCGAAGGTAGCCTTGAGCCATGAGCGTGTGGGACGAGCTGACCGGCCAGGCTGAGGCCATCGCGCTCTTCCGCGCGGCGGCGACCGCTGCATCCGCTCCCCGCAGCACCCCGGCGACGGATGCGCCCGCCGGCGAGCTCGCGCCCTCCCAGGCGGGCGACTCCGCCATGTCGCACGCCTGGCTCATCACCGGTCCGCCCGGCTCCGGACGCTCCAATCTGGCCTATGCCTTCGCGACGGCGCTCATCTCGGGCGACCCCGACGGCGACGCGGTCACGGCGAAGCAGGTCGAGGCCCGCAGCCATCCCGATCTCACGGTGCTCTCGACGGAGGGCGTCTCGATCAAGGTCGACGACGTGCGCTCCATCGTGCGTTCCTCCTCGTACTCCCCGTCGGTCGGACGACACCGGGTGATGGTGATCGAAGACGCCGACCGCATGCCCGAGCGCACCTCGAACGTGCTGCTGAAGGCCCTGGAGGAACCGCCGGAGCGCACCGTGTGGATTCTCTGCGCTCCGAGTGAGGCCGATCTCATCCCCACCATCCGTTCCCGCGTGCGCAGTGTGCGCCTGCGGGTGCCGAACGTCGACGACGTCGCCGATCTGCTGGTGCGCCGAGAGGGAGTCGACGCCGACGTGGCCGAGCGTGCAGCGCGCCACGCGCAGAGCCACATCGGCATGGCGCGACGGCTCGCCACGAGCGCGGAGGCCCGAGAACGCCGCAACGAGACCCTGGTCGCGGCCCTCGGCATCCGTTCGGTGCGCCAAGCCGTCGCCGCCGCCGCGCGCATGATGGAGATCGCCGGCGACGACGCCAAGGCCATCACCGCGGAGCGCGACGCCGAGGAACGCGAGAAGACCCTGCACTCCCTCGGCATCGAGGCCGGCCAGGCGGTCCCGGCGGGCCTGCGCGGTCAGGTGAAGGCGCTCGAAGACGACCAGAAGCGCCGCGCGACGCGCAGCCTCCGCGATGGGCTGGACCGCATCCTCGTGGATCTCTCGACGCTGTACCGCGACCTGCTCATGCTGCAGCTAGGTCGCACGGACTCGCTCATCAACCTCGAGCTCGAGGAGTCGCTGCGGCGGGCGGCCACTGCCAGCACCCCCGCTCAGACACTGGCGTCGCTCGACGCCATCACGATCGCCCGCCAGCGCATCGACGGCAACGTGGCACCCCTGCTGTGCCTCGAGGCCATGCTCATTTCGTTCCGACGCACGGAGGCGATCGCCGCATGAGAACCACCCCTCGCCGTCGAGTCGGCCTGGCGGCCGCCGTCGCGGCACTCGTCGCCCTCTCCCTCAGCGGATGCTTCGGCACGGCCAAGGCGCCGGTCTCCAACACCTCCACGCCCACGGGGGAGGCCACGAGCGCCGAACTCGCCCCGTTCTACACGCAGAAGCTCGTCTGGACCGACTGCGAGGACGACATGCAGTGCACGACGGCGAAGGCGCCCCTCGACTACCGCGACCCCGCGGCGGCCGACGTCGAGCTGGCCCTCATCCGGCATCCGGCGACAGGGCAGAAGATCGGCTCCCTGCTGGTCAATCCGGGCGGTCCCGGCGGATCGGGCTATGACTTCGTGCGCGACTCCCTCGACTACGCGGTCGACAAGAAGCTGCAGGAGCACTTCGACGTCGTCGGCTTCGACCCTCGTGGCGTGAACAAGTCGACGCCCGTCGCGTGCTACCAGCCGGCTCAGATGGACCAGTACCTGTACTCGATCGCCCCCGGAGACATCGGCAGCGACCCATGGATCGCGGCGCAGCAGGCCTCAGCGCAGTCGTTCGCCCAGGCCTGCAACGCGAACACCGGCGTTCTGCTCGACAACATCGACACGGTCAGCGCCGCCCGCGACATGGACCTGCTGCGGGCCGTGCTCGGCGACAAGAAGCTGAGCTACCTGGGCTACTCCTACGGCACCGCGCTCGGCGCGAACTACGCCGGGCTGTTCCCCGAGAAGGTGGGCCGCATGGTGCTCGACGGTGCGCTGGACCCCACCTCCGACAACTTCGAGGTCACCAAGGAGCAGGCCAAGGGCTTCGAGAGCGCTCTGCGCGCCTATCTCACCGACTGCCTCGGCGACAGCAAGACCTGCCCGTTCACGGGATCCGTCGACGATTCCATGGGCACCGTTCGTGCGCTGCTCGACTCGGTGCAGGCCCAGCCCATCAGGGCGACAGACGGCCGCGAGCTCGGTAGCTCGGCGCTGCTGACGGCCATCATCTACCCCCTGTACTCCCAGGAGGGCTGGCCGGCGCTCAGCCAGATGTTCGACTCCGTGATGGCGGGCGAGGCCGACACCGCGTTCTACTTCGCGGACGAGTACAACGGGCGTAACAAGGACGGCAGCTACCGCGACAACTCGACCGAGGCGTTCCTCGGGGTCAACTGCATGGACTACAGCTACAACGCCGATCCGGCCACCATGCGGGCGCAGGCCGACGAACTCGAGAAGGCCGCTCCCACGATCGGCCTGTACATGTCGTACGGCGACATCACCTGCGCCAACTGGCCGTACACGACCCGGGCAGACCGCGAACCGATCCACGCGAAGGGATCTCCGCCTATCGTCGTCGTCGGTACCACGAACGACCCCGCGACCCCGTACGTGTGGGCGAAGGCACTTGCCGACCAGCTCGACAAGGGCGTTCTCGTGACCTATCACGGCGAGGGTCACACGGCCTACAACAAGTCCAACTCGTGCGTGAACGACGCGGTCGACACCTACCTGCTCACCGGAAAGGCGCCGTCCTCCGACCCGAAGTGCTGAGCTCGCGCCTGCGGGCATGGCGCTAAGTCCGAGCCTGTCGGGGCCGAGATGCGGACCCTGCCGCCGCGTTCGAGGCAGCGCCTCAGACACGGTATGCTTTCTTACCGTGCCCATGGGCACCGCCTCATCCGGCGAACGGATGCCGCCTTAGCTCAGTCGGCAGAGCGATTCACTCGTAATGAATAGGTCGTGGGTTCGATTCCCACAGGCGGCCCCATACCTGTCATCGGTCGCGGCTTCTCCGCCCGATCACTCCTCGCGATTCTCCCGCTCCGTCCGTGCACCCGGGTGCCGGCCCGGGCATCCCACTGGCGCGCCGGCGTGCGGCGGCGAGGCATCCTCGAGACAGCCGGGGCCCAGGGAGTGCTCCCGGTCGCGACCGGCGCATCCGTTGCGTCGTGCGAACATCGAGCGAAGGAGTCACCGAATGTCCATCCAGGAGAGCGTCACCGGAATCACGACGAACCACGTCGACGTCGAGGGCGACCGCATCGTCTTCGACGTGCGTGGGGAGGGCGAACCCCTCGTCCTTCTGCCCGGAACGCCGGGCGACGCGAGCGCCTACGGCCTCGTGGCCGACCCGATGGCCCAGGACCACACCGTCATCACCTACGACCCGCGCGGCTTCGGCCGCAGCAGCGGCAACGAGCCGCGGAGGTACGAGATCGGGCAGCAGGCCCGCGACGTCGTCGCGGTGCTGCAGGCCGCGGGCATCGAGCGGGCGCTCGTGGTCGGCAGCAGCGCCGGCGCCGAGGTCGGGCTCGAGCTGGCGAAGAACCACCCCGAGGTGGTCGCCGGTCTCGTCGCCCACGAGCCGCCGGTCGTGCGCGTGCTGCCCGATGCGGACGACATCCAGGCCCGGATCGCCGAGATCTACCGCGCCGCGTGGACCGATGGCGCGAAGGCCGCCTTCTTCGACTTCCTCCTGCTGACCCAGCTGCCCTTCAATGACGGCAAGCCGTTCACGACGGAAGAGGTCGCGGCGATCCGTCCCGGCGCCGACCAGGTGCCCGGCCTGGACTTCGCCGAGTTCTACGTGAAGCACCAGATGCTGCCCCTCACCGACTACAAGCCCGACCTCGACGCCATCCGCCGGAACGGCGTGAGCGTCGTCGCCGGAGCCGGCCGCCTCAGCCTCGACCTGCCGTTCGGCCGCACGGCTCGACGGGTCGCCGATGGACTGGATGCGCCCTTCGTCGTCTTCCCCGGCCACCACGGTTCGCTTTCCGACCCGTCTGTCGCCGACGCCTGGATCGCGACGCTCCGCGAGGCGCTGGCCGCACTGTGACGGATGCGGCGAGCGGCCCGGTCAGTCGCGCCGCTCGCCGCCCCGCCTGATGCGCCCCGCAGCATCGAGTTCGATGACGGTGTCGATGCCCAGGCGGTCCAGGAACGACTGGTCGTGGCTTACGACGAGCAGGGCGCCCCGATAGGCCTCGAGGGCTTCGGCGAGGTGCTCGACGCTCTCGACGTCGAGGTTGTTCGTCGGCTCATCGAGGATGAGCAGTTGCGCCGGCGGATCGACGAGCAGCAGCCTGGCGAGCGCCACCCGAAAGCGTTCCCCGCCCGACAGGGTCGAGACCGGCCGGTCGACGCTGTCCCCGCGCAGCAGCAGCCGCGCGAGCTGGTTGCGGAGAAGGCCGGGGGTAAGGGTCGGCGCGACGTTCTCCACGTTCTCGAGCGCGCTCGCGGCATCGTCGAGGGTGTCGAGGCGTTGCGGCAGAACGGCCACGCGCTCGGTGAGCAGCCGCCCGTGCGGTCGGCCGTCGGGCGTCTCGCTGCCGGCGAGCAGCCGTCGGATCAGTGTGGACTTGCCGCTGCCGTTGGGTCCGACGAGCGCGACCCGTTCCGGACCCTGGATCGCGATCGTGCGCTCTCCGTCGTGGATCTCGGCGATGCGGCGGCTGCGCGGCACACCCGGGTCGGGCAGGGTGAGGTGGATGTGCTCGTCATTCCGCACCCGGGCGTCGGCAGCGTCGAGAGCGGCTTGCGCCGCCTGCACCTTGTCGTCGAGGGTGCTGCGCAGCGAGCCGGCGGATGCCTGGGCCTTGCTCGCGCGGGCGCCCGCCAGGATCTTCGGGATGCCGCCGTCCTTCTGCGTCTTCTTGGCGGTGCGCTCGCGTCGAGCCAGCTTCGTCTCGGCCTCGACGCGCTGCCGCTTTTCGACCTTCAATGCCTGCTGGGCGGCTCGGGCGGCCTGGGTCGCCGCTGACTGCTCCTGCTCACGGTGCTCTCGCCAGGCGCTGTAGGGGCCGCCGAACACGTCCAGACGGCTCGCGTGCAGTTCGGCGGTGTCGTCCATGTGCTCGAGCAGCTCGAGGTCGTGGCTCACGACGACGAGCGTGCCCGGCCAGGCGTCGATGATTCCCGCGAGCGTCTGCCGGGTTTCCCGGTCGAGGTTGTTGGTGGGCTCGTCGAGCAGGGTGATGGCTGTGCGCCGCAGGCGCAGGCCGGTGATCGCGATGAGCATGGCCTCGCCGCCGGAGAGTTCCTCGACCCGTCGGTCGAGGTCGGCGGCGGTGAAGCCGATCTCGGCGAGCGCCTCACCGGCGCGGGACTCGATGTCCCAGTCCTCCCCGACGGCGTCGAAGTGCCGCTCATCGACATCCCCCGACTCGATGGCGCGGAGGGCGCTGAGCGTGCCGGAGATGCCGAGCAGCTCGGCGATGCTCGTCGTCGTGGTCAGCGTGAGCGTCTGCGGCAGGTAGCCGACGTCGCCGACGGTGTCGATCCGGCCCGACGTCGGGTGCAGCTCGCCCGCGATGAGCCGCAGCAGGGTGGACTTGCCGGCGCCGTTGCGGCCGACCAAGCCGGTACGACCCGACGAGAAGGTGCCATCGACGTGGTCGAGAGCGGACGTTCCATCGGGCCACTCGAATGAGAGGTCGCGCAGGGTGATGGCGGATTTCAGAGGCATGTCTTGTCATTCTTTCTGCCGGCCTGGGCGACCGGCTCTGGATTGCCGGTACTGGGCTACCGGCTCTGGATTGCGGGTACTGGGCTATCGGCCGTCGGCAGGAGCCGAGCGGTGAGGAGTTGTCGATGCTGCGGTGGTGATGGCGGCGGTGACGGCGAGTGCCGTGACGAGCAAGAGCGTCACCAGTGAGGGGACCGCGGCGGCGACGGTTCCGAGTACCAGCGCGGCAACGCCCGCGATGATCGGTGGACGACTCCACCGGCCGATCAAGATGCGCGCGAACAGGCCGAGCCCGAGCAGGTAGCACGCGAGGCCGCCGCTGAGCGCCACCACGGTGATCCCGCGTGCCGGGGAAGCCGGGTCGGCGACGACGTCTTCGAGCATGAGCCGGATGCCGAGCGCGACGTAGACCACCCCCGCGACGAGCGGAAGGTGACCCAGCGTGTAGCCGTCCCGGGCGAGGGCCGGGCGCCGTCTCGGTGTCGCCTGCACGAGAACCTGCTGTGCGTCTGCAGAAGGGCCGCGGAAGTACGTCCACCACAGCCCGACCACGACGACGAACGCCAGCACGGCCACGAGGATGGACAGCCCGTCCACGGTGACTCCTGGCGTCGAGGATTCCAGCCCGGCCCCCGACGAGAACACCGTCTCGCCGAGAGCGATGATGAGCACGAGGCCGTGCCGCTCGACGAAGTGCGCGGGACTGGCCACACGCCAGCCGCTGTACCGGGAGAAGAGCCAGCCGACGCCGAAGTCGAGCCCGAAGGCCACCGCCCAGCATGCCGCCTGCAGGTCGCCGCCGAGAACGGCGCCGACCACGAGGAGGGCGCTGGAGACCGTCTGCGGAATCGCATCGATCAGCACCTGCCTGCGCAGACGCGCGTCGCCGCGCGAGCTCCACAGGAAGGTCGAGACGTAGCTCGAGCGCACCACGGCGAACGCGAGGGCGAGAACGAGGGGCGGGCTCAGCCAGCCCGAGTGGGCCGACCAGGCGTAGGGGATCACGAGGGCAGCGACGAACAGGGCGCCCATCGCCACGAGGATCGCGACGACGACGAGCCCGCGGTCCAGGCGTACCCGGTTGCCCAGCCAGATGAAGGCACACCATGCCCACCACAGCAGCAGGAGCAGAAGCAGTCCGCGACCGAGGCCGACGGATGTCGCCTGCGCGTCCATCAGCTCGATCACGCGCATGAGGGCGAACACGAAGACGAGGTCGAAGAAGATCTCGAACATGCTCACGCGGTCGCCGTCGCGGCGGACCGGTGCCGCCGAGCCGGCGGTCCGGATCAGCCAGCTCGGCGCGTCGGCTCCGCTCTGCGGCCCCGCGATGTCGTCGCGGTTCCCGCTCACGGCACCGCAGCCCCCCTGTCCGGGACAGCGCCGGCCGCCACGTCGGTGGAGTCGATGTCGGGGGAGGCGATGTCGGGGGAGTCGGAGGCGGCGAAGTCGGCGGACCGGCCGACGTGCGCCCACGCCTTCGCCTCGTCGAGCCGGGCCTGGTCACCGCTCAGCACGCGCGTGACCGCGTCGCTCCCCAGTGGCAACCGAAGCGGCAGGCCCTCTCCCGCCCCCGGAAGGTCGCCGTGGGCGAGCGCCACGAGCACCCGAGCGCCACGCACCGGATCACCCGGCTGCGTGCCGTCGCTCTCGCGACGCATCGCGTGGATCGCGCCGACCGTCGGCTCGTAGTCGGTGCCGACCCGATGCATCCTCATCGAGTCGCCCTGCCAGTCGGTGCGGAAGGCACCCGGCTCGACGATGACGACCCGAACGCCGAAGGGCGCGGTCTCCGCCGCCAGAACCTCCGAGAAACCCTCGACCGCGAACTTCGCGGCCTGGTATGCGCTGAGGCCGGGCGTGCCACCGATGCGGCCGCCCACCGACGAGAACCGCAGGAAGAGCCCCGAGCGCTGGGCGCGGAAGACGGGCAGTGCTGCTCGCGTGACGTTGACCACGCCGAAGAAGTTCGTCTCGACCTGCGCCCGGAAGTCATCCTCGGGCAACTCCTCGATCGGCCCGCTGTTCGCGTAGCCGGCGTTGTCGACCACCACGTCCAGGCGTCCGAACCGGTCGACGGCCCGGCTCACGACGCGCTTCGCCGCCTCCGGGTCCGTGACGTCGAGGTCGGCGACGAGCAGGCGATCCGGACCGTACCGCTCTGCGAGGTCGTCGAGTGCCGACCCTCTGCGCGCCGTCGCCACGACGCGGTCGCCGTGTTCGAGCGCCGCCTCGACGATCCGCCTTCCGAAGCCGCGGGAGCTTCCCGTGATCATCCAGATCAAGTCCTCGCCCGGTGCTCTGCGTTGCTCGTTCATGAGAACGTCCCTCCTGCCGGATGCGCCCGGCTCTTCGTCTCTTCACTGTGCCTCGCCGCCGGTGGGCAGGGCGCCCGTGCAACCACCCGGAACGGACACGGGTGTGCAGGACACGGGTGTCCGGGCAGCTCGGGAACCCGCTCGGGGTTCGGGGAACGTCGGGCCGACTGGCCATGGATCGTTGCCCGCCCGGGGATCGACCCGTGGCCGACACGGGCGCAGCGAGAACCCTCTGCGCGGGAACGTGGGGTGTGCCGATGCACCGGTACGACCGGAAGCAGGTCGCACCACGAAGGGAACCACCATGCCGACCGTCAGATTTCACCTCACCTCCACGCTGAGCGCGCCCGAACTGATGGCGGTGCTCACCGACTTCAGTCCGGCCCGCCCTGAGCTCTGGCCCACGATCGACGCCGACCACTTCCAGGTGCATGCGATCGGCGAGAACTGGGCCGATGTCACCGAGGGAACCGCCGCTGCGTGGGAGCACGCCCGCTACGACTGGGACGAGGACGCCAACCGGGTGAACATCACCACGCTCGACTCGAAGGTCTTCGGCCCGGGAGGCGGCTGGGTGTTCCAGCTCACGCCCGGACCCGACCACACCCGCGTCGACGTCGAGCTGACCCGGCATCCCGGCACGTTCACGCGCAAGCTGCTCGCAGCACTGCTGCCCCTCGTTGCTCCGAGCTCGCTGCGCAAGTCGTTCAGCGGTCCCCTGCACGCGCAGCCCGTCGCGGCCGAATAGCCTCGACGCGCAGCCCGTCGCGGCCGAGTAGCCGCAGAGATCCGATTCAGAGCCTCCGAGTGAAAGGAAGTGGTGTCGCCATGGACACCGAGATGACGCAGGTGAGCAGCACCGTTACGGATGCCGCGCCGCGGCAGGAAGGCCCCGAGTTCGCGCTCGAGGTGGTCGTCATACCCGTGTCCGACGTCGATCGCGCCAAGGCGTTCTACGCGGGCCTGGGCTGGCGCCTCGACGTCGACCTCGCCATCGCGTCCGACTATCGGGTCGTCGAATTCACCCCGCCCGGTTCGCCGACGTCGATCATCTTCGGCTCCGGCGTCACGGAGGCGGAGCCGGGCTCTGTACGGGGCCTGCAGCTCGTGACCTCGGATATCGAGGCAGCGCGACGCGACCTCGAGGCGAACGGAGCGCAGGTCGGCGAGGTCTGGCATGACGCCAGCGGCGTCTTCCGCCATGGTGGTGCCCGCGAACGCGTGCCCGGACCCGCGGCCGAACGCCGCTCCTACGGCTCCTGGATCGCCTTCGAAGATCCCGACGGCAACGAATGGCTCGTGCAGGAGATCACCGAGCGCATCCCGGGGAGGATCGTGCGGACGCGATACGGCTCGGCTGCCGAGCTTGCGAGGGCGCTGCGTGCTGCCGCGCAGGCGCATGGGGCGCACGAGGCGAGGATCGGCCACGAAGACGCCGGCTGGCCGGAGTGGTACGCCGAGTACATGGTGAGAGCGGCGACGGGCCAGGAGTTGCCTGAGTGAGTGAGGCATCCGCAGAGCTGCACCGGCTGCTCGTCTTCGAGGAGCTCCGTTCCCTCCAAGGAAGGCTCTGTCGTTCCCTGGGCGAGAGCGCCTGGGATGAATTCGAACGCTGCTTCACCCACGACGCGCAGTTACGGGTCTACGAGCCGGATGGCTCGCTCGCCTGGTTCGCGCTCAGCCCGCACATCGGAGCGACGATCGAGCTCGAAGTCGCCGGAAGCGTGCTCGTCGTGCACGCGTTCGGTGCCGAGCTCACCCTGCGATCGCAGACGAGTGCGGAGGGCGTGTGGGCCGCCGAATACGTGATCGGCGGTGACGGACATGCCCTACGGGGTCACTGCCGGCTGCATCAGGGGTACCGACACGACGGCGAGCGATGGGCCATCCGCTCGATCGATCTCATCCGGGGACTGCAGGACTGACAGGGGCGGTGCGAAGACCTCGGCGATGACAATAGGATCGGCGATCATGGAGCACACGACGGCCGGCCGAGGGCTGCTCGGCCGCCGGCGCGAGTGCGAGGCGATCGACCGCGTCATCGCCAGCCTCGGCGGAGGTCAGAGTCGGGCGCTCGTCCTGCGGGCGGATGCCGGGGTCGGCAAGTCCGCGTTGATCGAGTACGCCGCCGAACGGGCGACGGCCTTCCGCGTGCTGCGCGCGACGGGCGTCGAGTCCGAGATGGAACTGGCCTACGCCGGCCTGCACCAGTTGTGCTCGCCGTTGCTCGACGGGCTCGACGCCCTGCCCGCCCCGCAGGCGGCCGCCCTCGGCGTCGCCTTCGGGCTGCGGGGCGGCGATGCCCCGGATCGGTTTCTCGTGAGCCTCGCGGTGCTCGGCCTGCTCGCGGCGGCGGCCGCAGAGCGACCGGTGCTCTGCCTGGTCGATGACGCCCAGTGGCTGGACCGCGGCTCTGCGCAGGTGCTCACCTTCGTCGCACGACGGCTCCTCGTCGAGTCGGTGGGCATCCTGTTCGCCGTGCGCGAGCCCGTGGGCGAGGTCTTCGCCGGCATCGAGGACCTCGTCGTCGAGGGGCTCGAGCCCGCGGATGCCCGGCTGCTGCTGGAGTCGGTGATCTCGGGGCCGCTCGATCCCGACGTGAGGGATCGGCTCGTCGCCGAGACGCACGGCAATCCGCTCGCCCTGATCGAACTCTCACGCGGGAGGAAGACGGTCGAGATCGCGGGCGGGTACGGCATGACCGCCCCGCCGAGCCTGACAGGTCGCATCGAGGACAGCTTCATCGACCGCATCCGGTCGCTGCCGGCGGCGACGCGGTCGGCGCTGCTCGTCGCGGCAGTGGAACCCGTCGGCGATCCCGTGCTGATCCAGCACGGGATCGAGGCCCTCGGCATCGACCCGGAGGCGTTGATCGCCGCCGACGAGGAGGGCCTGATCGAGTTCGGCGCCCGGGTGAGGTTCCGGCATCCGCTCGTGCGATCTGCGGTCGTGCGGGCGAGCCCGGTCGGGGCGCGCCGGGCAGCGCACCGCGCGCTCGCCGGGGCGACCGACCCGTCGTCGGACCCCGATCGGCGCGCCTGGCACCTCGCGGAGGCGGCGATCGGGTTCGACGAAGACGTCGCCGCCGAGCTCGTACGATCCGCCCGGCGGGCACAGGCCCGTGGCGGCATGGCCGCTGGCGCGATGTTCCACGCACGCGGTGCGGAACTGACCCCCGACCCGACGATGCGTTCACGCCGCGCGCTCATGGCGGCCGAGGACATGTACCGGGCGGGTGCGATGGACGATGCGCTCAGGCTGCTCGAGCTCATCGACCCGACGTTGCTCGATGAGCACCAGCGTGCCCGCATCGAGCTCGTGCGCGCACACGTGGCCTCGAGCACCACCCGCGGCCGAGACGCCGCCGCGCGGCTGGTGACGGCGGCTCGCCAGCTCGAGCGGTACGACGGCGAGACCGCGCTGGCCACGTACGCCGACGCGATCATCGCGGCGCTCTCGGCCGGCACCTCTGCCCAGGGCGTCGGCCTTCCCGAGGTGGCGGCCGCCGTGCTCGCCGCCGAACCGGCGCCGCCGCTGAGCGAGCCCGCGGTCGCCGCCCTCGGCGGCATTCGCGGGCTCGCTTCGCTCATCACCGACGGATACCCCGCGGCGGCACCCGTGCTCCGCGAGGCGCTCGACCGGCTCGTGGGCTTCGCGGCATCCGCCGATGCTGCCGCCCCGGTCGCCGAGCCCGATCCGCGCCGCGGACTGGGCGAGGATGCCGCGCCGCCGGGCGGACTCTTGCAGTGGCTCCCCATCGCGTGCACCATCGCCCGTGCCCTGCTCGACGACGCCGCCTACGAGGTGCTCACGACGCGTGCGGTGCGCATCAGCCGGAGCCAAGGAGCGTTCTCCCAGCTGCCGCTCGTCATGGCGGAGCGCACGTCGTTGCTGCTGCTGAGCGGCCGGACCGCGGAGGCCCTGTCGATCGCGGAGGAACTGCAGCCGGTCATCGATGCCACGGGAATGCCCACGTCGATGACCCGTGCGGGCTGGCTCGCCACCTTCCGCGGCGACGAGGAGACCCAGCACGCGGTCACCGAACGGCTGCGGCCCGAGATCATCGAGCGCGGCGAGGGCCAGTGGTTCATCACCATGGCCTGGCAGGACGCCCTGCTGTACAACTCGCTCGGTCGCTACCCTGAGGCGCTCGCGGTGGCGGAGTCGGCATCCGGCCACCCGTACGACATCGGGCTCGCGGGCTGGATGCTGCCCGAGCGCGTCGAGGCGGCCGTGCGCGCCGGCAGCGCAGACGGGGAGGCGCTCGCCCGGCTCGAGGAACTCGCGGCGGCGGCGGGCACGGACTGGGCCGGCGGCCTCGCGGCCCGCGCAGCGGCCCTCGTCGCCGATGACGACAGGGCAGAATCCCTCTACCTCGAGGCGATCGAGCGCCTCGGCCGCACTCGCATCCGCACTGCCCTAGCGCGCGCCCACCTGCTCTACGGCGAGTGGCTGCGCCGCCAGAACCGGCGGGTGGACTCCCGTGAGCACCTGCGCCGGGCGCACGAGATCTTCGTGGACACCGGTGCCGACAGCTTCGCCGAGCGTGCGCGGCGGGAGCTCGCCGCCACCGGGGAGGTGGTGCACAAGCCCGCAGCAGGCCCGGTCGATGACCTCACCGCCCAGGAACGCCAGATCGCCGTGCTCGCCGCGACAGGAAGCACCAACCCTGAGATCGGCGAGCAGCTCTTCCTGAGTCCGCGCACCGTGGAGTGGCACCTGCGCAAGGTCTTCGTGAAGCTCGGCGTCTCGTCCCGGCGCCAGCTCGCCCGTGCACTGCGCATCTCGCCGCGGCCTGCACCGGTGTAGCCCGGGCGGCCGGTAGACGCACCGGGGTGTTCGCCCGTGGTCGGCACGGGTGCCTCCCGTGCCGTGGCACCGCCACGGTGGAGCGATGAAGATCACACATCCTGAAGTCGCTCGCACCACGGCCCGCGCCGTCGATGCGCAGCGCATCGTCCTCACGATCGCGGCGTTGACCGCAGCGATTCTCGTGCTCGTCGCCTGCTGGGCGTCGGTCATTCCGGCACGTGCCGACACCCTGGCATCGCAGGTCACGATCACCGCCGGCGAACCGTCCGCAAACCCGGTCGTGCAGACGTCGGACGGAGCCGTCCACGGCCTCGCGACGCCGGCGGGCGTCCAGTTCCGCGGCATCCCGTACGCCGCCCCGCCGACCGGCGCCCTGCGCTGGACCCCGCCCCAGCCGGTCGCGGCCTGGTCGGGAACGCGGGAGGCGACCGTCTTCCCGCCGGTGTGCCCGCAGGGGCCCCAGAGCCCGTGGGGACAGAGCGAGGACTGCCTCTACCTGAATGTCACCGCCCCGGCGACGGATGCCGCGCAGCGCTCGAAGCTCCCCGTCATCGTCTACATCCACGGCGGCGGATTCTCGTACGGCGAAGGCGCGGACTACGACCCCACGAAGCTCGCGAGCAACGGTGCCGTCGTGGTCACCTTCAACTACCGCCTCGGCCTGCTCGGCTTCCTGGCGCATCCGGCCCTCGCCAGCGGCTCCGACGGCGCCACCGGCAACTTCGGCTACCAGGACCAGCAGGCGGCGCTGCGATGGGTGCAGCGCAACATCGGCCAGTTCGGCGGTGACCCGCGGAACGTCACGATCGACGGACACTCGGCCGGTGGCCTCTCGGTGCTCGCCCAGCTCGCCTCGCCAGGCGCCAAGGGCCTGTTCCAGCGTGCGATCATCCAGGCCGGCGACTTCGCCCTGCAGCAGCAGTCTCTCGACCAGGCGGAGCAGGCCGGAAAGGCCAGTGCCATCGCGCTCGGCTGCGCCGACCAGTCCGCCGAGTGCCTGCGGAACGTGCCGGTGCAGGCGCTGGTCGCCAACCCGCAGCCCTCGTTCACACCGGGCTACGTCGACGGTGCGGTTCTGCGCGAGTCGGTCGGAACGGCGATCGCGAGCGGTCGGTTCAACCGCGTACCGATCATCAACGGCACGAACACCCAGGAGGAGCGCATCTTCACCACGATCGGGCTGAGCGTGACGAAGGGGGCCACCGTACCGCTGTCCGGGCCCGTGACGGCGTCGAACTACGTGTCGACCATCGCGACGAACTTCGGCATCAGCCGCACGAAGGCGGCACTCATCGCGGCGGCCTATCCGCTGTCGAAGTACGCCTCGCCGGCGCACGCGTTCAGCACGCTGAACTCGGACGCGAACTTCTCGTGCCCGGCGTATGCGGTCGACATCGCGGCATCCCGCTACGTGCCCACGTTCGCCTACGAGTTCAACGACGCCCTGGCACCCCAGCGTGACGTGCCCGATGCGCTCGGCCCGCCCTTCGCCGCCACGCACCAATCCGAACTGCAGTACCTGTTCGACCTTCCGAACTCCGCCCTTCCGGGCGGGCTCTCGGCGCAGCAGGAGCAGCTCGCCGCGAACATGCGCGCCTCATGGGTGCAGTTCGCGTCGACCGGGTCCCCATCGACGGATGCGGTCGCCTGGCCGGCGTTCAAGGCGCTCGATCCCCGCATCCTCTCGCTCAACACGCCGGCTTCGACGGTGGAGAAGGACTTCGCCGCCAGCCACAAGTGCGCCGTCTGGGCGGCCGTCGCCCTCTTCGGCAGCCACTGATCACCCGCGTGCCGGGGATGCCGACGGCATCCCCGGCACGTTCGTGCGCTCGCTCAGCGCGTGACGAGGGGCAGGAAGACCTCGTCGACGATCGCGCGGATGCCCTCGGGTGTGAGCGGCCGCAGTGTCATGAGGGCGTCGTGCCGGAAGAGGTCGACCGCGACGGCGGCGACGCGCGGGGTGACTCGAGCGAGGTCGATCTCGCCACGAGCACCGGCCCGCTTCAGGATCTGCTCCATCGCGTCGACCCGCTCGCCGATGATCGCGGCGCGGATGTCGGCGAAGGTAGAGCCGGTCTCGGCGTAGTAGGCGCCGATGAGAACGCTGACGAGGGGGATGATCGCCGCCCGCGACTCGTTGGCCTTCGTGAGCAGCGCGATCACGTCGTCACGCAGGTTGCCCGTGTCCGGCGTCTCGATCGATTCGGAACCGAGGCCGTGTACGAGGGCGGCCAGGGCGAGGGCGGCCCGGTCCGGCCAGCGACGGTAGATGACCGGCCGGCTCGTCTGCGCCCGCTCGGCGACCGCCTCGATGGTGAAGTCGCCGTAGCCGCGCTCGATCAACTGCGCCCACGCGGCATCCAGCAGGGCGTCTTCGAGTTCCTGCCCGCGGCGTCGCTGGGGAGCGCCTTCAAGATCCATTTGCGTATCTTATCGCAGAGGCATATCGTGGCATTTAGATACATTAACGTATCTAACAAGGAGGATGTGATGGCCCAGAAGCCCGAGAAGCTCGACCGGGGCGTGCTCACGATCGCCCTGGTGCTCGTGACCGGAGGACTCGCGGTCATCTTCGACACCACGATCGTGAGCGTGGCGCTGCACACCCTCGCCGTCGACCTGCACGCCTCCGTCGGCGTCATCCAGTGGGTGAGCACGGGGTACCTGCTCGCGCTCGGCGTCACCATCCCCGTCGTCGGCTGGGCGCAGGCCCGCTTCGGCGGCAAGCGCGTGTGGATGTTCGCCCTCGCGGTGTTCCTCGTCGCCTCCATCGCCGCGAGCCTCGCCTGGGATGCGCAGAGCCTCATCGCCTTCCGCGTGCTCCAGGGCATCGGCGGCGGCCTCATGATGCCGCTCATGGCGACCCTGGTCATGCAGGCCGCCGGGGGCAAGTCGCTCGGCAGGCTCATGGCCGTGGTCAGCCTTCCGGCGGCGCTCGGACCGATCCTGGCTCCTGCACTCGGCGGCATCATCCTGAACTGGCTGGACTGGCGGTGGCTGTTCTGGGTGAACGTTCCCTTCTGCCTCGTGGGGCTGGTGCTCGCCTGGCGCTTCCTTCCGGCCGACGGGCCGCGCACGCGCGCACGGCTCGACGTGCTCGGCCTCGTGCTGCTCTCCCCGGCTCTGGTCGGCATCCTCTACGGTCTCTCGAACGTCGGCAAGGACGGCGGCTTCACCCGCGCGGACGTTCTGGTACCGGCTCTCGCGGGAGTGGTGCTGCTCGCCGTCTTCCTGGTGCGTGCCGGCCGGCGCCCCGCCGACGCTCTCGTCGACGTGGCCCTGCTGCGCCGCCGTGCCGTCGGCTCGTCGTCGCTCGTGCTGTTCCTCTCGGGCGCATCGCTCTACGGCTCGATGCTGCTGCTGCCCCTCTACTTCCAGAACGTGCGCGGAACGGATGCGCTCGCCGCCGGTCTTCTGCTGGTACCGCAGGGCATCGGCACGCTGCTCAGCCGCACCCTGGCCGGTCGCCTGACCGACAGCATCGGCGCGCGGTGGGTCACCATCGCGGGTTTCGCGGTGACCGGCCTGGCGACCATCCCCTTCGCCCTCGCCGATGCCCACACCGGCATCTGGTGGCTGATGGCGGTGATGCTCGTGCGTGGCGTGGGCCTCGGAGCCGTGATGATCCCCGTGATGAGTGTGGCGTTCGTCGGGCTCGACCGTTCGGAGATGCCGCACGCGAGCATCATCACCCGGCTCGCACAGCAGCTGGGCGGCTCGTTCGGCACGGCGATCCTCGCCGTCATCCTCGAGACCGCGGTCGCCGGCGCATCCGGTCCGGCCGCCGTGGCGTTCGCGTTCGACCAAGCCTTCTGGTGGGCGATCGGCTTCACGGTCGTGGCGATCGCGGTCTCGTTCGCCCTTCCCGCCCGGGCCGCGCAGCCGCCCGCGCCGGCACCCGCTGCGCCGACGGAGCGGGTCGAGGCGTAGCCGCGGTTCTGCGTGCCATACGCTCGAAGCATGACGAATCTGCGCTGGGGCATTCTTGCGACGGGCGGCATCTCGCACGCCTTCACCAACGATCTGGTGCTGAACGGGCACACCGTCCAGGCCGTCGGATCGCGGAGCCAGGGCGGTGCAGACGCCTTCGCCGCCGAGTTCGACATCCCGAAGGCCTACGCCAGCTACGAGGAGCTCGTGGCCGACCCGGACGTTGACATCGTCTATGTCGGCACGCCGCATCCGTTCCACGCCGACAACGCCGCCCTCGTGCTCGATGCCGGCAAGCACGTGCTCGTCGAGAAGCCGTTCACCCTCAACGCAGGCGAGGCCCGGCGTGTGGTGGAGTTGGCGCGCGAGAAGAACCTGCTCGTGCTCGAGGCCATGTGGACCAGGTGGCTTCCGCACATGGTGCGCATTCGCGAGGTCGTCGCGTCGGGCGTGCTCGGCGACGTGCACACCCTGATCGCCGACCACACCCAGTCGTTGCCGACCGATCCAACGCACCGCATCAACGCCCTCGAGCTGGGTGGCGGCGCCCTGCTCGACCTCGGCATCTACCCGATCTCGTTCTCGTTCGACCTCTTCGGCCCGCCCACGTCGATCCAGGCATCGGCGACCTTCAAGCCGACGGGGGCGGATGCGCAGGTCGCCACGATCTTCCGCTACGCCGGCGACCAGCTCGCCTCGACCCTCTCGGCGAGCGACACGCGTGGCCCCAACGTCGCGACCGTCCTGGGGACGAAGGGCCGCATCGACATCGACGGCGTCTGGTACACCCCGTCGTCGTTCCGCGTGATCGACGCCGACGGCGAGGTCATCGAGACCTTCGAGAGCGAGGTGATCGGCCGCGGCATGCAGTACCAGGCGGCCGAGGCCGAGCGACTGGTCGCCGCCGGCAAGATCTCGAGCGACATCCTCTCCACCGACGAGAGCGTCGCCATCATGCAGACCCTCGACGCCATCCGCGAGCAGATCGGCCTGCGCTACCCCGGCGAGGCATGAGCCTCCCTCACCGCTCTCCCAGCCGGGCCGCCGTAGGCTACCGCGGATGACCGAGAAGGATGCCCCTGCCTCCGCCGTGCGAGCGCGCCTCGGCGCGCTGCTCTCGCGGCACCCGCGCGGGTGGGCGATCGCTGCCGGTTCCCTCGTCGTGGCGCTGCTCGCCGGCGGAGCGCTGACGGCGGGAGCCGCATCCGCCCGCCCGGAGGCGACGCACGCCGCGGTGCGCGCAGCAGCCACCCCGACTCCCACGGCGACCGCCCGACCGACGCCGGCCGCTGCGCCGGCCGCCAGCAAGGTGCGCACGTGCCTGGTCGGAGACCGGGCAACCGACCCCAGACTCGCCCAGATGCAGGCGCAGGTGCGCAACGCGACGACGGGAGAGGTGCTCTTCGACCGCGGCGGCGGCACGCCGAACCGGGCGGCGAGCGTCATGAAGGTGCTCACCTCGGCCGCGGCGCTGAAGGTGCTCGGCCCCGACTACCGCGCCACGACCACCGTCGTCAAGGGCGCCGAACCCGGCTCTGTCGTGCTCGTCGGCGGCGGCGACCTCACGCTCTCGCGCCTTCCGACGGGACAGGATTCCGCGTACGACGGCGTCGCCCATCTCGATGACCTCGCCCGCCAGGTGCGCACGGCGTGGGATGCCGACCCCTCGAACCCGCCCCTCACGACGCTCATCCTCGATTCGTCGTACTTCGGAGGCCCGGAGTGGCAGCCGAGCTGGAACACCAAGGAGCAGGGCGACGGCTACATGCCGCACATCGCCGCCCTCGAGGTGGACGGCGACCGTGACAGTCCCGCCCGCAGCACGTCGCCACGCAGCGACGACCCCGTCGGCCGCGCCGGTGACGCGTTCGCCGACGCGCTCGGCGGCATCCAGAGCATTTCACGCGGCACCGCTCCCAGCGGGGCGAGCCAGCTGGCCTCGGTGCAGTCGCCGACGGTCTCCTCGCTCATCCAGCAGGCGCTCATCGTCTCCGACAACACGATCGCCGAGATGCTCGCGCGCCTCACCGCGATCAAGGCCGGAACGGGCAACAGCTTCGACGCCATCCAGCCCGCCGTGCTCGACGCGCTGAAGTCCTACGGCATCGACACGAGCGGCATCCGAGTGGTCGACGGCTCGGGTCTCTCCGACGACAACGCCATTCCGCCCTCGTACCTCACGAGCCTGTTCGTGAAGATCAATGCCAAGGAGGGCGACCTCGGCGTCATCTTCGACGGCCTGCCCGTATCGGGCAAGTCCGGTTCCCTCGGCTACAGCGACCGCTTCACGGGCGACGCCGACGTGGCGATCGGGTCGGTGTTCGCCAAGACCGGATGGATCGACACCGGCTACACCCTCTCGGGCATCATCCACTCGGCGGACGGCACGCCGCTGACCTTCGCGATCTACGCGCTCGGCGACGTGGACGAGGACGCCAAGCAGGCCATCGACCTGCTCGCGGCCGCCTTCTACAGCTGCGGGGACAACCTCTCCAACGGCTGAGCCACCCCGCCGCCCCGGCCGCTCCCGCTGCCCCGCATCCGCCGCCCCACATCCGTCGTTGAACCATTTCGTCGCCGTTGGTCCGGGCGTAGCGGATCAACGGCGAGCAAATGGTTCAACGGCGAAGGGAGAGCCCGGATTCTCGAGCGGGAGTGGCGATAATGAAGGCATGACGCGAGCGCTCTTCATCGTCGACGTGCAGAACGACTTCACTGAGGGCGGTGCCCTCGGCGTGAACGGGGGAGCGGCGGTGGCCGCCGGTGTCAGCGAGCTGCTCGCGCAGCATCCGCAGGCCTACGACTACGTCTTCGCCTCCCGCGACTGGCACGACGGCGACAACACCAACGGCGGCCACTTCGCCGAGGGCGCCGCACCCGACTTCGTCGACACGTGGCCGCAACACTGCGTCTCGGGAACCACGGGTGCCGAGTACCACCCCGCCCTGAACACGGATGCGGTCGACGTGCACATCCTCAAGGGGCAGGGCAAGCCTGCGTACTCGATCTTCGAGGGCACGGATGAGGCCGGGCACTCCGTGCAGGAGCTGCTCGCCGAGAAGGGCATCACCGATGTCGACGTCGTCGGCATCGCGACCGACTACTGCGTGCGGGCGAGCGCCCTCAACGCGCTCGAGCACGGCCAGCACGTGCGAGTGCTCACCGACCTCGTGGCCGGAGTCGCTCCGGAGTCCAGCGATGCGGCACTCGCTGAGATCGCGCACGCCGGCGGGCAGCTCGCCACCTCGGACGCGGTGGCCTGACCGCCCGCCACCAACATTTCCGGCCGGAACCTAGCTGCGAGCGGCCTTCAGCACCCGGTACCCCTTGCCCACTCCCTCGCGGGTGACGGCGAGGTCGGGGAACTGCTCCTTGAGCCAGGCGTGCAGCGAATCGGCGCCGAGGTTCTTCTGGATGACGATCCAGGCATCCGACCCGGGCTGCAGGCGAGGCAGCCACGCCTGCATGATGGCGTGCAGCTCGGCCTTGCCCACGCGGATGGGCGGATTGGTCCAGATGGCGGCGAAGCGCACGTCGGCGGGAACATCCTCGGGCCGCACGGCGTTGACATTGGTGACGCCGACAGCGGCCGCGTTGCGCCGAACCAGTTCGAGGGCGCGGTCGTTCACGTCCACCGCCCACACCGTGGCCTCGGGTGATTCGAGTGCCAGGGTGAGAGCGATGGGCCCCCACCCGCAGCCGATGTCGAGCAGATCTCCCGAGGCAGGGGGAGCGGGAACCTTCTCGAGCAGCACTTCCGTGCCGTCGTCGACATGCTCGGGGCTGAACACCCCGTTCGCCGTGGTGAGCGTGTAATCCCGACCCGAGAGCCGCACGTCGATGCGTCGGGGCTTCATCTCCGACCCGGGGGTGTTGGTGAAGTAGTGCTCTGAAGCCATGCAAGGAACGTACCTGAGAGTAAGGAACTAGGGTTAACCCAATGACTGAAGCCACAACGCAGAATGACGACGTGGTCGCCCGCGTACTGGCCAATGCAGACTCCCGAGCCGGCGTCGCCATCTTCGGCGGCCAGGCGCAGGCGCTGCAGACCGAGAATGCGTACGGCTCGTCCGACGGCGCGCCGGGCGGCAACTCCGACGGCGAGCAGTTCGAGCGCGAAGACCGCGCGGCACTGCGCCGCGTCGCCGGTCTCTCCACCGAGCTCGAAGACGTCACCGAGGTCGAGTATCGGCAGCTGCGCCTCGAGAACGTCGTGCTCATCGGCGTGTACTCGCAGGGCTCCCTCACGGATGCCGAGAACTCCATGCGTGAGCTCGCCGCGCTCGCCGAGACGGCCGGTGCGACCGTGCTCGATGGACTGCTGCAGCGTCGGCCGAATCCCGACCCCTCGACCTACCTCGGCAAGGGCAAGGCGCAGGAGCTCGCCGGCATCGTCGCCTCCCTCGGTGCGGACACCGTCGTCGCCGACACGGAGCTCGCCCCCAGCCAGCGGCGTGCCCTCGAAGACGTCGTCAAGGTGAAGGTGATCGACCGCACGGCGGTCATCCTCGACATCTTCAGCCAGCACGCCAAGAGCCGCGAGGGCAAGGCGCAGGTGGAACTCGCCCAGCTCGAGTACCTTCTTCCGCGCCTGCGCGGCTGGGGTGAGTCGATGAGCCGCCAGGCCGGTGGCCAGGTGGGCGGCACGGGCGCCGGAATGGGCTCGCGTGGTCCCGGTGAGACGAAGATCGAACTGGACCGCCGTCGCATCCACACCCGCATGTCGCGCCTGCGCAAGCAGATCACCGCCATGAAGCCCGCCCGCGAGGCCAAGCGCGCCAACCGGCGCCGCAACTCGGTGCCCTCCGTCGCCATCGCCGGGTACACGAACGCGGGCAAGTCGAGCCTTCTCAACCGCCTCACCAAGGCCGGCGTGCTGGTCGAGAACGCCCTGTTCGCGACCCTGGATGCGACGGTGCGCAAGAACGAGACCCCCGACGGCCGCGTCTACACGCTCGCCGACACGGTCGGGTTCGTGCGCAACCTGCCGCACCAGCTCGTGGAGGCGTTCCGGTCCACGCTCGAGGAGGTCGCCGACTCCGATCTCATCGTGCACGTGGTGGACGCCTCGCATCCCGACCCGGCGAGCCAGATCCAGACCGTGCGCGACGTGATCGGCGAAGTCGGTGCACGCGACATCCCCGAGCTCGTGGTGTTCAACAAGGCCGACCTCGTCAGCGACGATGATCGCCTCGTGCTGCGCGGCCTCGAGCCGCGCGCCGTGTTCGTCTCGGCGCGCACCGGTGAGGGCATCCCCGAGCTGCTCGATGAGATCGCGCGGCAACTGCCCGACCCGAGCGTCGAGGTCAACGTGCTCGTTCCCTACACGCGTGGTGACCTCGTCTCCGCGCTGCACGAGCGCGGGCGCGTGCTCGCCTCGGAGCACGAGGAGCAGGGCACCCGCGTACGCGCGCTCGTGACGCCGGAATTCGCCGCGCAGCTCGAGAAGCTCTGAGCGCCACCGGCTCCGGATGCGGGGCCCGCGTCACGCGAAGTCACACATTCCCCTCGGCAGCGGTGTCGGGTTAGGCTCGCCTGAACGACGGCCTCGCTGCCGTCAGGAGCGACAGCCGAGCCCGGCACCCGCCCACGAATGAGCCGGCGACCCGCCGGCATCCGTTGACACTTCGTGAGGCAGAGCATGGTTTCGGTTCAGGCGTCCCCGGGCGATCCCGCCTGTACGCTGCCCGTCTCGTTCGAGCTCTATCCGCCTCGTTCGGATGCGGCAGCCATCGCGCTCGGCCGTTCCATCGACCGTCTCGCCGAGGCCGACCCGGCGTTCATCTCGGTCACCTTCGGCGCCGGCGGCTCGACCCGCGACCGCTCGCTGACGGTGCTCAGCTACATCCTCGAGAACACCCGGGTGCAGCCCATGGCGCACCTGACCTGCATCGGGTCGTCGGCCGAGGAGGCGAACCAGCTCGTGCGCCGCTTCCTGGACGCCGGCATCACGAGCTTCCTCGCGCTGCGCGGCGATCCGCCGACCGACGGAACACGCGAGCACGACGGCGACCTCAAGAGCGCCGCCGAGCTGGTGCAGCTCATCCACCGCGTGCAGCAGGAGCGCGAGCCGTTCCGGCAGCAGCCGCTCCCCGGGGCAAACGGCGCCGCGGCCCGTCTGCGCGCCCGGCCGCGCCCCGAGCGCGTGGCCGTCGCCGCCTTCCCGACCGGGCATCCGCGTGCGCGCTCCGCGCAGCAGGAGATCGACAGCCTTCTCGCCAAGCAGGCCGCCGGCGCCAATCTCGCGATCACGCAGTTGTTCTACCGGGCCGACGAGTACCTCGGCTTCGTCGAGCGGGCCCGCGCCGGCGGCGTGAGCATCGACATCCTGCCCGGCATCATGCCGGCAACGAGCGCGGCCCGCCTGCGCCGCATCGCCGAGCTCACCGGCGAGCATGCCCCCGACGACCTGCTCATCGCACTCGAGATCGAGCCCACCGACGAGGGCCGGGCCAAGATCGCCACGGAGTTCTTCGCGAACCTGGCCGCCGAGGTCATCGCCGGGGCCGCGCCGGGCCTGCACCTGTACACCCTCAACAAACACGAGGCAGTGCTCGCCGTACTGGCGCGCCTCGGCCGCTTACCCGCCACCGCATCCGCCATCAAGGAGAACGCATGACCACGACCGCCTTCCCCGTCGGAACGATCCTGGGCTACCCCCGTATCGGCCGTCACCGCGAGCTCAAGAAGGCCGTCGAGGCGTTCTGGGCGGGTCGCATCGACGACCAGCAGCTCCAGCAGGCCGCGGCCGGCGTGCGCCGCGCCACGCGGGAGCGGCTCGCCTCGCTCGGCCTCGGGCGTGCCGATTCGGCCATTCCCGAGAGCTTCTCGTTCTACGACCAGGTGCTGGACGCTGCCGTGACCGTCGGGGCCATCCCGGCGCGGTTCGCCGACCTCGTCGATGCCGACGGCCAGGTGGATGCCGCCGGCTACTTCACCATCGCCCGCGGTGAGGGCGATCGCGCGCCGCTCGAGATGACCAAGTGGTTCGACTCGAACTACCACTACCTGGTGCCCGAGATCGGGCCCGACACCGTCTTCTCCCTCGCCAGCGATCGGCTCGTACGCGAGTTCGCCGAGGCCGCGGCCGACGGGTTCCTCACGCGGCCCGTCATCGTCGGTCCCGTGACCCTGCTGTTGCTCTCCAAGCCGGCGACGGATGCGCCGGCCGGGTTCGAGCCGCTCAGCCGGCTGGGCGACCTGCTGCCCGTCTACGAGCAGCTTCTGGCTCGGCTCGCGGATGCCGGAGCGGAGTGGGTGCAGCTGGACGAGCCCGCGCTGGTGAACGAGTCCATCGTCGTGGACCGTTCGGCGCAACTCGATGCCCTCGCTGCCGCCTATGGCGCGTTGGCGGGATCCCCGAACCGGCCCGCGATCTTCGTCGCCGCACCCTACGGAAGCCTCGACGACGCGCTTCCCGTGCTCGCCGCATCCTTCGTCGAGGCGATCGGGCTCGACCTCGTGCGCGGCGCGCTGCCGACGGATCTCGATGAGCAGACCCTCGCTGCGCTGCGGGCGAAGACGATCGTCGCCGGCGTGATCGACGGCCACAACATCTGGCGCGGCGACCTCGCGGCCGCATTCGAGAAGGCCGTCGACGCCCGCGAACTCTCGCCATCCGTCGCGGTCTCGACCTCGACGTCGCTGCTGCACGTTCCGCACACCCTCGACGACGAGTCGCGGCTGGGCGCCCTGAAGAACTGGCTCGCCTTCGCCGACGAGAAGGTCGCGCAGGTCGCGGTGCTCGCCCGCGGACTCGCGGAGGGCGAGCGTGCGATCGCGGCCGACCTCGACGCGGCCGGCCGTGCGCTCGCCGAGCGGCTGGCGGCACCGGGAGTACGGGATGGCGCCGTGCGCGCTCGTGCGGCCGCGCTGACCGATGCCGACTTCTCGCGCGGTGACTACGCCGAGCGTCTCAGTGTGCAGGGCGATGAACTCGGCCTGCCGCCGCTGCCGACGACGACGATCGGCTCCTTCCCGCAGACCGGCGACATCCGTCGCGCCCGGGCTGCCCTCGGACGCGGCGAGCTCAGCGAACAGGCCTACGTCGAGGCCATGCAGGCCGAGATCCGGCGCGTGGTCGACCTGCAGGAGGAGATCGGGCTCGACGTTCTCGTGCACGGCGAGCCCGAGCGGAACGACATGGTGCAGTACTTCGCCGAGAACCTCGATGGCTTCGCGGTCACCGAGAACGGCTGGGTGCAGTCCTACGGCTCGCGCTGCACGCGCCCTTCGATCCTGTGGGGTGATGTCTCCCGCCCGGCGCCGATGACGGTCGAGTGGTCGCGCTACACGCAGTCGCTGACCCAGAAGCCCGTCAAGGGGATGCTCACCGGACCGGTCACGATCCTCGCGTGGTCGTTCGTGCGCGACGACCAGCCGCTCGGGGAGACGGCGCGTCAGGTGGCGCTCGCCCTGCGCGACGAGATCTCCGATCTCGAGGCCGCAGGCATCCGCGTCGTGCAGGTGGACGAGCCGGCGCTGCGCGAGCTGCTGCCGTTGAAGAACGCGGACCACGCCGACTACCTGGACTGGTCGGTGGGATCGTTCCGGCTCGCCACCGGTGGCGCGGCCACGGCAACGCAGGTGCACACGCACCTCTGCTACTCGGAGTTCGGCGTCATCATCGACGCCATCCGGGCGCTGGATGCCGATGTCACCTCGATCGAGGCGGCGCGCAGCCGCATGGAGGTCGTCGACGACATCGCCGCGAGCGGCTTCGACCACGGCATCGGGCCGGGCGTCTACGACATCCATTCGCCGCGCGTTCCGAGCGTCGCCGAGGTGACGGAGCTCATCGAGAAGGCGCTCTCGGGCGTGCCAGAGCGCCAGCTCTGGATCAACCCCGACTGCGGACTGAAGACGCGCGGCTACGACGAGACGGTGGCTTCGCTGCGCAACATCCTCGAGGCGACCCGCGGCGTGCGGGCGCGGGTGGGCGTCGGCGCGTAGGGGGCGGGTTTCCTGCGCCGAGTACGCAGAAGTTGCGGGTGCGGGTGATCCCGTGCACCGAGAACGCAGATAGTGCGGGTGTGGGGTGGTCTCCTGCGCCGAGAACGCAGATAGTGCGGGTGTGGAAGCATCCACACCCGCACTATTTGCGGGATGGCCGGGGTAGCACCCTCGATACGTGCGGTCTCGGTGGTAGCTCTGGGGGTCGTGCCTCGGTGACGCGATGTCGATGCGAGGCTGGTTCCAGCGCGCGGACTCCAGTGCGCTTTGGACGGAGGCGGGCGGCTCCCCGCATCCGTTGCGATTTGCACTCGCCTCAATCATCGAGAACGCAGAATTCGCGGGTGCGCCTGATCCCCGTGCGTCGAGAACGCAGAACTCGTGGTTGCACCTGATCCTGGTGCCTCGAGAACGCAGATATTGCGGGTGCTTGGGTCCGCGGACCCGCGATTTGTGCGGGATGGATGGGCTGGGACCCGCATTTTGTGCGGGGTGGATGGGGTCGCATCCGTTGCGGTCGCGAATGGCTGCGATCGCCGAGAACGCAGGATTTGCGTATGCGGGCGAGTATTCGGCCTCGAGAACGCAGAAATTGCGGGTGTGGATGCTTCCACACCCGCAATATCAGCGGTTTCGGTGAGCTGGGCTGGGCCGGCGCGCGCTCAGACCGAGCGCAGTACCGCCACGACCTTGCCGAGAACGTCGGCCGCGTCGCCGAGGATCGGCTCGTAGGAGCTGTTGCGCGGCAGCAGCCAGGTGTGGCCGTCACGCTGGCGGAACACCTTGACGGTGGCCTCGCTGTCGAGCATGGCCGCGACGATCTCGCCGTTCTCGGCGGTGTTCTGCCGGCGCACGACCACCCAGTCGCCGTCGCAGATGGCGGCGTCGATCATGGAGTCGCCCGCGACCTTGAGCATGAAGAGTTCACCGTTGCCCACGAGTTGCCGGGGGAGCGGGAAGACTTCCTCCACCTGCTGCTCGGCGGTGATGGGGATGCCGGCGGCGATGCGTCCGACGAGGGGAACCATCGCGGCATCGGCGACCGAGGGTCCCATGGAGAAGGAGTCGGAGTCGGGAGCGGGCGTCGCATCCGACTGGGAGGGCACCTCGATGAGCACTTCGAGGGCGCGCGGGCGGTTGGGATCGCGGCGCAGGTAGCCCGAGAGCTCCAGCTGGTTGAGCTGGTGGGTGACGCTCGAGAGCGAGGCGAGGCCCACGGCGTCGCCGATCTCGCGCATGCTCGGCGGATAACCCCGCTGGCTCACTGACCGCTGGATCACGTCGAGGATCGACAGCTGCTTCGCGCTCAGGCTCTTGCGCCGACGGGTGCGCTCCCGCGGTGCCTCGGTCTCGTTGGTCACTTCTCTCACCTTCCGGATGCCCGCTGGAGCGCCGCCCACGACGAGTGTCAGTGGTGCCTGTTTCTATGTGTCCAGGCACTCGAAACTCTATCCGGGCGAGGGTGCCGCAACAAACATTCATTCGAGTGTGTCGTGGAACAAATTCCATGAACATCCGAAGAGGTTGGTTGACTCTTCGAATAATCGAAGATACATTCGGAACACAGCTTCGCATCCGGCCCTCCCGGCCGAGGGCCGGATGCGAGAACCCCGAATGCCAGAAACGCCAATGCCAGAGACCTGCTGGCTGAAGAACCTGGAGGAGCAATGAGCACCGTTGCGTTCGGCACCACCTTCCCGACGAGGGCCCGCCGCATGTCGAGCTCGACACCCGTGGCTCGGGCGACCGGCTCGTCGCCCGAGGCGCGGACCCGTCTGCACCTGACCCGTCGCGGACGTGTCGTTCTGACGGGCCTCGCCGCCCTGCCGCTCGTGGCCGGTGCCTTCCTGCTCTCGCTCAACGCGGGCATGGCCGAGGCGGGCGGCGCCGGGGCGGGGCAGAGCTTCGAGTACGTGACCGTTCAGTCGGGCCAGTCGCTCTGGCAGCTCGCCGAACAGCTCGCCCCCTCCGCGGACCCGCGCGACGTGATCGCCGACATCGTGAGCCTCAACCAGCTCGCCTCGACCGACATCGAGCCCGGCCAGCGTCTGGCCATCCCCGCCCAGTACTGAGCCCCGGCCCGCGCTGGGCACACCGGCGGCGTAACGCGGAAGCACCGCCGGTACGATGGGGTGAGTGACGAGTCTCGACGACCTGCCCATTCGCGACGACCTGCGCGGACGTTCGCCGTACGGCGCTCCGCAGAAGGTCGTTCCCGTCGCGCTGAACGTGAACGAGAACACGCATCCCCTTCCCGGTGACGTGGTCGACGACATTCTCGCCCGCATCGCGACAGCCCTGCCCGGGGTGAACCGGTATCCCGACCGCGACTTCACCGAATTGCGCGAGGCGCTCGCCCGCTACCTCGGCAACGGCATCACCGCAGACCAGATCTGGGCGGCGAACGGATCGAACGAGGTGCTGCAGCACATCCTCCAGGCCTTCGGAGGCCCCGGGCGCACCCTGCTCGGCTTCGCGCCGACCTACTCGATGTACCCGCTGCTGGCCTCCGGCACCGGAACCGCGTGGATCGGCGCCGAGCGGGATGCGGACTTCGAGCTCTCGCCCGAAACCGCGGCCGCGGCCATCCGCACGCACCGACCCGACGTGGTCTTCCTCTGCGCCCCGAACAATCCGACGGGAACGCCGCTCTCTCTCGAGACCATCGCCGCCGTGTACGACGAGGCGCCCGGGATCGTGGTCGTCGACGAGGCCTACGCCGAGTTCGCGCTCGACGGCCAGCCGAGCGCGCTCACTCTGCTCGAGGGCCGTCCCCGGCTCATCGTCTCGCGCACCATGAGCAAGGCGTTCGCGTTCGCCGGCGTGCGCCTGGGCTACGTGGCCGCCGATCCGGCGATCACGGATGCGCTGCGGCTCGTGCGACTGCCGTACCACCTCTCCGCGATCACGCAGGCCGCGGCGACCGGGGCACTCGCGCACGCCGACGAGATGCTCGCGATGGTCGACGAGATCCGGTCCCAGCGCGACCGCATCGTGACAAGGCTCGGCGCGCTCGGCTTCACGGTCTACCGCAGCGGCAGCAACTTCGTGCTCTTCGGCGGCGTGGACGACCCGCACGCCGTGTTCGAGGCGCTGCTGGAGCAGGGCATCCTCATCCGCGACATCGGCATTCCGCACACCCTGCGCGTCTCGGCCGGCACGGAGTCGGAGACGGGCGCGTTCCTCGAGGCCATCGCCGCGTTCGCGCCGGCGAGCGCCAATAGGATCGACGCATGAACGCACCCCGCACCGCCCGCATCGAGCGCGCCACGAGCGAGTCCCGCATCGAGCTGAGCATCGACCTGGATGGCAGCGGCGTCGCCGACATCCAGACCACGGTGCCGTTCTTCGACCACATGCTGAACGCGTTCGCGAAGCACTCCCTCACCGACCTGACCGTGCGGGCATCGGGCGACACCGCCATCGACGTGCACCACACGGTCGAAGACACCGGTATCGTGCTCGGCCAGGCCATCCGCGAGGCCCTCGGCGACAAGAGCGGCATCAGCCGGTACGGCGACGCCCTCGTGCCGCTCGACGAGGCACTGGCCCAGGCTGTCGTCGACATCTCGGGGCGACCCTTCCTCGTGCACGAGGGCGAGCCGGCCGGATTCGAATACCACCTCATCGGAGGGCACTTCACGGGGTCGATGGTGCGGCACTTCTTCGAGGCCGTCACCTTCGCCGCCGGCCTCACGGTTCACCTCACGCTCGTTCGTGGCCGTGACCCGCACCACATCGCCGAGGCCGAGTTCAAGGCCTTCGCCCGCGCCTTCCGCGCCGCCAAGGCGCGCGACGCCGAGGTCCTGGGGGTCCCCTCCACGAAGGGTGCACTGTGAGTTCTCCCCGCGTGGTGGTGCTCGATTACGGATCGGGCAACGTGCACTCGGCCGCCAAGGCGCTCGAGCTCGCGGGGGCCGATGTGCGCCTGACCCGTGAGCGCTCGGCGGTCATGGATGCGGACGGCCTGCTCGTTCCCGGTGTCGGCGCCTTCGGCGCCGTCATGGACGCACTCGAGGCGGTGCGCGGCCATGAGCTCATCGATCGGCGGCTGGCCGGCGGACGCAAGGTGCTCGGCATCTGCGTGGGCATGCAGGTGCTCTTCGAGAACGGCGTCGAGCGGGGATGCGACCGCGAGGGGCTCGGTGAGTGGCCGGGCACCGTCGCCGAGCTCGACGCGCCCGTGCTGCCGCACATCGGGTGGAACACCGTCGAGGCCCCCGAGGACTCGGTGCTCTTCGACGGCATCCGCGATGAGCGGTTCTACTTCGTGCACTCCTATGCCGCGACGGACTGGACGCTCGACGTGCAGCCGCCCTATCCGCAACCTCGGGTGACGTGGGCGGAGCACGGCCAGCGATTCCTGGCGGCCGTCGAGAACGGCCCGCTTTCCGCCACCCAGTTCCACCCCGAGAAGTCGGGCCCGGCGGGCATCCGACTGCTGTCGAACTGGATCGCGACCCTGCGCGCGTAGGCGCGAGAAGCCGGCCGCGACGGCGGCTCGGCATAGGATCGATAGCTTGTGCGGGGCCCTTCCGCCATGAACCGAGGATGAAATGAGCGAGTTCAACGAGACCCCCGACCTCATACTGCTGCCGGCGGTGGATGTGGCCGACGGCAAGGCCGTGCGGCTCACGCAGGGCGAGGCCGGCACCGAGACCAACTACGGCGATCCCGTCGAGGCGGCCGAGGACTGGGCCGCTCAGGGGGCCCAGTGGATCCACCTCGTCGACCTCGATGCCGCGTTCGGCCGTGGCGAGAACCGCGACGTGCTGAAGCGCGTGCTGCACCAGGTGCGGGGCGTCAACGTCGAGGTCTCCGGAGGCATCCGTGACGACGAGTCGCTGGATGCCGCCATCGACCTGGGCGCCAAGCGCGTGAACCTCGGCACCGCCGCCCTCGAGAACCCCGAGTGGGCGGCGAGCGTCATCGCGAAGTACGGCGAGGCGATCGCGGTGGGCATGGACGTGCGCGGCACGACTCTTGCGGCTCGCGGCTGGACCCGCGACGGCGGTGACCTCTGGGAGGTGCTGCAGCGACTGGAGGACGCCGGCTGCGCCCGCTACGTCGTGACCGACGTCACCAAGGACGGCACCATGCGCGGCCCGAACATCGAACTGCTGAAGCAGATCATGGAGCGCACCGAGCGTCCCGTCGTCGCATCCGGGGGAATCTCGAGCCTCGATGACATCGCCGCGTTGCGCGACCTCGTTCCGCTCGGTCTGGAGGGGGCGATCGTGGGCAAGGCGCTCTACGCCGGTGCCTTCACCCTCTCCGAGGCGCTGGATGTCGCATCCCGCTGACGGCGACGGCCCTGCCTCCGACCGGCACGCTCCCCGCACCGACTCCGCCGGGCAGCCCTGGGCCGGTAGGGCGTTCGAAGCCAACACGCACACGAGCGATGACGGGCGCGCCCCGGCCCGACTGATCGAGGCGCTGCGCCGATTCCGTACGCGTGAGGTCGGTCAAACCGAGGTGGTGGACGCCCTGCGGGAGTCGCGGCTGCTCATTCCCCTCGTCGCGCAACTCGGCGGCGGGGGAGAGGGCGTCGATGCCCATACCGGCCTGCGCACCGACAAGACGCAGGAACTCGCGATCGTGACGGTCGCCGGGCCCGACGGACGCAACGTGCTGCCCGTGTTCAGCTCGGTCGAGGCGATGTCGGCCTGGAACCCGAAGGCGCGGCCAGTGCCCGCCGACGGGGTGCGCGTCGCTCTCGCCGCTGCGAGCGAGCAGACCGACCTCGTCGTGCTCGACCCGACGAGCGCCACCGAGTTCGCGGTGCGTCGACCGGCGCTCTGGGCGATCGCGCAGTCGCTGCCGTGGCAGCCGAGCTTCGAATCGGCGGCGATCCTCCAGGCCTTCGAGCGCTCCATCGCCACGGAGCTCGCGGCCCTCGACGTGCGCCTCGTGCCGGGCGATCCCGACGCCCGGCTCAGCGGCCCCGAGCTCGTCGTCGAACTCGAACTCGTCGCCGGCCTCGATCGGGGAGAGCTCGACGCGGTGCTCGCCCGACTGGCGCAGCGCTGGGCGGCCGACGACGACATCGCCACGGGCGTCGACAGCCTGAAGGTGCGACTCGTCGCGTCCGTCTGACGGACTGCGGCTGCGGCCGCTCGGGCAGGGGCGGCCGCGGCGGCACCGGTTGGGGGATATCCCTGTTGCCGCGGGATGCGGCTGCGAGAAGAATCCACCCCGAGAGGTGGTAGGCGCATGCAGGATGCAGGTTCATTCTCTGAGGAGTACCGCGGTCCGCTCGCGGTCGCGGCGCAGTACGCCGAGCGGTGGTTCGAGGGTGTCGCCGATCGACCGATCCCGCCCTCGGCCGACATCGACGCCGTCAAGGACGCCCTGGGACGCGAGCTGCCCGAGCAGTCGACGGATGCGACGGAGGTGACCGAGGCGCTCATCGCCGCCGTGGAACCGGGCATCATGGCGATGCAGTCGCCCCGCTTCTTCGGGTGGGTGATCGGCGGCACCTACCCAGCGGCGATCGCGGCCGACTGGCTCGTGAGCACGTGGGACCAGAACGCCGGCATGCGCGTTGTCGCCCCTGGCGTGAGCGCGGCGGAGGAGATCGCCGGCGATTGGCTGCTAGAGCTGCTCGGCCTGCCGGCATCCGGTGCCGTCGGCTTCGCGACCGGCGCGACCACGGCGAACTTCGCCGGACTCGCGGCCGCACGCTCCGACGTGCTGCGTCGGGTCGGGTGGGACCTGGCCACGGACGGGCTGCAGGGGGCGCCGATCGTCCGGGTCTTCGCGGGAGCGGAACGGCACATCTCCGTCGACCTGGCGCTGCGCTACCTGGGCCTCGGTCTGCCCGAGCTCGTCGGCGTCGATGACGAGGGCCGCATCTGGGTCGACCAGCTCGCGGACGCCCTCGCCGACCACGACGGACCGGCGATCGTGTGCCTGCAGGCGGGCAACATCCACTCCGGCGCCTACGACGACTTCGCCCGCGCCATCGACGTCGCGCACGACGCGGGCGCATGGGTGCACATCGACGGCGCCTTCGGACTCTGGGCGGCCGCCTCTCCGCGCTCCCGCGGGCTGATGGCGGGGTTCGAGAGGGCCGACTCGTGGGCGACCGACGCGCACAAGACCCTCAACGTTCCCTACGACTGCGGCATCGTGGCCGTCGCCCGCCCCGAGACGCTCGTGAGCGCGCTGAGCTCCCACGCCGCCTACCTGCCGGGGGCGGGCGACGGCATCGACCCGTACGAGCTCGTGCCCGAGATGTCACGGCGCGCCCGCGGCGTTCCGGTGTACGCCGCACTGCGTGCCCTCGGTCGCAGCGGAGTCGTGCGACTCGTCGACGGGCTGGCGGATGCCGCGGCGGCGCTCGCCGAGAAGCTCGCCGCGCTGCCCGGCGTGAGGGTGCTGAACGACGTCGTGTTCACGCAGGTCTGCATCGCCTTCGACGGTGCGGTGACCGCCGCCGAGGTCGCGGCCCGGCTCAACCGGGAGGGCCTCGTTCTGGCCTTCCCGTCACGCTGGCACGACCGCGATGTGCTGCGGTTCTCGGTGAGCGACTGGGCCACGGATGAGGCCGCCATCGACGCGACGGTCGACGCCGTCGGCCGAGCGCTCGCCGGCTGAGGGCGCTCGCCGACTGATAGCGCTCGGCTGACAGGGCTCGGCGGCCGAGCGCAAGGCCTCCTGATGTGTCGGTGGTGCAGGGCAGGATAGAGCCATGGCATCCGCCCTCGACGGCTTCTCGCCGGCCACGCGCACGTGGTTCGACGAGGCCTTCAGCGCGCCGACCTCCGCGCAAGCGGGGGCGTGGGCGACGATCGGACGCGGATCCCACGCCCTCGTCATCGCGCCGACCGGCTCGGGCAAGACCCTCGCGGCCTTCCTCTCGGCGCTCGACCGGCTGCACCGCGAGCCGCGGTCGACCGGCGAGGGGGCGCAGACGGGCACGCGCGTGCTCTACATCTCGCCCTTAAAGGCGCTCGGCGTGGACGTCGAACGCAACCTGCGGGCTCCCCTCACCGGCATCGCCCGCGTCGCCGAGCGGCTGGGCGTCGAACCGCCGCACATCTCCGTCGGGGTGAGGTCAGGCGACACTCCCGCGAACGACCGGCGGGCGCTGCTGAAGACTCCGCCCGACATCCTCATCACCACCCCGGAGTCGCTGTTTCTCATGCTCACGTCGCAGGCGCGCGAGACGCTTGCCGGGGTCGAGACGGTGATCATCGACGAGATCCACGCGGTGGCCGCCACCAAGCGCGGAGCGCACCTCGCCGTGAGTCTTGAGCGTCTCGACGCCCTGCTTCCCAAGCCGGCGCAGCGCATCGGCCTCTCGGCGACGGTGCGCCCGGCCGAGGAGGTGGCGCGCTTCCTGTGTGCGAGCGCCCCCGTCGAGATCGTCGCGCCGGCCATCGAGAAACGCTTCGACCTGCGTGTGGTGGTGCCCGTCGAAGACATGGCGCAACTGCCCGCCAGCGACGACGCCACCGGTTCGATCTGGCCGCACGTCGAAGAGGCGATCGTCGACCAGGTTCTCGCGAACCGCTCGTCGATCGTGTTCGCCAATTCCCGTCGCCTCGCCGAGCGCCTCACCGCCCGCCTCAACGAGATCTACGTCGAGCGCCTCGAGGCTCCGGATGCGGCGCTCGCCGTGGTCGGGGCGCCCGGCCTGGTCGCAGCGTCCGGTTCGGCACCGGCGACCGCATCCGGAACCCCCGCCGCGATGATGGGCCAGTCGGGGCAGACCGCGGGCGCCGAGCCGTTGCTCGCGCGCGCCCACCACGGCTCCGTGAGCAAGGAGCAGCGCGCCCAGATCGAGGACGACCTGAAGAGCGGCCGCTTGCGCTGTGTCGTGGCCACCTCGAGCCTCGAACTCGGCATCGACATGGGCGCCGTCGACCTCGTCGTGCAGGTGGAGTCACCGCCGTCGGTCGCGAGCGGACTGCAGCGGCTGGGGCGCGCCGGTCACCAGGTGGGCGAGACCAGCCGCGGGGTCATGTTCCCCAAGCACCGCGCCGACCTCGTGCACACCGCCGTGGCGGCCGAGCGGATGCTCGCGGGCAAGATCGAGACGCTCAAGGTGCCGGCCAATCCGCTCGACATCCTCGCCCAGCAGACCATCGCCGCCGCCGCGGTCGACACCCTGCACGTCGAGGAATGGTTCACGACGGTGCGCCGCAGCGCCCCCTTCTCCACGCTGCCGCACTCGGCCTACGAGGCGACCCTCGACCTGCTCGCCGGCCGCTTTCCGAGCGATCGATTCGCCGAGCTGCGTCCGCGCCTGCTCTGGGATCGCGAGGCGGGTACGCTCACGGGCCGGCCCGGCGCCCAGCGGCTGGCGGTCACGAGCGGTGGAACGATTCCCGATCGCGGCATGTTCGGCGTCTTCCTCGTCGGCGGCGACGAGAACACCGGGCGCCGCGTCGGCGAGCTCGACGAGGAGATGGTCTACGAATCCCGCGTCGGCGACGTGTTCGCGCTCGGCGCGACCAGCTGGCGCATTCAGGAGATCACCTTCGACCGGGTGAACGTCGTTCCCGCCTTCGGGCAGCCGGGCCGTGTGCCGTTCTGGAAGGGCGACGCTCTGGGCCGCCCCGCCGAACTGGGTCGCGCGCTCGGCGGATTCATGCGCGAGATCTCGACGGCCGCGGATGCCGACGCTCGCGCGCGCATCACGGCGGGCGGTCTGGACGAGAGTGCCGCGAACAATCTCATCGCCTTCCTCCGCGACCAGCTGAAGGCGACGGGGGCGCTGCCGACCGATCGCACCCTCGTCGTCGAGCGCACCCGCGACGAGCTCGGCGACTGGCGCATCATCCTGCATTCCCCGTTCGGCATGCCCGTGCACCAGCCGTGGGCCCTCGCCGTCGGCGCGCGCGTGCGCGAGCGGCACGGCATCGACGGAGCCTGCGTCGCGAGCGATGACGGCATCATCGTTCGCATCCCCGACACCGACGCGGAGCCGCCGGGCGGCGACCTGTTCGTGTTCGATGCCGAGGAGCTCGAGCCGCTCATCACCGACGAGGTCGGCGGTTCGGCGCTGTTCGCGAGCCGGTTCCGCGAGTCCGCGGCACGGGCGCTGCTGCTGCCCCATTACAACCCGGGCAAGCGATCGCCCCTCTGGCAGCAGCGTCAGAAGGCCGCGCAACTGCTCGAGGTCGCCAGCGAATACCCGACCTTCCCGATCATCCTCGAGACAGTGCGCGAGGTGCTGCAAGACGTCTACGACGTTCCGGCGCTGCTCGAGGTCGTGAAAGAGATCACCGCCCGCAGCATCCGTATCGTCGAGACGACGACGGATGCCCCGAGCCCGTTCGCGTCGGCCCTGCTGTTCGGCTACGTGGGCGCGTTCATGTACGAGGGCGACTCGCCGCTCGCCGAGCGCCGTGCCGCGGCGCTCGCGATCGACGCGAGCCTGCTCGGTGAGCTGCTCGGGCGGGTCGAACTGCGCGAACTGCTCGACCCCGGCGTCATCGAGGAGACCGAGCGGGAGTTGCAGCGGCTCGCTCCCGACCGGAAGGCGCGCGACCTGGAGGGCGTCGCCGACCTGTTACGCGTGCTCGGCCCTCTCGACGAGGCCGAGATCGCGGCGCGCTTCCGTCCGCGGGAGGCCGGCGATGCCGAGGCCGCAGTAGCGGAGGTCGCGGACAGCCAGGCTCACGACTCCGCGGTCGGCGAGGCCGCCTCGGCTTCCGGACCCGCTCCCGCCTCCGACTCGGCCGTGACTCCCGCCGTTACATCGGCGATCGAGGAACTCATCGCCGCGCGACGGGCGGTGCGGCTGAGCTTCGCCGGGCGTGCCTGGGTGGCCGCCGTCGAAGACGTGGGCCGGTTGCGGGACGCGCTCGGCGTACCGGTGCCTCCGGGAGTGGCCGTCGCCTTCGCCGAGACCGTCGCCGATCCGCTCGGCGACCTGGTCAGCCGCTACGCGCGCACTCACGGACCGTTCACCACGGAGGATGTCGCCGACCGGCTCGGCGTCGGCGTCGCCGTCGCCCGCGCGGCGCTGCGGCGCCTGGCGGATGACCGCCGCGTTCTCGAGGGCGAGTTCCGCCCGCACGGCACGTCGGCGGAGTGGTGCGACGCCGAGGTGCTGCGCAAGCTGCGCCGCCGCTCCCTCGCCGCGCTCCGGCACGAGATCGAGCCGGTGCCGCCCATCGTGCTCTCCCGCTTCCTGCCCGCGTGGCAGCATGTCGGCCGCACGTTGCGCGGCGTCGACGGGGTCGCATCCGTCATCGAGCAGCTCGAGGGCGTGCGCCTGCCCGCCTCGGCCTGGGAGTCGCTCGTGCTGCCCGCGCGCGTGAGCGACTACAGCCCGTCGATGCTCGACGAGCTCATGGCCACGGGCGAGGTTCTCTGGGCGGGTTCCGGCGCCCTGGCGGGAGACGACGGCTGGATCAGCCTGCACCTCGCCGACTCGGCAGCCCTCACCCTGCCCGTCGGCGACGCTCTCGAGGCCGACGCCCTGCAGCGCGAGGTGCTCGTCACGCTCGGCACCGGCGGGGCGTACTTCTTCCGCCAGCTCGCGGATGCCGTCGGCTCGCAGGATGACGCCGCTCTCGTCGACGCGCTGTGGGAGCTCGCCTGGGCCGGCCTCGTGACCAACGACACCTTCGCGCCCATCCGCGCGCTGCTCGGCGGCGGCCGCAGCGCGCACAAGGCTCCGCGGGCAGCGCCACGCGCCCGGATGATGCGCGGTCGCGCTCTGCCGCGTCCGAGCGTGCCGTCGAGGGGTGGTCCGCCGACGGTGGCCGGCCGCTGGTCGGTGCTTCCCGCCTCCGAACTCGTCGAGGCCACCGGCGAGGGTGCGACCCGGCGCGCCCACGCCCTCGGGGAGATGCTGCTCGAGCGCTACGGGGTCGTCACCCGCGGGGCCGTCATGGCCGAGGGTGTCGTGGGCGGATTCGCCCTGGCCTACAAGACCCTCCGGGGCTTCGAGGATTCCGGTCGAGCGCGACGCGGATACTTCGTCGAGACGCTCGGCGCGGCCCAGTTCGCCGCGCCCGGCGCCGTCGATCGGTTACGTGGCTACGCCGATCGGGACGAGCCGGTCGCCGATGCGCCGACGGTGCTCACCCTGGCGGCCACCGATCCCGCCAATGCCTACGGAGCCGCACTGCCCTGGCCCGAACCGCCGGAGGGCCATCGCCCCGGCCGCAAGGCAGGCGCCCTCGTGGTGCTCGTCGACGGAGCGCTCGTGCTCTACGTGGAGCGCGGCGGCAAGACGGTGCTGGCCTTCACCGACGAGGCCGCGACCCTTGAGGCCGCGGCCCGCTCGCTCGCCTCGGTCGTCGGGCTCGGGCGCATCCGGCGTCTGGCAATCGAACAGGTCAACGGCCTGTTCGTGCTCGGAACGCCGCTCGGCGTGGCGCTGCGCACGGCGGGCTTCAGCGAGACGCCGCGAGGGCTGAGGCTCAGTGCCCGAGGGTGACACCGTCTACCAGGCGGCGAACCGCCTGCGCGCCGCCCTGGCCGGCGAGGTGCTGACGCGCACCGACATCCGTGTGCCGCGGTACGCGACGCTCGACCTCGCGGGCGAGACCGTCGATTCCGTGGCGAGTCGGGGCAAGCACCTGCTCATTCGCGTCGGGGAGTTCACCCTGCACTCCCACCTCAAGATGGAGGGCGCGTGGCGGGTGTTCGCGCCGGGCGAGCGCTGGAACCGGCCCGCGTTCCAGGCGCGCGCCGTGCTCACGACCGCGGATGCCGTGGCTGTCGGCTTCGAACTGGGGTTGTTCGAGGTTCTCGCGCGCTCCGCGGAGGAGGATGCCGTCGGCTACCTCGGACCCGACCTTCTCGGTACGGACTGGGATGCGGCCGAGGCGGAGCGCCGCATCCGGAACGGCCCCGAGGTGCCGATCGACGTCGCCCTGCTCGACCAGCGCAACCTCGCCGGCCTCGGGAACGTCTACGCGAACGAGCTGTGCTTCCTGAGGGGCGTGCGGCCGCAGCGCCCCGTCGCCGAGGTTCCCGACCTGCCCAAGGTCATCGACCTCGGGCACCGGCTCATCACGGCCAATCGCGACCGCATCGCGCGGGTCACGACGGGGGTGGATCGCCGCGGTCAGCGCCTGTGGGTCTACGGCCGTGGCGGCGAGCCCTGCCGGCGGTGCGGCACGCGCATCGAGCAGGGCGAGCTCGGCCGGGTCGAGGGGCAGGAGCGCGTCACCTACTGGTGTCCGCGCTGCCAGACCTGAGCGCCACTGCCGCCCGCCCGCCCCCCCGCCCGCTCGACGCTCGACCCCACTTGCCGTTGCGCCACTTCGACGGCCGTTGCGCCACAACAACGGGCGCAAGCGCCGCCGAAGTGGCGCAAAGCGGATGCCGGCGCGGGCGCGGCGGCTCGCTCAGGTGACCGGGCCGGTCCACTTCTCGCCCGGGCCCTGGCCGATGGCGTCGGGGATGGGGGAAGCCTCGCGGAACGCGAGCTGCAGCGAGCGCAGGCCGTCGCGCAGGCTGCGGGCGTGCATGTCGCTGATCTCAGGAGAGCCGGCCGTGATGAGTCCGGCCAACGCGGTGATGAGCTTGCGGGCCTCGTCGAGGTCGGTCTGCGAGTCGGGGTCGTCGGCGAGCCCGACCTTCACGGCCGCCGCACTCATGAGGTGCACCGCGGCGGTCGTGATGACCTCGACGGCGGGCACCTCGGCGATGTCGCGCGCCGCCTGGGCGGCATCCGCCTTCTCGCCGGCGGCGTCGAACTCATCGTCGAGGCCGCCCTCAGACGTGGCGATCGCTTCGTCGAACGCGCTGTCGCGGGCGTCCTGCGGCGCATCGAAGGGGCGGTCGGCGGCTGAACTGTGACTCACGATAAACCTCTGGTAGACTCATGCGGGCTCTGAGGCGTATGCCTCAGTACGAAAGTGGAGATTCTCCCACCCGCGCTTGACCGCTTCATTAGGTTACCGGGTCGATTGCACTCCGCCTGCCACGTGAAAACCGTGGAGGTAGACAGGGTGCCGCATGAGTCGCGTGCGTGAAAACGGATGCGCGATGCGTGGATTTCCTCTCTCGTCGCCCGGCGGCATCCGTCACCGGGCAGAGCGAAGCAATGAGTAGAGGAGACTCGCATCACCGATCCCCGTACAAACGACCGCATCCGTGTTCCCGAGGTGCGCCTCGTCGGACCCGCTGGTGAACAGGTCGGCATCGTCAAGATCGAGGTCGCCCTGCGCCTGGCGCAGGAAGCCGACCTCGACCTCGTGGAGGTTGCACCCAACTCCAAGCCGCCCGTCGCCAAGATCATGGACTACGGCAAGTTCAAGTACGAAGCGGCGCAGAAGGCCAAGGAGGCCCGGCGCAACCAGGCGAACACGATCCTCAAAGAGGTTCGCTTCCGCCTGAAGATCGACAAGCACGACTACGAAACCAAGCGCAAGCGCGCCGAGGGCTTCCTCAAGGCCGGCGACAAGGTCAAGGCAATGATCCTGTTCCGCGGCCGTGAGCAGTCCCGTCCCGACCAGGGCGTGCGCTTGCTCCAGAGATTTGCCGAAGATGTCGCCGAGTTCGGCTCCGTGGAGTCCAGCCCGACCATCGACGGTCGAAACATGGTCATGGTCATCGGCCCGCTCAAGAACAAGAGCGAGGTCAAGGGCGAGGCCAACGCACATCGTGCCGCCAACAAGGCGGCAGCCAAGCAGGAGGAAAACAATGCCTAAGCAGAAGACCCACTCCGGGTCCAAGAAGCGCTTCAAGATCACCGGCAGCGGAAAGATCAAGAAGCAGCAGGCCGGGATGCGTCACAACCTCGAGGGCAAGTCCTCCGTGCGCACCCGCCGCCTCAACCAGGACCAGGTGCTGTCGAAGGCAGACACCAAGGTCGTCAAGAAGCTTCTCGGCCGCTGAGCCGCAAGACCCGTTAGGAAGATAGAGAAATGGCAAGAGTAAAGAGGGCGGTCAACGCCCACAAGAAGCGCCGGGTCATCCTCGAGCGCGCCGAGGGCTACCGCGGTCAGCGTTCGCGCCTCTACCGCAAGGCCAAGGAGCAGGTCACCCACTCGCTGGTCTACTCCTACGCCGACCGTCGCGCTCGCAAGGGTGACTTCCGTCGCCTGTGGATCCAGCGCATCAACGCCGCTGCCCGCGCGAACGGCCTCACCTACAACCGCCTCATCCAGGGCCTGAACCTGGCCGGCATCGAGGTCGACCGCCGCATCCTCGCCGAGCTCGCCGTCTCCGAGCCCGCGACCTTCGCCGCGATCGTCGCGAGCGCCAAGGCTGCGCTTCCCGAAGACACTTCGGCTCCCCGTACCGCCGCGTAAGTACGTCGCGTATGGTGCGCTCAGTGCGGCGCACTTCGGCTCCCCGTACCGCAGCGTAGTCACGTCGCGGCTCGCGGGCTCAGTGCGGCGCACTTCGGCTCCCCGACCGTCGCGTAATCCACAGCACCGCGAATGGCCCGGTCACTTCGGTGACCGGGCCTTTCGTCATCCCCGGCTCGATAGGCTGATGGCATGCTGGAGAATCCGCGCTCGCCGCGAGTGCGTGCCGTCGCCAAGCTCGCCAAGAAGCACTCCCGCGTCGAGAGCGGGCTCTTCCTCCTCGAGGGCCCGCAGGCCGTCTCCGAGGCCCTCGCCTATCGCCCGCAGCTTCTCGTCGAGCTCTACGCCACCCCGAGCGCCTGGGAGCGCTACCCCGAGATCGCCCAGGCGGCCGGCCGCGCTGGTGTCGACGTCGAATACGTGACCGAGCACGTGCTCGAGGCCATGTCCGACACGGTCACCCCGCAGGGCTTCGTCGCCGTCTGCCACCAGTTCCCGACCTCGATCAAAGACATCTTCTCGGCCGGACCGCGTCTCATCGCCGTGCTCGAGGAGGTGCGCGATCCGGGAAACCTCGGCACCATCGTGCGGGCTGCGGATGCCGCGGGCGCCGATGCGGTCATCCTCACCGGCCGCAGCGTCGACCTCTACAACCCCAAGGTGGTGCGCTCCTCGACGGGCTCGATCTTCCACCTCCCCATCGCCGTCGACGTCGAGCTCACCGACGTGAGGGAGCGTGCCCGGGGCATCGGCATGCAGTTACTGGCCGCCGACATCAAGGGCGACGACCTGCTCGAGGTGCGCGGCGAGGGGCTGCTGGCGGCGCCCACCGCATGGATCTTCGGCAACGAGGCGCGCGGACTGCCCGATGACAAGCTCTCGCTTGCCGACCGGGCTGTGAGCGTTCCCATCTACGGCAGCGCCGAGTCGATGAACCTGGCGACAGCGGCATCCGTGTGCCTCTACGAATCGGCTTTCGCGCAGCGCGCCTGACGGGCACAGAAGCGCCGCGTGCGTGCCGGAGCGGCTCCCGAGACGCGGAACGGCGCCCGGTCACGATCCCGTAACCGTCACGGCTCGTCGGCTGCGCCCTCGACGGCATGCCCCCTATTGTGGGCACATGCCGGAGAACCAAGCGTCGCCGCGCACGTCGAACATCACGGTGGGGCGCGGGGAACCCCTCGTGGTCGTCGATCACGTGAACAAGCACTTCGGCGAGCTGCATGTTCTGAAGGACATCACCACCACCGTCAATCGCGGCGAGGTCGTCGTCGTCATCGGACCGAGCGGGTCGGGCAAGTCCACGCTGTGCCGGGCGATCAACCGTCTCGAGACCATCGACAGCGGCTCGATCACGATCGACGGGGAGCGGCTGCCCGAGGAGGGCGCAGCGCTCGCGAAGCTGCGCGCCGACGTCGGCATGGTCTTTCAGTCCTTCAACCTGTTCGCCCACAAGTCCGTGCTCGAGAACCTCACCCTGGCGCCCATGCGGGTCAAGCGCATTCCGAAGAAGCAGGCCGTGGAGCGGGCCATGGAGCTGCTCGACCGGGTCGGCGTCGCCGACCAGGCGGGCAAGATGCCCGCCCAGCTCTCCGGCGGCCAGCAGCAGCGCGTCGCCATTGCGCGCTCCCTCGCCATGTCACCCAAGCTCATCCTCATGGACGAGCCGACCAGCGCCCTGGACCCCGAGATGATCAACGAGGTGCTGGATGTGATGGTCGGGCTCGCCAAAGACGGCATGACGATGATCGTCGTCACCCACGAGATGGGCTTCGCCCGCAAGGCGGCCGACCGGGTGCTCTTCATGGCCGAGGGCGAGATCGTCGAGGCGGCGAGCCCCCAGCAGTTCTTCACGAGCCCCGAATCCCCGCGCGCACAGGACTTCCTCTCGAAAATCCTCGAGCACTGATCCCGTCCCTCCGCCGAAGCGAACCCGACCCTCCCTGACCCCTGATACGAACCATCCAGGAACCACTGAGAAGAGGATGACCATGAGAACGAGACGAACACTGGGCCTGGCCGCACTGGCTGCCGCCGCCGCCATCGCACTGGCCGGATGCTCCTCCGGCGATTCCGGGGGGAGCAGCGTCACCCCCGAGGCGAAGCCGACCTTCGAAGCAGGCACGACGATGGCCAAACTCGCGGATGCGGGAGCCATCACCATCGGCACCAAGTTCGACCAGCCGTTGTTCGGTCTCGTCGGACCGGATGGCACCCCAGAGGGCTTCGACGTGGAGATCGGCAAGATCATCGCCGCCAAGCTCGGCATCGCCGCCGACAAGATCAAGTGGACCGAGACGGTCAGCGCCAACCGGGAGCCCTTCATCCAGAACGGCCAGGTCGACATCGTCGTCGCGACCTACACGATCAACGACAAGCGCAAGGAGGTCATCTCCTTCGCAGGGCCGTACTACCTCGCCGGACAGTCGATCCTCGTGCTCGCCGACAACAAGGACATCAAGAGCGAAGACGACCTGAAGGGCCAGCCGGTGTGCTCGGTCACGGGCTCCACGCCCGCCGCGAAGCTCGCGGAGATCGGCGCTCAGCCGGTGCTGACCGACACCTACACCAACTGCCTCGAGCCGCTGCGCTCGGGAGCCGTGGTCGCGGTCTCGACCGACAACGTCATCCTCGCCGGGCTCGCCGCCCAGAACGAGGGCGAGTTCAAGATCGTCGGCAAGCCGTTCACCGAGGAGCCCTACGGCATCGGCCTGGCCAAGGACGACACGGAGTTCCGCAACTTCATCAACGACACCCTCGAGGAGTCCTACGACGACGGCAGCTACAAGAAGGCGTGGGAGGCGACGGCAGGCAAGGTGCTGCCCTTCGTCGATCCGCCCGCGGTCGACCGGTACTGACTGAACCCGCTGGGCGGCCCGGTTCGCCGCGCCGCCCAGCGCATCCGTTGAGAGGAAGGAGGAGTCCGTGGACGTCGTTCTCGAGAACCTGCCGCGCTATCTCGACGGCTTCCGTCTGACCCTCCTGCTGCTCGTGGTCTCGGCGATCTTCGCCACCATCATCGGCACGATCATCGCCGCCATGCGCATCTCGCCCGTCACGTCGCTGCGCGGCTTCGCCACCGTCTACACCGAGCTCGTGCGCAACACGCCGCTCACCCTCGTGCTGTTCTTCTGCGCGATCATCCTGCCCTACCTCGGCGTCGACCTGTCCTACCTCGTCTTCGCCATGATCGGGCTGAGCGTCTACACCTCCCCGTTCGTGGCCGAGGCGCTGCGCTCCGGCATCAACGGCGTGCCGATCGGCCAGGCGGAGGCGGCTCGCAGTCTCGGACTCGGGTTCGGCCAGAGCGTGGGTTACGTCATCCTTCCCCAGGCGTTCCGGATGAGCATCCCGCCGCTCATCAACGTCTTCATCGCCCTCACGAAGAACACCTCGGTGGCCGGCGGCTTCTTCGTGGCCGAACTGTTCACCATCGGCAAGGAGCTCGCCAACGCGAACGGCAACGCGGTGATCGCCGTGCTGCTCGGCGTGGCCACCTTCTACCTCGTCATCACCATTCCGCTCGGCCTGCTGGCCGCACGGGTGGAGAAGCGCGTGGCGGTGACGCGATGAGCGGTTCGAACGTCCTCTTCGACGCGCAGGGTCCGCGCGGGCGCCGCATCTCGCTGATCTTCTCGATTCTCGGCGCACTCGTCGTGCTCGCCGGGCTCGCGTGGATTCTCGCCATCCTCGCCGCCCCGCGCACGGCCGGGGGAGGGCTCACCCTGCCGGGCATGTTCGACCCGAGCCGGTGGGACATCTACGCCGATCCGCAGGTCTGGGGCGCGATCGGGCGTGGCGCCCTGGCCACGTTGCGCGCCGCCGGCATCGCGGCGGTCGGGGCCGTCGCGCTCGGCGTGGTGTTCGCCCTGCTGCGCAGCGCCGCGACGGCCTGGATCCGCATCCCGACGGCCATCGTGCTCGAGTTCTTCCGCGGCATGCCCGTGCTGCTGATGATGCTGTTCATCCTGCTCGTCGCCTCGACCGGCGCCTTCTGGGCCGTCGTGATCGCCCTCGTCATCTACAACGGCGCGCTCATCGGCGAGGCGCTGCGCGCCGGACTCGCCGCCCTGCCGCGCGGCCAGCGCGAGGCGGGACTCAGCCTGGGGTTGCGACCCCTGCAATCTCGGATGCTGATCGAGTTTCCGCAGGCGTTCCGGCAGATGCTGCCGGTGATCGTCGCACAGCTCGTCGTGCTGCTGAAGGACACCTCGCTCGGCTACATCGTCGGCTACCCCGAGCTCATCCGCACGACGATGAACAACCTGGCGAGCTTCTACGGCAATCGCTACCTGTTCTCGCTCTTCGTCGTGACGCTCGTGGTGTACCTCGTCATGAACCTCAGCCTCTCGTGGTTCGCGCGCTGGCTCTCGCGGCGCACGGCGAGCGGCGGTAGCCGGCGTTCCCGCAGCGCGGGGCCGCCCGTCGACCCCGACCAGGCCATCCTGCTCGCACAGGCGTCCAGCCCATCGGAGGCGCCGGCGCGTTGAGCGCCGAGCATCCGGTTCGAGCCGGCATCGGCCATCGCTAAACTTGGGGCTTGTGTCTGAACCCACCGAGATCTCCGAGGCCAGCGTCGGCGCTGCCGTCGATGCCGCGCTCGCGGCCATCGCGACCGCCGACGACTCCGCTGCCCTGAAGGCCGTGCGCGCCGAGCACGCCGGCGAGGCATCGCCCCTGGCGAAGCTCAACGCGCAACTGCGCAACGTCGCCCCCGAGAACAAGGCCGCGTTCGGCAAGCTCGTCGGGCGGGCGCGTGGGCGCGTCAACCAGGCGCTGGCGGCTCGTGAGCAGGAGGTGCTCGTCGCCGAGGCGGCCGCGCGACTGGAGGCCGAGCGCGTGGACGTGACCGCCGCCGCGGTTCGCGCCCCGATCGGCGCCCGGCATCCGCTCACGCTGCTGCAGGAGCAGGTGAGCGACGTCTTCGTCGGCATGGGCTGGGAGATCGCAGAGGGGCCGGAGCTGGAGAGCGAGTGGTTCAACTTCGACGCCCTCAACTTCGACGCCGACCACCCCGCGCGTGCCATGCAGGACACCTTCTTCATCGATCCGCCCGAGGCGCACCTCGTGCTGCGCACGCACACGAGTCCGGTGCAGATCCGGGCGATGCTCGAGCGCGAGCTGCCGCTCTACGTGCTCGCTCCCGGGCGCGTCTTCCGCACCGATGAGCTGGATGCGACGCACACTCCCGTGTTCACCCAGTTCGAGGGCATCGCCATCGACAAGGGCCTCACCATGGCGCACCTGCGCGGAACCCTCGAGCACTTCGCGAAGGTGATGTTCGGCGACGAGGTGAAGATCCGCCTGCGCCCCAGCTACTTCCCGTTCACCGAGCCCAGCGCCGAACCCGACATCTGGCATCCCACGTTCGTCGGCGGTGCCCGCTGGATCGAGTGGGGCGGATGCGGCATGGTGCACCCGAACGTGCTGCGCGCAGCCGGCATCGACCCCGAGGTGTACTCGGGCTTCGCGTTCGGCATGGGTGTGGAGCGCACCCTCATGTTCCGCGACGACGTGAAAGACATGCGCGACATGGTCGAGGGCGATATCCGGTTCAGCCAGCAGTTCGGAATGGTGGTCTAGAGCATGCGCATCCCCCTGAGCTGGCTCGGCGAATACGTCGACCTCGTTCCCGGAACCACGCCGGAAGAGGTGCACGCGCAACTCGTGAAGGTCGGGCTCGAAGAGGAGGACGTTCACCGCTTCGAGCTCACCGGCCCCATCGTGGTCGGCGAGGTTCTCGAGTTCACGGCGGAGCCGCAGTCCAACGGCAAGACCATCCGGTGGTGCCAGGTGCGCGTCGCCCCGGATGGCGCGTCCGCGGCGGACGGCGGCGAGGCCGTGCGCGGCATCGTCTGCGGAGCCGGCAACTTCTTCCCCGGCGACAAGGTCGTCGTGACCCTGCCCGGCGCGGTGCTTCCCGGCCCGTTCCCGATCGCGGCGCGCAAGACCTACGGCCACGTCTCCGACGGCATGATCGCCTCCGCGCGCGAACTCGGCCTCGGCGAGGAGCACGACGGCATCCTGCGCCTGACCGAGCTGGGGCTCGACCCCGAGGTCGGCACGGATGCGATCGGCCTGCTGCACCTGGACGACGCGGCAATCGAGATCAACGTCACGCCCGATCGCGGTTATGCGTTCTCGATCCGGGGCGTCGCGCGCGAGTACGCCCACGCCACCGGTGGCGCCTTCCGCGACCCGGTCGCACAGGTACAGGCCACCGGCGTGGCGGAGCAGGGCTACCCGGTCGCGATCGATGACCGCGCGCCGCTTCGCGGCAAGGTCGGCTCGACCGCGTTCTCGACCCAGATCGTCCGCGGCGTCGACCCCTCCCGACGCACACCCGCCTGGATGGTCACGCGGCTGAAGCTCGCCGGCATCCGTTCGGTCTCCGTTCTCGTCGACATCACGAACTACGTCATGCTCGAGCTCGGCCAGCCGCTGCACGGCTACGACCTCGACCAGCTGCGCGGCGGCATCGTCGTGCGCCGCGCGGCGCCGGGCGAGAAGTTCACGACCCTCGACGGCAAGGAGCGCAGCCTCAGTGGGGAAGACCTCGTCGTGACGGATGACCGCGGCCCCATCGGCCTGGCCGGCGTCATGGGCGGTGCCGAGACCGAGATGGGCCCGTCGACGACGAACGTGCTTCTCGAGGCCGCCCTGTGGGATCCGGTGTCGGTGGCTCGCACCGCACGGCGGCACAAGCTGCCGAGCGAGGCCGCGAAGCGCTACGAGCGCGGTGTCGATCCCACCATCGGCCCGGCCGCCGTGGCACGCGCGGCCCAGCTCATGGTCGATCTCGCCGGCGGTACTGCTGACGCGGGCGGCTCGCAGGTGCGCACGACACCCGATCGCGCCGCGATCCTGCTGCCCGACGGCTTCGTCTCCGGACTCGTCGGCGTCGCGTACACCGACGAGGAGATCCACTCGACGCTCGTCGAGATCGGCGCCCATGTGGAACCGGCCGAGGGCGGGCTCTCCGTGACCCCGCCGTCATGGCGGCCCGACATCACCGGCAAGGCCGACCTCGCCGAGGAGATCGCGCGCATCACGGGCTACGACCGCATTCCCGCGGTGCTCCCGGTCGCTCCTCCCGGACGCGGGCTCACCCGATCGCAGCGCCTGCGCCGGGTCGCCGCCGACGTGCTCGCCGGCAGCGGGCTCACCGAGGTGGTCGCCTATCCGTTCGTGGGAGTCGCGGATGCCGCGGCATACGGGAGCCTGGAGGGTGTGGTCGAGGCGCCCGTGCGCGTGGCCAACCCGCTCGACGGCGAGAAGCCGCTTCTGCGCACCTCGCTGCTGCCCGGCCTGGCGGAGGTCGCCCACCGCAACCTCTCCCGCGGCCTGACCGACCTGGCCATCTTCGAGAACGGTCTTGTCTTCCTTCCGAGCGCATCGGGCTCGCTCGGTTCGCCCGAGCTCCCGATCGGCGACGAGCGACCGAGCGACGAGGTGCTCGCAGCGCTGGCTGCCGGCATCCCGCACCAGCCGCGGAACCTCGCCGGCCTGCTCATCGGCAACGCGGTCGCCAAGCAGCCCGGTCAGGCGGCCATCGCGTGGGACTGGGAAGATGCCGTGGCGGCCGTGCTGCGACTTGCGCGCTCGCTCGACGTCGACCTGAGCATCGAGCAGGGCGAGCACGTCGCCTTCCATCCGGGCCGCACGGCGCGCATCGTCGCGGTGGGGGAGACCGTCGGCTATGCCGGTGAACTGCTGCCGGCACTCGCCGAGTCCGCCGACCTGCCGCGCGTCGTGGGCGCCTTCGAGGTCGACCTCGACGCGCTCATCCGGCTGGCCCGCACCGAGGTGCTCGCGCAGCCGGTGCGCACCATGCCCGCCGCCACCCAGGACCTCTCGCTCGTGGTCGCCGCCGACGTGCCCGCCGCATCCGTGCGCAGCGCCGTCGTCGACGGCGCGGGCGACCTGCTCGAAGAGGCCCGGCTCGTCGACGACTACCGCGGCAACGGCATTCCCGAGGGCACGAAGAGCCTCACGTTCGCGCTGCGCTTCCGCGCACCCGACCGCACGTTGACGGCGGCAGAAGCCTCGGAGGCGAAGCTCGCCGGCGCCGCCCGCGCCGCCGACCTGACGGGTGCCCACATCCGCGAGTGACCCCCGCCCTGTCTCGCCGTTGAACCATTTCGTGCCCGTTGATCCGCTCCTGGCGGCTCAACGGCCGCCAAATGGTTCAACGGCGAGGGTGGCAGCGGATGCCGGGTCGGCCACCGCGGAACGTGACGCGGGAATGTTGCGTGGTTTGCAAAGATCGCGCGGAAGCCGATAGGGTCGAGCCATGTTCGCCGGTCAGCCCACCATCTCGCGTGTCGCGCGCGTGGGCTCCGTGCTGCCCCGACGCCGAGTCGAGCGCCGAAGCTAGGCGATGTTCCGCCGACGGCTGATGCCGTCCGTCGTGGGCATCGCCGGATCAGCCTCGAAGCTACGACTCTAAGGTGGAAACATGACGTTCTCGGTCGCCGTCAGCGGCGCATCCGGCTATGCGGGTGGCGAGCTGCTGCGCCTGCTCGCCGGCCATCCCGACCTCGAGGTGCGCACGGTCACCGCGCACCAGAACGCCGGGCAGCCGCTCGTCGCGGTGCAGCCGCACCTGCGCTCCTACGCGGGGCTCGTGCTGCAGCCGACGACGGCGGAGGTGCTCGCTGGCCACGATGTCGTCTTCCTGGCGCTGCCACACGGCGCTTCGGGCGAGATGAGCGCGCAGCTCGACGAGGCCGCGCTCGTGATCGACTGCGGTGCCGACCATCGCCTCGAGAGCGCGGCGGACTGGGCGGCCTTCTACGGCGGCGATCACCACGCAGCCTGGGCCTACGGCGTTCCCGAACTTCCGCTCGCTACTGGCAGCCAGCGCGACGTGCTCGCCTCCGCGCGTCGCATCGCGGCCCCCGGATGCAACGCCAGCACGGTCGCCCTCTCGCTGGCCCCCGGCATCCGGGCCGGCGTGATCGAGGAGCGCGACCTGGTGAGCGTGCTCGCGGTCGGTCCCAGCGGAGCCGGGAAGAGCCTGAAGACGCACCTGCTAGCAAGCGAGGTGCTCGGCAGCGCCAACCCGTACGCGGTCGGGGGCACGCACCGGCATCTCCCCGAGATCCAGCAGTCGCTGCGCGCGGCCGGCGCGCACGACCCCACACTCTCGTTCACGCCCGTGATCGTGCCGATGGCGCGGGGCATCCTCGCCACGAGCACCGCCCGCATCGTTCCGGGAACGGATGCGGCCGCCGTGCGCCGTGCCTGGGAGGAGGCCTACGCGGGCGAACCGTTCGTGCAGCTGCTTCCGGAGGGCGAGGTGCCGCGCACGGCCGACGTGCTCGGCGCGAACACGGCTCTGCTCGGCCTTGCCGTCGATGAGGCGGTGGGCCGCGTCGTCGTGATCGCGGCCGTCGACAACCTCGTCAAGGGCACCGCCGGCGCCGCCATCCAGTCCGCGAACCTCGCCCTCGGCCTCGACGAGAGAACCGGACTTCCCCTGAACGGAGTCGCACCGTGAGCATCACCGCACCGCTCGGATTCGAAGCAGCCGGCATCGCCGCGGGCATCAAGGCGTCGGGCAGCGCCGACCTCGCCCTCGTCGTGAACCGCGGACCGTCGCAGCAGGCCGCCGCGGTCTTCACGAGCAACCGGGCTAAGGCGAACCCCGTTCTCTGGTCGCAGCGGGTGATCGTTGACGGCGTCGTGAGCGCCATCGTGCTCAACTCCGGCGGCGCCAACTGCTTCACCGGGCCCGAGGGGTTCCAGGTGACGCACCGCACGGCCGAGGCGGTGGCGACGGCGCTCGACGTCTCGGCCGGCGACGTGCTCGTCTGTTCGACCGGCCTCATCGGCGACCAGCTCGACGGCGATGCGCTCGAAGCCGGCGTGCACGCGGCGGCGGCGGTGCTCTCCACCGACGGCGGCGAGGCCGCTGCCCGCGCCATCATGACCACCGACACGCATCCGAAGATCGCCCTGGAGCGCGGCGACGGCTGGAGCATCGGGGGAATGGCGAAGGGCGCAGGCATGCTCGCCCCCGGTCTTGCGACCATGCTCGTCGTGCTGACGACGGATGCCGACCTCGACTCCGCCGCGCTCGATGCGGCCCTGCGCTCCGCCACGCGCGTGAGTTTCGACCGGCTCGACTCCGACGGCTGCATGTCGACGAACGACCAGGTGAGCCTGCTCGCCTCGGGCGCCAGCGGCATCCGGCCCGACACCGCCGAGTTCACCGCAGCCCTGACGAGGATCTGCGCCGATCTCGCCCGAGCGCTGCAGGGGGACGCGGAAGGTGCCAGCCACGACATCACCATCGAGGTCGTCGGAGCCGCGAGCGAACTCGAGGCCGTCGAGGTGGGACGCTCGGTGGCGCGCAACAACCTCTTCAAGGCCGCGGTCTTCGGCAACGATCCCAACTGGGGCCGGGTGCTCGCCGCCATCGGCACCACGAGCGCGACCTTCGACCCCTACGACGTCGACGTCTCGATGAACGGGGTGCGGGTGTGCAGCGGCGGACGGCCCGACCGTCCTCGCGACGAGGTCGACCTCACTCCCCGCGCGGTGCACGTGCTCATCGACCTGCGCGTGGGCGAGGCCGAGGCCTCCATCCTGACCAACGACCTCACGCACGACTACGTGCATGAGAACAGCGCGTACGCGAGCTGATGATGGCGGAAGAGACATCGATTCCCGAGCCCACCGCACAGGTGAAGGCGCAGACCCTCATCGACTCGCTGCCGTGGCTGAAGCGCTTCCACGACGCGATCATCGTCGTGAAGTACGGCGGCAACGCCATGGTGAGCCCCGAGCTGCAGCGCGCCTTCGCTGAAGACATGGTCTACCTGCGCTACGCCGGCATCCGCCCGGTCGTCGTGCACGGTGGCGGTCCGCAGATCTCGGCGATGCTCGAGCGCCTCGGCATCGAGAGCGAGTTCCGCGGCGGCTACCGGGTGACCACGCCCGAGGCCATGGACGTCGTGCGCATGGTGCTCACCGGCTCGGTGAACCGGGAGCTCGTCAGCGCCATCAACCGTCACGGGCCGCTCGCCTCCGGCATCTCCGGTGAAGATGCCGGCCTGTTCGAGGGCCGCCGCCGCGGCGCGGTCATCGACGGCGTCGAGGTCGACCTCGGCCTCGTCGGCGACGTGGTCGCCGTGGACCCTGCCGCGGTCATCGCCCAGCTCGATGCCGGGCGCATCCCGGTGGTCTCCTCGATCGCACCCGACGCGGATGCCGAGGGCCAGTCGCTCAACGTCAACGCCGACTCCGCGGCTGCGGCGCTCGCCGTTGCGCTCGGCGCCGACAAGCTCGTCATCCTGACGGATGTGGCGGGTCTGTACCGGGACTGGCCCGACCGCGACTCGCTCATCTCGAACATCACCGCACCCGAGCTGCGGGAGCTGCTTCCCCGGCTGGAGTCCGGCATGATCCCGAAGATGGCGGCGTGCCTCGAGGCCGTCGACGGCGGCGTCGCCAAGGCGGCCATCATCGACGGGCGCGAACCGCACTCGATCCTGCTCGAGGTCTTCACGACCTCGGGCATCGGAACGGAGGTGGTTCCCGCGTGAACGCCCGGCAGAACTGGCAGGAGCGTTTCCACGACGCGATGATGGGCTCCATCGCCACGCCGTTCGCCATGCTCGATCACGGCGAGGGTGCCTGGGTGTGGGACGTCGAGGGCAACCGCTACCTCGACTTCCTCGCCGGCATCGCCGTGAACGCGCTGGGACACGCGCATCCGGTGTTCGTCGACGCGGTCTCGCAGCAGGCCGGGCGGATGGCGCACATCTCGAACTACTTCGCGAGCGAGCCGCAGGTCGCCTTCGCCGAGCGCCTCAAGCGCCTCACCGGTGCGGGCAGTCGGGGCCGCGTCTACTTCGGCAACTCCGGGGCGGAGGCGAACGAGGCCGCCTTCAAGCTCGCCCGGCTGCACCGCCACGGCGGACGCACCCGCATCATCACCCTCACCAACTCCTTCCACGGGCGCACGATGGGGGCGCTCGCGCTGAGCGGGAAACCGGCGATGCGGCTCGAATTCGAGCCCGTGCCCGGGGGAGTCGAGCACATCGACGCCACAGTGGAGGCCCTCGAGACGGCCATCGACGGCACCGTGGCCGCGCTCTTCCTCGAGCCCATCCTCGGGGAGGCCGGCGTGCTCGACCTGCCGGCCGGGTTCCTGAAGCGCGCCCGGGAACTCACGGCCGAGCACGGAGCCCTGCTGATCCTCGATGAGATCCAGACGGGCGCCGGGCGCACCGGGCGCTGGTTCGCCTTCCAGCGCGAGGGCATCGTGCCCGACGCCATCACGCTCGCGAAGGGCATCGGCGGAGGCATCCCCATCGGCGCGCTCGTGACCTTCGGAGGCGCCTCGGCGCTCTTCGGCCCTGGACAGCACGGCTCGACCTTCGGCGGGAACCCGCTCGCGACTGCGGCCGGCAACGCGGTGCTCGGCGAGATCGAACGCGCCGGACTCGTTGAGAACGCCGATCGACGCGGGCGGCAGCTGCGCGAGATCATCCGTGGCATGCGTTCCCCGCTCGTCACAGACCTGCGCGGCCAAGGCCTGCTCATCGGCATCGGCCTGGCCGAACCGGTGGCCGCCCGCATCGTGGCCGCCGCCCAGCGGGAAGGGCTCATCGTGAATGCGTCGAACCCCTCCAGCATCCGCCTCGCACCGCCGCTCATCATCGGCGACTCCGAGGTCACCGAGTTCTCCGAACGCTTCGAGAAGGCGCTCGCCACCACCATGAAAGAGATCACCGTATGACCAGGCACTTCCTGCGCGACGACGACATCACACCCGAGGAGCAGGCCGCGATCCTCGACCTCGCCGTGGGCATCAAGGCCGACCGCTGGGGGAGCAGGCCTCTCGCGGGGCCGCAGACGGTGGCGGTGATCTTCGACAAGTCCTCCACCCGCACGCGCGTCTCGTTCGCGGTGGGCATCGCGGACCTCGGCGGCTCTCCGCTCATCATCTCGACCGCGAACTCGCAGCTGGGCGGCAAGGAGACACCGAGCGACACGGCGCGCGTGCTCGAGCGCATGGTCAGCGCCATCGTGTGGCGCACCTATGCGCAGTCCGGCCTCGACGAGATGGCGTCGGAGACCACCGTGCCCGTCGTCAACGCGCTCTCCGACGAGTTCCACCCCTGCCAGCTGCTCGCCGACCTGCTCACGCTGCGGGAGCACAAGGGCGAGCTCGCCGGCCTCACCGTCACCTTCCTCGGCGACGGCGCCAGCAACATGGCGCAGTCCTACCTGCTCGCGGGCGCGACGGCGGGAATGCACGTGCGCATCGCCTCGCCGGCCGGGTTCAGCCCGACGGATGCGGTCGTCGCCGACGCCCAGGCGATCGCCGCGCGTACCGGAGGATCCATCGAGGTGGGCACGGATGCGCGTGCCCTCGTCGCCGGTGTCGACGTCGTGGTCACCGACACCTGGGTCTCGATGGGCAAGGAGGACGAGAAGGCGGCGCGGCTGGCCGCCTTCGGCGACTACCAGGTCGATGCCGAACTCATGGCGCTCGCGGCCTCCGACGCCGTGTTCCTGCACTGCCTGCCCGCCGACCGCGGCTTCGAGGTCGCAGCCGACGTGATCGACGGGCCGCAGTCGATCATCTGGGACGAGGCCGAGAACCGGCTCCACGCGCAGAAGGCGCTGCTCGTGTGGCTGCTCGAGCAGAACGGCGTGCGCTGATGGCCGAGAACTCGACGAATGAAGGCTCGCTCTGGGGCGCCCGCTTCGCCTCGGGCCCATCGCCGGAGCTGCAGGCGCTCAGCCGGTCCACCCACTTCGACTGGCGGCTGGCGGCATACGACCTCGCCGGCTCGGTCGCCCACGCCCGCGCACTCGCGGCCGCCGGGTACCTGGGCGACGAGGAGCTGCAGCGCATGATCGCGGGGCTGCAGTCGCTGGCCGATCAGGTCGCCAGCGGCGAGCTGCGCCCGGCCGACACGGATGAAGACGTGCACGGCGCGCTGGAGAGCGCGCTGATCTCGGTGGTGGGTCCCGACCTCGGCGGCAAGCTGCGTGCCGGCCGCAGCCGCAACGACCAGATCGCCACGCTCGGCCTGCTGTTCCTGCGCGATGCCGCCGTGCGCATCCGGTCCCTCATCATCGACCTCCTCGACGCGCTCGCGGCCCAGGCAGCGGCGAACGACGGCGTGATCATGCCCGGACGCACGCACATGCAGCACGGGCAGCCCATCCTGCTCGCGCATCACCTGCTCGCGTACTGCTGGCCGCTCGTGCGCGACCTGGAGCGCATCGCGGACTGGCAGCGACGCGCCGATGCCTCGCCCTACGGCTCGGGTGCCCTCGCCGGCAACACCCTTGGGCTCGACGCCGAGCTGGTGGCCCGTGAACTGGGCTTCGGCCGGGTGGTCGAGAACTCGCTCGACGGCACGGCCGCCCGCGACGTGGTCGCGGAATTCGCCTACATCAGTGCGCAGATCGGCATCGACCTCTCCCGGCTGGCCGAAGACATCATCATCTGGAACACCCGCGAATTCGGCTTCGTCACCCTCGACGACGGCTACTCGACCGGCTCGTCGATCATGCCGCAGAAGAAGAACCCCGACATCGCCGAGCTCACGCGGGGCAAGTCCGGACGCCTCGTGGGCAATCTGGCCGGCCTGCTGACCACGCTGAAGGGCCTTCCGCTGGCGTACAACCGCGACCTGCAGGAAGACAAGGAGCCCGTCTTCGACTCCGTCGACACGCTCGAGGTGCTCCTCCCGGCATTCACCGGCATGGTCGCGACGCTGCGCTTCCACCCGGAACGCATGGCCGAGCTGGCACCGCAGGGGTTCTCGCTCGCGACGGATGTCGCCGACTGGCTCGTCAAGCAGCACCTGCCGTTCCGCGACGCCCACGAGATCTCGGGCGCCATGGTGCGGTACGCCGAGGAGCACGGGCTCGATCTGCACGAGATCCCCGACGAGGCCCTCGCCGAGATCTCCCCGCACCTGAATCCCCAGGTGCGCTCGGTGCTGAGCGTGGAAGGCTCGGTCGCGAGCCGCGACAACACCCCCGGCACGGCGCCCGTGCGCGTTGCCGAGCAACTCGCCGCGCTGACCGAACGCATCCGGGTGCTCGCCGAACGCACGTGAGGGCGATCGAGCGCGAGTTCCTGGCACGGGATGCGGTCGAGGTCGCGCCCGCGCTGCTCGGCGCCTACCTTCGCTACAGCACCGACGACGGCACGGTCACCGTGCGCCTGACCGAGGTGGAGGCCTACCGCGGGAATGGAGAGGATCCGGGCTCGCACGCCTACCGGGGCCGCACCGCGCGCAATGCGGTGATGTTCGAGGAGCCCGGCCATCTCTACGCCTACTTCACCTACGGCATGCACACCTGCGTGAACGTGGTCTGCTCGCCGGTCGGCTCGGCCTCGGCCGTGCTGCTGCGGGCCGGCGAGATCGTCGAAGGCATCGAGCTCGCTCGCGTGCGGCGCCCCGCGGCGAGCGCCGACCGAGACCTCGCGCGCGGCCCCGCCCGGCTGACGAACGCCCTCGGAATCCGCTTGGCCGAGAACGGATCCGACCTGTTCGCGCCGCCGTTCGAGCTGTTGCCGGCCGACGAGCCGGTGCCGGTCGAGCAGGGACCGCGCGTCGGAGTGTCGGGCGCCGGTGGTGGCGCCGCCTTCCCGTGGCGGTTCTTCATCCCCGGTGAGCCGAGCGTGTCGGTGTTCCGGCGGCATCCGAAGTCGCATCCCTGAACGGATGCGTGCGGGCGTCGGTTCAGGCGATGACGAGTCGCACGACGGCACCGCACACGCAGGCCCAGATGAGGCTGGCGAAGGTTCCGATGATGAAGCGTTCTCGGGCTTCGGAGGACTCGAGCTCGGTGAAGCGGCCGACGCCCTTCACCGCCACGATCACGGCGAGAGCCTCCGGCAACCCGGCGATCACCGAGGCGACGGTGGCGAATCGCTCCAGTACGCCGATCGTCGTTCCACCGCGCAGTACCTCCCGATCAGTGCGATAGAGAACACCCTGCGCGTCGCGCGCGTCCTGCGGCACGACGATGCCGCCGTGGATGCCTTCACGCACGCTGCCCTTCGTCGCCAGGTCGAGGGCGAGCCGGGCGGCGGGGCCGCCGCCGAGAACGGCGAGGCCGGTGGCGACGACCGCCACGACGAGGTCGACGACCGCGGGCACGTCGGGCCGCGCGAGCCAGGCGAACAGCAGCGCCACCAGCAGCGCTCCCGCCGCGAGCCAGGTGAGCAGGTGGTTGGGCCGCAGGAAGGAGAGCACCGCCACCGTCGTCCCTGCCCCCAGGGTGAGCAGAAGCAGCAGCCAGATGATGAGGTCGAGAGGGGTGATCATGCCGACGGTTCCGTTCCTTTCGCGCTGTTCGCGGCCGAGACGGTCGCGTCCAGTTCCCTCAACAGTGTGACAAGGGCGGGCTGGGCCTCCTCGTCCAGCCGCCAGAGCCCGGCGCGAAGGCGTTGGCTCACCGCGGCCGGCGTTATGCCGAGTATGCCAGCAGCCTCCTTCTGCGTGTGCCCCGAGCGCATCAGATCCGAGACCTCCCAGCCCTGGTCCGAGCGACGACGGCGCGCCACCAGGAGCATGCGCAGGAGGGGCTCGACGAGCTCGGCGGTCACGATCGTCTCCGGTGTGCGGCGGGTGCGCAGCGCGAAGCGGGACTCGTCGCGCTTGGCGGCGTCCACGGCATCGCGAGCCGCGATGAAGGCGTCTCCCGTCGCCTTGCGGGCCGCATCCGGCAGGGGAGTGCGCACCGATCCGACGCCGAGTCCCACGCTCCAGCGACCCGACCGGGTCAGGTCGAGAACGCTGGCCAGCGCGGTTTCGGCCTCGGCGGTCACGAGCTGCACCTCATCGCCGGCCGTCTGGTCGACGGGGAGGGCGAGAGCACCGCGGTGGGCCGACTCGAGCCGCTCCACGACGGCGGCGGCGCGGTCGACGTCGTGACGGCTGTCCACCTGATCGGCGGTGACCACGAACATGCCGTCCTCCCTCGTTAAGGCTGTGGGCTTGTCTGCCTCGAGTATAGCCATAAACCTTAATCAGCGCCGCTGAAGCCTGCAGGCCTTATCGGGCGGCCGCGCGCCGCTGGTAGCCTTGCAGCGTGTCCGACCCCGCCATCCTCGCCGAGCAGGCCAACGATTCCAGCTTCGACGACGTGTGGGACGAACTCGTCTGGCGCGGCCTCGTGCACGTCTCCACCAACGAGGTGGAGCTGAAACAGGCACTCGCCGCCGGTCCGCTGACCTTCTACTGCGGTTTCGATCCGACTGCGCCGAGCCTGCACCTGGGCAATCTCGTTCAGCTGCTCACGATGCGCCGACTCCAGCTCGCCGGCCACCGGCCGCTCGGCCTCGTCGGCGGCTCGACGGGCCTCATCGGCGACCCGCGACCGACGGCCGAACGCGTGCTCAACGCCCGGGAGACCGTCGGAGAGTGGGTCGACGCCCTGCGCGCGCAGGTCTCGCGCTTCCTCAGTTCCGAGGACCCGAACCCGGTGACCCTCGTCAACAACCTGGACTGGACGGCGCCCCTCTCGGCCATCGACTTCCTGCGCGAGATCGGCAAGCACTACCGCGTCGGCACGATGCTCAAGAAGGATGCCGTCGCCGCTCGCCTGAATTCCGACGCCGGCATCAGCTACACGGAGTTCAGCTACCAGATCTTGCAGGGATTCGACTACCTCGAGCTGTTCCGGCAGTACGACTGCGTGCTGCAGACCGGCGGAAGCGACCAGTGGGGCAACCTCACGAGCGGCATCGACCTCATCCACCGCGTCGAGGGCGCGAGCGTGCACGCGATCGGCACCCCGCTGATCACCAACAGCGACGGCACGAAATTCGGCAAGAGCGAGGGGAATGCGATCTGGCTCGACTCCGCGCTGGTCAGCCCGTACGCGTTCTTCCAGTTCTGGCTGAACACCGACGACGCCGATGTCATCGAACGCCTGAAGGTGTTCACCTTCCTCTCGCGGTCCGAGATCGAGCGCCTCGAGCAGGCGGTGCTCGACGCTCCGTTCCGTCGCGAGGCGCAGCGCACGCTCGCGCATGCGGTGACCGCCATCGTGCACGGAGAGGATGCGACGCAGAAGGTCATCGCCGCATCGGATGCGCTGTTCGGCCAGGGCGACCTCGCCGCCCTCGATGCCGACACGCTCGAGACGGCGTTGCGGGAACTGCCGAACACGACGACGTCGCCCGACGCACCCGTCGCCCAGCTGCTCGCCGACACGGGCCTCGTCGGCAGCCTCAGCGAAGCGCGCCGGGCCATCCGCCAGGGCGGAGTGTCGGTCAACAATGCGAAGATCTCGGACGAGTCCGCGACCATCGCCGACTGGACGCTGCCCGCAGGCATGGCCGTACTCCGACGCGGCAAGAAGACCCTCGCGGGAATCTTCGTCGAGTAGCGCTCGGCCTACCGCGGCAACCAGGCGGGCGCATCCGTTCCCCACGCATGCGGCGCGTCGGCGAACGTGTCGGGCATGCCCGCGAGCCGGGCGGCCGGCCGGACGACGCGTACGGTTCCCGCATCCGTTTCGTAGGTGACGGCCTGATCCGAGAGGTCGGGGTCGGCCGCGGCGCGCTGCTCCGCGGGCAGCGTCAGCAGCTCGGCGGCGATGCGGCGCAGCGAGGTCTGCACGAGATGCGTTCCGCCCTCGGCGCGCTGCCGGGCGAGCGCGGAAATGACGGCGGCCGCCAGCAGGTAGCCCGCCGAGTGGTCCAAGGCCTGGGCGGGCAACGCCCCCGGCGTCTGGCCATCGGAGGACTCCCGCCAGGCGATGCCGGATGCGGCCTGCACGATGCTGTCGAATCCGCGCCGATCTGCGTCCGCTTGCTCGAATCCCCACGCCGACAGGCGGGCGATCACGAGGCCGGGGTGGCTGTCGGCCAAGGCGTCGGGGTCCAGCCCTAGGCCGCCGAGGCCGCTGGGGCGATAGCCGAGCACCACGACGTCGGCGGATGCGAGCAGCCGGTGGAAGGTCGCCCTGTCTGCTGCTGCAGCGAGATCGAGCAGTGCCGATCGCTTTCCCGCGCCGGTGTCGAGGTGCTGCCAGGGTAACTCGGGCAGCACGGGGGAGTCGATCCGCAGCACGTCGGCGCCGAAGTGCGCCAGTGTGCGGGTCGACACGGGGCCGGCGATCACGCGCGTGAGGTCCAGTACGCGGATGCCGGCGAGGGGAAGCGTGGAATCGCCGATCCACTTGCGCGGCTGTGCCCGCCACGAGCGACGCTCGATGAGGGGCGCTGATGCGCGGCGTTCCTCCTCGAGCGGATCGACCTGCGCCGCGACGGCGGCGACCCCGCCGAGTCGCACGACCCGTTCGACGAGCGCAACCGCATCGGTGCGGGCGATCCGCTCCCGCACCTCCTCACGGGTCGCCTCGGGCGAGACCTCGAGGGCGATCCGCAGCGCCCGCGCGTGATGCGGGTAGTTGCCGTGTGTACGCACCCAGCCCTCTCGTGTCGACCAGAAACCCGAGAGGGGCGCCCAGACCGCCGGCACCTCGCCGTCGACCAGCAGTGTCCGCTCACTCGAGTAGGCGGCGGCCGTACGGCGGCCATCCGTCTCCGGGCGAACGCGTACGCCGGTGCGTTCCTCCACGACGTGGGCGGCGAGAAGGGCGGCCGCGTCCACGCTGTCGCGGGCGAGCGTCGGGACAGGGAGCGCAGAGCTGAGCGGTACGGCTGCGTCGGCGGCCGGGGCCCGCTCGGCGATGCGGGCATCGAGGCCGAGATCCGCGAGCAGGCGGGCCAGGACGGGACGTGCGACGGAGCTCTGCATGGCTCCAGTCTGGCGCGACACGCCCGGGCCGTGGGCCCGATTTGCCGAGCCCCGGGGAGGCACGTAAATTACTTACTTGTCACCCCAAAGGTGCGGCGGAGCGGCAAGGTTCACAGAATCTGCGCTCGCCGGCCTCAAGCGGGGACCAATCCCGGTTCAGAACGCATCACTCGCTTGCGAGCAGGTGTGTGGCGGCCTAAGATTGTAAATCCCTAAGACATGAAGCTTCGAGCTTCTCCCGTGTCTTCACCTCGTCTGAAAGAGGTGGTCCCATGCGGGGAAATCATAGGGTAAGGTAGACAAGTTGCCTCGGCGGCGGTCCTGAGAAGGTTCGCGCCGGGTGCGTCTGGTCCTTGAGAACTCAACAGCGTGCACATTGTCAAATGCCAAATACCC
>NZ_JBBELO010000029.1:0-37014 GCF_037404875.1 Rathayibacter sp. YIM 133350
CGGCACCCTCCCCATCACCACCCCCACCGGGTACAGCAAAGACACCGACGAACCACCCTTCTAACGCACGCTTGCCCAGGGTCGGGTGAGTCCGGGGACGACGCACGAGAACGGCCGTGCGGATATCCGCACGGCCGTTCTGGTCGACTGTCTAGAGCACCTCTCCGACGATGTGCACGCGCACGTCGTTGGTGGTGCCGGGGATTCCGGGAGGGGAACCGGAGATGATGATGACCTTCTCGCCGATCTGCGCCTTTCCGGTCGAGGCGAGCACCTCGTCGACCTGGCCGACCATCTGGTCCGTGTGCGTGACGCGGTCGACCACGTAGGACTCGACGCCCCAGTTCAGCGCCATGCGGCGGCGGATGGCCGGGTCGGGCGTGAACGCCAGGATGGGGATCGTGGACCGCAGCCGCGACATCCGTCGCACCGACTCACCCGACTCGGTGAAGACGCACAGGTACTTCGCCTCGACGAAGTCGGCGACCTCGACCGCGGCGAGCGTGATGGCTCCGGCCTGCGTGCGCGGCTTCGTGCCGAGCGGGGGGATGCGCTCGAGTCCGTGCTGCTCGGTGGACTCGACGATGCGGGCCATGGTCTGAACGGTGACGACGGGGTACTCGCCGACGCTCGTCTCGCCCGAGAGCATGACCGCGTCCGCGCCATCGAGCACGGCGTTGGCGACGTCGGAGGTCTCCGCGCGCGTCGGCACGGGAGCGTGGATCATCGACTCGAGCATCTGCGTCGCGACGATGACCGGCTTGGCCAGGCGCCGGGCGATCTCCACCGTGCGCTTCTGCACGATCGGCACCGCCTCGAGGGGCAACTCGACGCCCAGGTCTCCGCGGGCGACCATGACGGCGTCGAACGCCTCGATGATCTCCTCGAGGTTGTCGACGGCCTGGGGCTTCTCGATCTTGGCCACGACGGGAACACGACGTCCCACCTCGTCCATGATCTCGTGCACGCGCTCGATGTCGGCGGCGTTGCGCACGAAGCTGAGGGCGATGATGTCGGTGCCGAGCTCGAGGCCCCAGCGCAGGTCGGCCTCATCCTTGTCGGAGAGCGCGGGCACGTTGACCGCGACACCGGGCAGGTTGATGCCCTTGTTGTTGCTCACCGGTCCGGCCACGATGACCTTGGTGGTCACGACGGTTCCGTCGGTCTCGATGACCTGAACGCGCACCTTGCCGTCATCGATCAGCAGGAAGTCGCCGGGAGCCACGTCCTGGGGAAGGCCCTTGAAGGTCGTGCTGACGATCTCCTTGGTGCCGACGATGTCATCGATCGTGATCTTGAAGATGTCGCCCTCGGCGAGGTCGTAGGGGCCGCCCTCGAACTTGCCCAGGCGGATCTTGGGCCCCTGCAGGTCGACGAGCACGGCGACGGCGCGACCGGAGTCCTCCGTGGCCTTGCGCACGTTCTGGTAGACCCCCTCGTGCACGTCGTAGCTGCCGTGGCTCAGGTTCATGCGGCAGACATCCACGCCGGCGTCGATGATCGCCCGGATCTGCTCATAGCTCGAGGTTGCAGGCCCCAGGGTTGCGACGATTTTCGCGCGTCTCATGTGTGTGTTCTCTACTCCGTGGTTGTCGATGCCCATGGGAAACGGGCGTTCGGGTGTCAGTCAGATGGTGAAGCCGCGGTCGGTGGGGCCCACAGGCGACGGGAGTTCCGTCTCCCCCTCAAGGTACCTGTCGACGGCCGCTGCCGCAGCCCGGCCCTCGGCGATGGCCCACACGATGAGCGACTGGCCGCGACCGGCGTCGCCGGCCACGAACACTCCGGGCTCGCCGGTCTCGTAATCGCCGTCGCGCACCACGTTGCCGCGGCCGTCGAAGCCGAGCTCGAGCTGGCCACCGAGGTGGTCCTGCTCCGGCCCGGTGAAGCCGAGCGCGAGCAGCACGAGGTCCGCGGGGATCTCGCGCTCGGTACCCGCCTTGGGAACGCGCCGGCCGTCGATGTACTCGGTCTCCGCCACGCGCAGGGCGCGCACCTCGCCGGCCTCGTTGGCGAGGAACTCGACGGTCGAGGCGAGGAACTGGCGATTGCCGCCCTCCTCGTGGGCACTGGTGACCTCGAAGAGCGTCGGATCCATGGGCCACGGCTGGTGTTCGGGGCGTCCGCTGGAGGGCTGCTGCCCGATCGCGAGGTTGGTCACGGATGCGGCCTGCTGGCGGTGGGCGGTTCCGATGCAGTCGGCCCCGGTGTCACCGCCACCGATGACGACGACGTGCTTGCCCTCGGCCGTGATCTGCTGCGCCACGACGTCGCCGGCGCCGACGCGATTGGCCTGCGTGAGGTACTCCATGGCGAAGTGCACGCCCGGCAGGTCACGCCCGGGGATGGGCAGGTCGCGCGGCACCATGGCGCCCGTGGCGACCACGACGGCGTCGTAGCGCCGGCGCAGCTCGTCCCAGGTGATGTCGACGCCGATGTCCACGCCGGCGCGGAAGCGGGTGCCCTCGGCCGTCATCTGGGCGAGGCGCGCGTCGAGGTGGCGCTTCTCCATCTTGAAGTCGGGAATGCCGTAGCGCAGCAGTCCGCCGATGCGGTCGTCACGCTCGAACACGGCCACGGTGTGGCCGGCCCGCGTCAGCTGCTGGGCGGCTGCCAGGCCCGCGGGGCCCGATCCCACGACGGCGACGGTCTTGCCGGTGAGGCGTCCGGGCGGATGCGGCTGCACCCATCCGTTCGCGAAGGCCTGGTCGATGATCGAGACCTCGACCTGCTTGATCGTCACGGCGGGCTGGTTGATGCCGAGAACGCACGCCGACTCGCACGGAGCGGGGCAGAGTCGGCCGGTGAACTCTGGGAAGTTGTTGGTCAGGTGCAGGCGATCGATGGCCGCCCGCCCCTCGCCGCGCCAGGTGAGGTCGTTCCACTCGGGGATGAGGTTGCCGAGCGGGCAGCCCTGGTGGCAGAACGGGATGCCGCAGTCCATGCAGCGTCCGGCCTGACGGCGCAACTGTGCGGAGTCCCCGCCCTCGTAGACCTCTTTCCAGTCCATGAGGCGCACGGGCACCGGTCGACGTGCGGGCAGTTCCCGCTCGGGGACCTTCAGAAAACCTTTGGGGTCAGCCACGTGGCGCCTCCGATCCGTTCAAGCGGTCCGCTTCGTTCATGTGGGTGGCCGGGTGCGTTCCCGGGATGCTGAGCTCAGCCACCGGTCACCTCCAGGATCCTGTTCCAGACCACGTCGCCATCGGGGTCGAGCCCCTCGGCCACGGCGGAATTGCGGGTCTCCAGCACGGCCGCGTAGTCGCGCGGCAGCACCTTCGTGAAGCGGTCGAGCGCCGCATCGCCCTCGGCGAGCATCCGTTCGGCCAGGGCCGAGCCGGTCTCGAGCACGTGCTGGCGCAGCAGGTCGAGCACGATCTCGCGATCGGCGCTGCCGAGTGCGGTGAGCTCGAGCTCGCCGCTCGCGAGGGAGTCGGGGTTGACCCGGTCGGTGTTCAGGTCGTAGACGTAGGCGGTGCCGCCCGACATGCCGGCGCCGAGGTTGCGTCCTGTCGCGCCGAGGATGAGGGCGAGGCCGCCGGTCATGTACTCCAGCGCGTGATCGCCCACGCCCTCGACGACGGCGGTCGCACCGGAGTTGCGCACCAGGAAGCGCTCCCCCACCATGCCGCCGATGAAGAGGGTTCCCTGGGTGGCGCCGTAGCCCATGACGTTTCCGGCGATCACGTTCTTCGACGGCTCGAACACGCTCGTGCGCGGCGGGCGGATGACGATCTGGCCGCCCGAGAGACCCTTTCCGACGTAGTCGTTGGAGTCGCCCTCGAGGCGCAGCGTGATGCCGCTGGGCATGAACGCGCCGAGCGACTGGCCGGCCGAGCCGTGCAGCGCCACCGAGATGGTCCCGCTGGGAAGCCCGTTCTCGCCGTACCGCTTCGTCACCTCGTGCCCGAGCATGGTGCCGACGGCGCGCTCGGTGTTGCGGATGGGCAGGTCGACGCTCACGGGAGCTCCGTGGTCGAGCGCGTCGGCCGCGAGGCGGATGAGCTCGCGGTCGAAGTGCGTGTCGAGCTCATGGTGCTGAGCGCGGGTGTTCTTGCGCGGCTCGGCGTCCGAGAAGTCCGGTCCGACGAGGATGGGAGCGAGGTCGAGCCCCGCCGCCTTCCAGTGCTGCACCGCGCCAGACACGTCGAGCAGGTCGCGGCGGCCGATGGCCTCGTCGATCGAGCGCAGGCCGAGGGCGGCGAGGTACTCGCGCACCTCCTGTGCGATGAACTCGAAGAAGTTCACGACGAACTCGGGCTTGCCGCTGAAGCGCTCGCGCAGCACGGGGTTCTGCGTCGCGACGCCCACGGGGCAGGTGTCGAGGTGGCACACGCGCATCATGACGCAGCCCTCGACCACGAGCGGGGCCGTGGCGAAGCCGAACTCCTCGGCTCCGAGCAGCGCGCCGATCACGACGTCGCGCCCGGTCTTCAGCTGGCCGTCGACCTGGACGACCACGCGGTCGCGCATGCCGTTGAGCATGAGGGTCTGCTGCGTCTCGGCGAGGCCGAGCTCCCACGGCGTTCCCGCGTGCTTGAGCGAGTTGAGCGGGCTCGCGCCGGTTCCGCCGTCGTGGCCGGAGACGAGGATGACGTCGGAGAGCGCCTTCGCCACGCCGGCGGCGACCGCGCCGATGCCCGACTGGCTCACGAGCTTGGTGTGCACACGGGCCGACGGGTTGGCGCGCTTCAGGTCGAAGATGAGCTGCTTGAGGTCTTCGATCGAGTAGATGTCGTGGTGCGGGGGCGGCGAGATGAGGCCGACGCCCGCCGTCGCGTGACGGGTGCGCGCCACCCACGGGTACACCTTCGTGGGAGGCAGCTGGCCGCCCTCGCCCGGCTTCGCGCCCTGGGCGAGCTTGATCTGAAGGTCGGTCGCGTGGGTGAGGTACATGCTCGTGACGCCGAAGCGTCCCGAGGCGACCTGCTTGATGGCGCTGCGGCGTTCGGGGTCGAGCAGGCGGTCGAGGTCTTCTCCGCCCTCTCCCGTGTTCGACTTGGCGCCGAGGCGGTTCATCGCGATCGCGAGGGTCTCGTGCGCCTCCTTGGAGATGGAGCCGTAGCTCATCGCACCGGTCGAGAAGCGCTTGACGATCGACTCGATCGACTCGACCTCATCGATCGGCAGCGGAGCCCTGCCCGCCGTGCCCAGGCGGAACAGGCCCCGCAGGGTCATGAGGCGCTCGGACTGGTCGTCGACCATCCGGGTGTACTCCTTGAAGATGTCGTAGCGGCGCGTGCGCGTGGAGTGCTGCAGCCGGAAGACCGTCTCGGGGTTGAACAGGTGCGGGGCTCCGTCACGGCGCCACTGGTACTCGCCGCCGGTGGCGAGGCGCTCGTGCACCTTGACCGCGGCATCCGCAGGGTAGGCGGCGGTGTGGCGCGCGAGGTTCTCGGCGGCGATCACGTCGATGCCCACGCCGCCGAGCTTGGAGGTCGTTCCGGTGAAGTACTGGTCGATGAACTCGTCGGAAAGTCCCACCGCCTCGAATGCCTGGGCGCCCGCGTACGAGGAGATGGTCGAGATGCCCATCTTCGACATGATCTTCAGCACGCCCTTGCCGAGCGCTTTGATCACGTTGGCGACGGCCTTCTCGGGGGTGATGCCCTGGATGACGCCGGCACGAACGAGGTTCTCGCACGTCTCCATCGCCAGGTACGGGTTCACCGCCGCCGCGCCGTAGCCAACGAGCAGGGCCACGTGGTGCACCTCGCGCACGTCGCCCGCCTCGACGATCAGGCCGACCTTCATGCGGTTCTCGGCCCGGATGAGGTGGTGGTGCACCGCAGCGGTCATGAGCAACGAGGGGATCGGGGCGAGGTCCTTGTCGGAGTCGCGGTCCGAGAGCACGATGTAGGTCGCGCCCTCCTCGATGGCCCGGTCGACCTCGTCGCACATGGCGTCGAGGCGATCACTCAGCGCCCGTTCGCCGTCTTCGACGCGGTACAGGCCGCGAATCGTGGAGGTGGTGCGCGATCCCGGGGACGGGTCGATGTGCTGGATCTTGGCGAGCTCGTCGTTGTCGATCACCGGGAAGGTGAGCGAGACCTGGTGCGCGTGCTCGGGCCCGGCGGAGAGCAGGTTGCGCTCGGGACCGACGGAGGTGCCGAGCGAGGTGACGACCTCTTCACGGATCGAGTCCAGCGGCGGGTTCGTGACCTGGGCGAACTGCTGGGTGAAGTAGTCGAAGATGAGTCGCGGACGCTCCGAGAGCACGGCGATCGGGGTGTCGGATCCCATGGCGCCGAGGGGTTCTGCGCCCGTCTTGGCCATCGGGCTGAGGAGGATGCGCACCTCCTCCTCGGTGTAGCCGAAGGTGCGCTGGCGACGCACGACGGATGCGGGCGGGTGCACGATGTGCTCGCGCTCCGGCAGTTCCGAGAGCGCGATGCGGCCATCGTCGAGCCACTGGCCCCACGGCTGGGACGCCGCGAGTTCTGCCTTGATCTCGTCGTCCTCGATGAGGCGGCCGCCCTCGGTGTCGACGAGGAACATGCGTCCGGGCTGCAGGCGGCCCTTGCGCACGATGGTGGCGGGGTCGATGTCGAGCACGCCGATCTCGCTCGCGAGAACGACGAGCCCGTCATCCGTGACGAGGTAGCGTCCCGGACGCAGGCCGTTGCGGTCGAGGGTGGCGCCGACGAGGCTGCCGTCGGTGAACACGATCGCCGCGGGGCCGTCCCAGGGCTCCATGAGCATGGAGTGGTATTCGTAGAACGCCCGGCGGTCCGGGTCTATCTCGGTCTGCTTCTCCCATGCCTCGGGAACCATCATCATGATGGCGTGCGGCAGGGAGCGCCCGGTGAGCTGCAGCAGCTCCACGACCTCGTCGAAGGACGCCGAGTCACTGCCGCCCGGCGTGACGATGGGCAGCAACGGCGAGAGGTCGCCGAGCAGCTCGCTCTCGAGCTGGGACTGGCGGGCGCGCATCCAGTTGCGGTTGCCCTGGATCGTGTTGATCTCGCCGTTGTGCGCGATCACCCGGAAGGGCTGGGCGAGCGGCCAGGACGGGAAGGTGTTCGTGGAGTAGCGAGAGTGCACGAGGGCGAGCTTCGAGGCGAACCGCTCATCGGAGAGGTCGGGGTAGAAGGGCTCGAGCTGCAGTGTCGTGACCATGCCCTTGTAGACGAGCGTGCGACACGAGAGCGAGGCGAAGTAGAGCTCGAGCTCGCGCTCGGCGCGCTTGCGCAGCCGGTACGCCTGGCGTTCCAGCGCGAGGCCGCTCAGCGGCTCTCCGTCGGGCTCCGTGTTCGCGCTGCGCACGTAGAGCTGGTGGATGGCGGGCATCGCGGCGCGCGCGAGCGAGCCGACCTCTTCAGGACGCACGGGGACCTCGCGCCAGCCGAGCACGACGAGGGTCTCCTCGGCGGCGATGGCCGCGAGGCGGCGCTTCACGGCGCTGCGCGCGGTCGGGTCGACGGGCAGGAAGGCGTTGCCGACGGCATAGCGGCCCACCTCGGGGAGGGCGAATTCCGCCACGGCGCGCAGGAACGCATCGGGAATCTGGGTGATGATGCCCGCGCCGTCACCGGTTCCGGCGTCGGAGCCGACGGCACCGCGGTGCTCGAGGTGGCGCAGCGCGTCGAGGGCCTTCTGGATGATGTCGTGCCCCGCCGTGCCGCGCAGCGTCGCCACCATGGCCAGGCCGCAGGCGTCCTTCTCGAAGGCAGGGTCATAGAGGCCCTGCGCGTCGGGGGTCGCGCTGAACCTGGAGAAAACTGGCGTGGCTGCCATGGATACCGCCCTCAGGAGACTGGTGGAGGCGGGACGACGTCGGCCCGGGAGGAACACGGCGGGTGCTCCCCGTAGGGATGCTGCCGAGAAGAGGACTGCGGGGTGCCCGGACCTAGCGTTGCGCACCGTTCGAGCTTGTGGCAACGGTATCGCGCGATTCGATCACGGGGGCGTCCTCGCCGGCCTCGATCTCATCGGTTGCCTCCGAGTCTACCTCAGCGTCGCCGTACTCCTCGTCATCCAGCGGCGGCGCCCACTCGCGACCGGGAACGTAGGGCGAGAGCTCGACGCCGGGGTGACGGCGGCGCTGCACGAGGATGAGCACGACGCCGATGAGGATCGCCGCCCACGCCGCCCAGATGTTGGTGCGCACGCCGAGGAAGATCTCGCTCGGGTCCAGCCGGATGGCCTCGAGCGGCCAGCGGCCGAGCCCGTACCAGATGAGGTAGACGCCGAGGGCCTTGCCCCAGCGCAGGTTGAAGCGACGCTCGAGCAGCACGATGACGGCGACGCCGATGACGTTCCAGATGATCTCGTACAGGAACGTGGGCTGGAAGAGCGTTCCGTCGGGAAGGCCGACCGGGAAGGCGGGGTTGTCCGACTCGATCTGCAGGCCCCATGGGAGCGTGGTGGGCTGGCCGAAGAGCTCGTGGTTGAACCAGTTGCCGAGGCGCCCGAAGGCCTGGGCGAGCAGCAGGCCGGGGGCCAGCGCATCCGCGAACGAGAAGAAGCGGATGCCGGTCAGGCGGCAGCCGATGTAGACGCCGATGGCACCGCCGATGAGCGCGCCGAAGATGGCTCCGCCGCCGTTCCAGATGCGGATGACCTCCCACGGATCGGCACCAGGGTAGAAGTAGTCCGACGGGTGGGTGAGCACGTGATACGCGCGCGCCCCGATGATGCCGAGCGGCACCGCCCAGAGGGCGATGTCGAGCACGATCCACGGTTCGCCGCCGCGTGCGGTGAGCCGACGGCTGGTCCAGACGGTCGCGACGATGATGCCCACGAGGATGCACAGCGCATAGGCATGCACCGTGATGGTCCAGCCGAACAGCGGAATGTCGAAGTGGTTCCAGTCCGGGCTCGGGATGCTGAGCGGTGCAATCACCAGGTCGTGCCTTTCGTCGTTTCTCGGGTGGCGGAGGGCAGGCCCTCGCCGCCTCGGGTCACCTTACCGCAGCGGGCTATGCCCGCAGGAGGGGCTAGGCGCTCTGCAGCGGGCGCTTGCCGGCGGCCAGGTCGGCGGCCAGGGCGCCAACGGCGTCGACGCCGCCCTCGCCGAGGGCCTTCACGAGGGCCGAGCCCACGATGGCCCCGTCGGCGTACTCGAGCACCTCGCGCACCTGCTGCGCGGTCGAGATGCCGATGCCGACGCAGGTGCTGTCGGCCCCCGCGCTGCGCAGCCGGTCCACGAGCACCCGGGCTGCGGCATCCACGTCGGAACGCGCACCGGTGATGCCCATGGTCGAGACCGCGTACACGAAGCCCCGACTGCGCCGCACGGCCTGGGCCAGGCGCTCGTCGCTCGAGGTCGGTGCCGCCAGGAACACGCGGTCCAGCCCCGTGCGCTCCGAGGCCGCGAGCCAGTCTGCGGCCTCGTCGGGGATGAGGTCGGGTGTGATGAGGCCCGCTCCCCCGGCGGCGGCCAGTTCGTCGGCGAAGCGCTCCGCGCCGAACTGCACAACGGGATTCCAGTAGGTCATGATCAGGATGGGGGCATCGACCTGTTCCGCGATCGAGCGCACCGCGGTGAAGCCGTCGCGCAGGCGGAAGCCGTCGGCGAGTGCCCGCTGGGTGGCGGCCTGGATGACGGGACCGTCCATGACCGGGTCGGAGTAGGGCAGGCCGAGCTCGAGCACGTCGACGCCGTTCTCGACGAGCGCGACCGCGGCGTCGATCGACGTGCCGAGGTTCGGGAAGCCGACCGGAAGGTAGCCGACGAGCGCTCCGCTGCCCTCGTCGACGCGGGTGCGGATCGCCGTGGCGACGGGACTGCCGCTCACGACTGCACCGCGCCCTCGTCGATGAGGTCGAAGTAGTGCGCCGCGGTCTCCATGTCCTTGTCGCCGCGACCGGAGAGGTTGACGAGGATGGTCGCGTCCGGACCCAGTTCCCTGCCGAGCTCGAGGGCGCCTGCGAGGGCGTGCGCCGACTCGATCGCCGGGATGATGCCCTCGGTGCGGCTGAGCAGGCGCAGCGCCTGCATGGCCGCGTCATCCGTCACCGGGCGGTACTCTGCACGGCCGAGATCGGACAGCCAGGCGTGCTCCGGCCCGACGCCCGGGTAGTCCAGGCCGGCCGAGATGGAGTGCGACTCGACGGTCTGGCCGTCTTCGTCCTGCAGCAGGAAGCTGCGGGCGCCGTGCAGCACGCCGGGGCGCCCCACGGTGATGGTCGCGGCCGTTCGGGGAGTATCGGCGCCCTCGCCGCCGGCCTCGAACCCGTACAGGGCGACCTCGGGGTCATCGAGGAAGGCGTGGAAGATGCCGATGGCGTTCGAGCCGCCGCCGACGCAGGCTGCCACGGCATCCGGGAGTGCACCGGTCAGCTCGAGCACCTGCTCCCGCGCCTCCTCGCCGATGATCTTCTGGAAGTCGCGCACCATCGCGGGGAACGGATGCGGGCCCGCCACCGTTCCGAAGATGTAGTTGGTGCTCTCGACGTTGGTCACCCAGTCGCGCAGCGCCTCGTTGATGGCGTCCTTCAGGGTACGCGAGCCTGCCGTCACGGGAACGACCTGGGCGCCGAGCAGGCGCATGCGGGCCACGTTGAGCGCCTGGCGCTCCGTGTCGACCTCGCCCATGTAGATGACGCAGTCCAACCCGAACAGGGCGGCGGCGGTGGCCGTTGCGACGCCGTGCTGGCCGGCGCCGGTCTCGGCGATGACCCGCGTCTTGCCGATGCGCCGCGTCAGGATCGCTTGCCCCAGCACGTTGTTGATCTTGTGCGAGCCGGTGTGGTTGAGGTCTTCGCGCTTGAGGATGATGCGGGCGCCGCCGGCGTGCTCGGCGAACCGCGGCACCTCGGTGATGATCGATGGCCGCCCCACGTAGTCCTTCAGCAGGCCCTTCAGCTCGGCGTCGAACTCGGGGTCCTCGCGGGCGAGCTGGTAGGCCGCCGACAGTTCGTCGAGGGCGGCGATGAGGGACTCGGGCACGAAACGACCGCCGAAGTCGCCGAAGTACGGTCCTTCTTCAGAGCGCAGTGACATCAGGCTTCCAGGAATTCTCGGAGGGTGGCTTCGGGGTCCTGCCCGCGCACGAGGGCTTCGCCCACGAGTACGACGTCGGCGCCGTCGGCCCGGTAGGCGGTGACGTCATCGGCGGCGGTGACCGCGGACTCGGCGACCCGGATCGCCCCGGACGGGAACTCGGCGGCGAGCCGGCCGAACAGCGTGCGATCCAGTTCGAAGGTGGAGAGGTCTCGGGCGTTGACTCCGATGAGGCGGGCACCGATGTCGCCGGCTCGGGCGAGCTCCTCGGCGCTGTGCGTCTCGACGAGCGCCGTCATGCCCAGTTCGCCGACGAGGCCGTGCAGCTCGGCGAGCAGCGGCTGCTCGAGGGCGGCCACGATGAGCAGGACGATGTCGGCCCCCGCCGCCCTGGCCTCGAAGACCTGGTAGGGCGTCGCGATGAAGTCCTTGCGCAGCACGGGCACGCGCACGGCCGCCCGCACGGCGGCGAGGTCGGCGAGCGAACCGCCGAACCGGCGCTGCTCCGTCAGGACGCTGATGGCCGAGGCTCCGCCGCGCTCGTAGGCGCCGGCCAAGGCGGCCGGATCGGCGATCTCGGCGATCGCTCCCCGCGAGGGGCTGGACCGCTTGACCTCGGCGATGATGTGCACCCGCTCACGCGGAGCCAGAGCGGCCAGTGCGTCCAGAGCCGGGGCGTGCGACAGGGCCGTGCGCTCCAGTTCTGCGAGCGGACGGCTCAGCCTGCGTGCCTCGGCGTCTTCGACGGCTCCGCTGGTCAGAGCGTCGAGCACGCTCAGTGTTCCTTCGACTGGTTCTTCGCTCCGCCGACGCCGTAGCCCGCCCGACCGAGGATCCAGCCGACGACCAGGCCGATGACGAGCAGCACGACCGCGGCCCAGACCAGCCACACCGCTTCGAAGAAGAAGGCCACCGTGCCGATGGCGACCGCGACGAGCATGATGATGACGGCGGTCCAGGCGGCCGGGGAATGCCCGTGTCCGGTCTCGACTGACTCTGCGCTCATGGTTCTCCTTCGGTGATGACGTGCGGTTGAAAGTCTAACGGTGAAGCGGATGCGGCCGGGTCAGCGCGCAGTGGGATCGTCGCCACGGCTGAGCTCGTCCCACTCGTCGACGGCATCCGGCGCCCGGCCGGTTCCATCGGCTGCCTCGAGCCGCACCGCCTGGTAGCGCCGGGAGGACGCCGGCCACAGCCGGGCGGTGAGGAGTACCGCGAGGCCGCCGAGCGCGACGAGCACACCGGCGACGATGGCGAGGACGGGCCACGGCGTGGTGGCGACCGCGCTCACGAGGGCGTGCACCGAGTCCTGGCCCGAGACCCCCGTCGAACTCGTGACGGCGGGCGCTCCGGCGGCGACGGCGTCGCTGAGCGCGAGACCGGCGGCCAGCACGATCGCGCCGCCGAGGACGATTCCGAGCGCGCCGAGCACGAGCCTGATGACGGGGCCGGCGATGGCGAGCGCGGCGGCCAGCGCGATTCCCGCGAACGCCAGGGCGCTCAGCGCCGGCGCCGCCACTGCTCCGCTCACCGGGAGCCTGGCCCCCGATGCGCGCAGCGTGAGGGTGAACCAGGTCTGCGTCGCCGCCGTCAGCGCGAGTGCCGCGGCCACGAGCAGCACGGCGATCACGGCGAACTTCAGGCGCCGACCGCGCGAGGTCGTGGTCACGGCACCCGCCTCATCGCGTTGGCGATCGCGACGGCGCGCAAGGGGGCGGCCGCCTTGTTCTGCGCCTCGACGTGCTCGGCGGCGGGGTCCGAGTCCGCCACGAGGCCCGCTCCGGCCTGCACGTGCGCGGTGTCGCCGATGAGCACGGCGGTGCGGATGGCGATGGCGAGGTCGGCATCGCCGCCGAGCCCGAAGTAGCCGACGACCCCGCCGTACAGGCCGCGCTGCGCGGGCTCGAGCTCGTCGATGATCTCGAGGGCGCGCGGCTTCGGCGCACCCGACAGGGTGCCGGCCGGGAACGTCGCCCGGAAGGCGTCGATCGCGGTGCGTCCGGGTGCGAGATCGCCCTCGACCGAGGAGACGATGTGCATGATGTGGCTGAACCGCTCGACGCGCATGAACTCGGTGACCTCGACGGAGCCGGCCGCGGCGACCCGGGAGAGGTCGTTCCGGGCGAGGTCGACGAGCATCAGGTGCTCCGAGCGCTCCTTCTCATCGGCGAGCAGCTCGGTCTCGAGCTCCGCATCCCGCTCGGGCGTCGCCCCGCGCGGCCGCGAACCGGCGATCGGATGCGTGAACACCCGCCCGTCCTGCACCTTCACGAGCGACTCGGGCGAGGAGCCGACGATGGCGTACGGCGCTCCCCCCGTGTCCTGCAGGCTCAGCAGGTACATGTACGGGCTCGGGTTCAGCGAGCGCAGCACCCGGTAGACGTCGAGCGGTTCAGCGCTCAGTTCGTGCTCGAAGCGCTGCGAGATGACGACCTGGAAGACGTCGCCCTCGCGCACGTAGTGCTTCGCGGCCTCGACGGCGGCCTCGTAGTCCTCCTGCCGCGTGCGCGGCCGCGGCTGCGCCGCCGTGGCGAGGTCGATGTGCGCGAGCGCCGGCTCGGTCGGTGCGGCCAGGGCCGCCTGCATCGCGTCCAGGCGCGCCTGCGCCTGGTCCCAGAGGCCGTCGACGCTCGCGGTGGAGTCGTTCAGCACGTTCGCGACGAGCGAGACCGTTCCCACGCGGTGGTCGATGACGACGAGGTCGGCGACGAAGGCGAAGGCCTGCGACGGCATCCGCATCTGGGCGGGCGGCTGGTTCGGCAGCCGCTCGAGCTGGCGAACGGCCTCCCAGCCGACGAAGCCCACGAGACCGCCGGTCAGGGGCGGGTGGCCCGCGACGGCGGGCGTCTGCCAGCGCTCGTAGACCCGGGCGAGCGCCTCCAGAGGGGGCAGCTGCAGGGCATCGCCGAGGATGCGGTCGCCGTCGCTGCCCTGCCACAGCAGGGCGTCGCCGTCCTGCGTGAGCACGCCGAACGACGAGACCCCGACGAAGGAGTAGCGCGACCAGATGCCGCCCTGCTCCGCGGACTCGAGCAGGAAGGTTCCCGCCCGGCCCGAGGTGAGCTTGCGATAGACGCCGACCGGTGTCTCGGCGTCGGCGAAGAGCTCGCGGATGACGGGGATGACCCGGTGATCGCTGCTCAGCGCATCGAACTGGGCGCGGTCCATGGAACCGGAGGGTGAGGTGCTCATTCGCGCTCCAGGGTGACGGGTGAGAGGGGGTCGACGTCGAAGCAGCTGTGCGCTCCGGTGTGGCAGGCGGCGCCGATCTGCTCGACCTGCACGAGCAGGGTGTCGCCGTCGCAGTCCAGGGCCGCTGCGCGCACGTACTGGGCGTGGCCGGAGGTGTCTCCCTTGCGCCAGTACTCCTGGCGGGACCGCGACCAGAACGTCACCCTGCCCTCGGTCAGGGTGCGCCGCAGGGCCTCGCGGTCCATCCAGCCGAGCATGAGCACGTCCTTGCTGTCCCACTGCTGGATGACGGCGGGGAGCAGCCCGTCGCGGTTGAACTCCGTGCGTTCCAGAACCTCATCGACGTTCATCGCCGTACCGTGAACCCTTCTTCGGCGAGCGCGTGCTTGACCTCGCCGATCTGCATGATGCCGTCGTGGAAGACGCTCGCGGCGAGCACGGCATCCGCCCCGGCCGCGATCGCCGGGGCGAAGTGCTCGAGGGCACCTGCCCCGCCGGAGGCGATCACGGGAACGCTCGAGAGCGCCCGCATCGCCGCCACGAGTTCGAGGTCGAAGCCGTTCTTGGTGCCGTCGGCGTCGATCGAGTTGACGAGCAGCTCCCCGGCGCCGAGCTCGATCGCCCGGGCGGCCCATTCGAGGGCGTCGAGGTCGGTCTCGCTTCGGCCGCCGTGCGTCGTGACGACGAAGCCGGATGCGGTGTGCGCCGCGCGCTTCACGTCGAGCGAGAGCACGCACACCTGGGCGCCGAAGCGGTCGGCGATCTCGCCGAGCAGCGCCGGGCGCGCGATCGCGGCACTGTTCACCCCCACCTTGTCGGCACCGCTCGCGAGCAGGCGGGCGACGTCGTCGGTGCTGCGCACGCCGCCACCGACGGTGAGCGGGATGAAGACCTGCTCTGCGGTGGCCGCCACCACGTCGTAGGTCGTCGAGCGGTCATCCACCGTCGCCGTCACGTCGAGGAAGGTGAGCTCGTCGGCACCCTGCTCGTAATAGCGGCGGGCGAGTTCGACGGGGTCGCCGGCGTCGCGCAGCCCGCGGAAGTTGACGCCCTTCACGACGCGGCCGCCGGCGACGTCGAGGCACGGGATGACGCGCACGGACAGGCTCATCGCGCGCTCCTCACAGCCGGGCGGCGTGGATGCTGCTGACGAGGATGGCGCGGGCGCCGAGCTCGTAGAGCCGATCCATCACCTGGTTGGTGTCGTCGCGGGGCACCATGACACGCACGGCGTACCAGCTCGCGTTCTGCAGCGGCGAGACCGTCGGCGACTCGATGCCGGGCGCCACCCGGGCCGCCTCCTCGAGCAGCTCCGCCGGGATGTCGTAGTCCATGAGCACGAACTGGCGGGCGACGAGCACGCCCTGCAGTCGCCGCAGCAGAGTGGCGGCTCCGGGCTTGCTCTCGCCCGAGTCGATCAGTACTGCGGTGGACTCCAGGATCACCGGCCCGAAGATCTGCAGCCCGGCGGTGCGCAGGGTCGAGCCGGTGGAGACGACGTCGGCCACCGCATCCGCAACGCCCAGTCGCACCGCGGATTCCACGGCACCATCGAGGTTGACGAGCTGCGCCGTCACGCCCTGGCGTGCGAGGAAGGCGCCGACGAGGCCGGGGTAGCTCGTCGCCACGCGCACACCCTCGAGGTCGGCGAGGTCGGTGAAACGCCCGGGAGGGCCCGCGAAGCGGAAGGTCGACCCGCCGAAGCCGAGCTCGGCGACCTCGGCCGCGCTGGATCCGGAGTCCAGCAGCAGGTCGCGGCCGGTGATGCCGACGTCGAGGGCGCCCGAACCCACGTAGGTCGCGATGTCGCGTGGGCGCAGGTAGAAGAACTCCACCTCGTTGCGCGGATCGGCCGCGTGCAGCTCTCGGGGGTCGCGGCGGCCGCTGTAACCGGCCTCCTGCAGCATGGCGATGGCGGCTTCGGAGAGCGAGCCCTTGTTGGGTACGGCGATTCTCAGCATGGCGGGGCCTTCCTCGGGCAGTGATGCCTCAGGCGATGGGATGACGGACATGGGTGATGGCGGATGCGATCACAGATGTCGGTACACGTCGCCGAGGCTCAGGCCCTTGGCGAGCATGAGCACCTGCAGGTGGTAGAGCAGCTGGGAGATCTCCTCGGAGGTCTCCTCGTCGCTCTGGTACTCCGCCGCCATCCACACCTCGGCGGCCTCCTCGACGATCTTCTTGCCGATGGCGTGCACGCCGGCGTCGAGCTCGCGCACGGTGCCGCTGCCCTCGGGCCGTGCTGCCGCCTTCTCGGACAGCTCGGCGAAGAGATCCTCGAAAGTCTTCACCCGCTCTACGTTACCGGTGCCCGTGCTGGTGTGACGCCGCGGCCTCGCGCAGGCCGAGGATGGCGGCATCGGGATCGCCACTGTTGAACACGGCGGAGCCGGCGACGAAGGTGTCGGCACCGGCCTCAGCCGCGGTGAGGATGGTCTGCGTGGTGATGCCGCCGTCGACCTGCAGCCAGATGTCGGCGCCCGAGGCGCGCACCGCCTCCGCCGCCCGGCGCAGCTTGGGCATGGTCTCGGCGCGGAAGCTCTGGCCGCCGAAACCGGGTTCGACGGTCATGATGAGCACCTGGTCGAACTCGGGCAGCATCTCGAGGTAGGGCTCGAGGGCAGTGCCGGGCTTCAGGGCGAGGCCGGCTCGCGCACCGCGATCGCGCAGGGCGCGGGCCAGTCGCACCGGCTCGGCGGCGGCCTCGACGTGGAAGGTCACCGAGAAGGCGCCCGCTTCGGCGTATCCGGGTGCCCAGCGGTCGGGGTCCTCGATCATGAGGTGCACGTCGAGCGGCAGCGGCGTGACCTCGACGAGCCGCTGCACCACGGGCAGGCCGATCGTGAGGTTCGGCACGAAGTGGTTGTCCATGACGTCGACGTGAACGAGGTCGGCACTCCGGATGCGTTCGAGCTCGCTCTGCAGGTTCGCGAAGTCGGCCGACAGGATCGAGGGGTTGATGCGCGTCGCCATTGCCTCAGGCTATCGGGAGCTTCTCGAACAGCGAGATGAACATGGCGTCGGTGCCGTGCCGGTGCGGCCAGAGCTGGGCGCTCAACCCGTCGCCTGCCAGCTCGAGCGGATGCCGGGTGAGACCGGCGAGCACGGCGCGGGCATCCGTCTGCACGAGGGTGCCGCCGGCCCGTTCGACGCCGCCGCGCACGATGCCGATCGTCTCCCCCACGTGCGGCGAGCACGTGACGTAGGCGAGGATGCCGCCGGGCTTCAGGGCGCCGACGGCCGCGTCGAAGAGCCGGGCCTGCAGGGCACTGAGCTCGCCGACGTCCTTCGGGGTCTTGCGCCAGCGCGCCTCGGGGCGACGGCGCAGCGCGCCGAGGCCCGTGCAGGGCGCGTCGAGCATGATGCGGTCGAAGGACTCGGGGAAGAGCCGGTCGGCCTGCGTGCCGTCGGTCTCGGTGACCTCGATATCGCCGGGAACGGCCGCGAGGGCGGAGCGCACGAGCTGCGCACGGGCGGGGACGAGCTCGTTGGCGGCGAATGCCGCCCCCGACGCCAGCGCCTCGGCCGCGAGCAGGGCGGCCTTACCGCCGGGACCGGCACAGAGGTCGAGCCAGCGTTCGCCCGGGCCGACGGGTCGTGCCCGGCTGAGGGCGAGCGCGGCCAGCTGCGAGCCTTCATCCTGAACGCGCACCCGCCCGCCCGTGGAGTCCATGATGCGGGCCGGATCACCGCCGGCGAGCCGGTAGCCCACCGGGGAGTAACCATCCGGTTCGCCGAGGGCGCTCGTGGACGGGGCGTCGACCAGGCCGGGCAGGGCGACGAGGTTGACGAGCGGCGCGTCGTTGTCGGCCGCGAGCAGCGCCTCGAGCTCATCGGCCCGTCCCTCGGCCGCGAGCGCCTGCCGGAAGGCGCGCACGATCCAGGCGGGATGCGCGAACCGCAGCGCGAGGCGCTCGTCGGGATCGCCCTCCTCGGCCATCATGGCGCCGCGCCATTCCTCGAGGGTGGATCGCGCGACCGTGCGCAGCACGCCGTTCGTGAAGCCCGACGCCGACCGGGAGGCGTGCTCACGCGCGAGTTCGACGGACTCGTTGACGGCGGCGTGCGAGGCGACCCTCATCGAGAGCAGCTGGTGCGCACCGAGCCTCAGCGCCTGCCGTACCGGCTCATCGATCGCCTCGATCGGCCGGCCCGCCGTCAGTTCGATCACCCGGTCGTAGAACCCGCGCAGGCGCAGCGTGCCGTAGGTGAGCTCCGTCGCGAGCGCGGCATCCGCCGGCGACAGCTTGGCGCGCTGCAGGCGCACGGGAAGCAGCAGGTTCGCGTAGGCGTCGCCGGTATCGACGGCGCTCAGCACCTCGAAGGCGATCCGGCGTGCGGGCTGCACGGACGCGCTCATTCGGCGCTCCCCTCGTTCGTGTTCAGGCCGCGCCACCAGTCCGCAGCAGCCATGGCGTTCCTGCCTGCCGGCTGCACTCGGAGCAGCTCGAGCGGCGTCGACCCGGTTCCCGCGAGCACGCGCCGCTCGACCGAACGGATCCGACCGGAGGACAGCGGCACCTCCAGATCGCTCGGCACCGCATCGAGCACCTTCACGCGCACGCCGTCGACGCTCGTGAATGCGCCCGGCTCCGGCGTGACGGCACGGATGCCGGCGTCGACGGCAGCCACCGGTCGACTCCAGTCGATGCGGGCGTCATCGAGCGTGAGCTTGGGCGCGAACGTCGGCTCCCCCTGCTGGGGCCTGGCCTGCGCGGTGCCCTGCTCGATGCCCGTGACCACGTCGGCCAGCAGCTCGGCTCCCTCGGCACTGAGCGCCTCCAGGAGCGAGCCGGCGGTGTCGCGGTCACCGATCAGCCGGCGCAGCTCGCCGAGCACGTCGCCCGCGTCGAGCTCGGGGACGAGTTGGAAGACGGCGGCCCCGGTGACGGAATCACCGGCCGCGAGAGCCCGCTGCACGGGCGATGCGCCCCGCCAGCGCGGCAGCAGTGAGAAGTGCAGGTTCACCCAGCCGTGCCGGGGTCCGGAGAGCAGCGGTTCGCGCACGAGGCCGCCGTACGCCACGACGACGCCGAGTTCGGGTTCGAGGCCCAGCACCGCGGCCGTGACCTCCTCACCCAGGCGGTTCGCCCGGATCACCGGCAGTCCGGCGGCCTCGGCCGCCACGGCGACCGGCGAGGGCGTAAGGGTGCGCTTGCGCCCGAGCGGCGCATCCTCCCGCGTGATGACGGCGAGCACGTCGTGGCCCGCCGTCAGCAGGGCGTTCAGTGAGGGCACGGCCACGGCTGGCGTGCCGGCGAAGACAAGTCTCATCAGATGCGTTCCGGTTCTCGGCTAGAAGGTCTCGGGGTCGTCGAACCGCACTCTGAGTGTAGGCGCGGAGCGCCGGGCCTTCGGGCCGCGGCGTGATCTCGTGGCGACGCGGATGAGCATGGCCCGCAACTCGGCCGCGATGGCCGCGCCGGCGGAGTAGTCGAACCGGAGCACCGCGCGCACCCCCTCGGTGCTCGGAACGGGACCGAGCACGTCGAGGGCGGGAAGGCTCTCGAGGGCGCGAAGCGCCTCGCCCACCTCGTCCGCGGTGCCGCGCAGCGAGGCGACGCGCACCGCCGGCGGAAAGCGCAGGGCACGCCGGTCGGCGAGCTCCGCCCGGGCGAACTCGGCCTGCCGCCACGAGGTGAGTGCGCTCGCAACGGGCCCGCTCACGCCGGCCAGCAGCACCGGTGCACCGGGAGCCGCCAATGCGGCGGCATTGGACCACCAGCGCAGGCAGTCCTCCCCCACCCTCAACGACTCGCGGGCGAGCATCCGTTCGCCGTCGAGCAGCAGCACCGCCGCGTAGCCGCCGGCGGCGATTGGCTCGGCGCCTCGCGTGGCGATGACCAGCGCGGGAGTGCCCTCGACGCGCAGCACGGTGTGCTCGCCGTCGGCGAGGATGACGCGCACCCCGGGGAAGGCACGGCCCAGCTCCTCCGCCGTGCGCTGGGAGCCGACGCCCACGGTGCGCAGCTCGTGGCCGCCGCAGTTCTCGCACGTCCAGCCCGCGGCGACGGCGCCGCAGAGGCGGCAGCTCGGCACTCCCCCGGCTCGAGCGACCCCGAGCGGGCCGTGGCAGCGCTGGCAGCGGGCGGCCTCCCGGCAGCTCGCGCAGGCGACCCATGGCGCGTAGCCGGGGCTCGCGACCTGCACGAGCACCGGACCGTCGGCCAGTGCGGCGCGCGCCTCTCGCCACGCGGTCGAGGGGATGCGCGCGGCCTGCGCCGCGGCATCCTCCACGCTCTGCAGGGCGGTCGGCACCACCCGCGGCCGCGGCGGACGGTGCGGCTCGTGCGCACTCAGCCAGCCGATCTGCACGAGCCTCTCCGTCTCGACGGAGCGGGTGTGCCCGAGCAGGAGCAGGGCACAGCCGCTCTGCTCCTGGCGCACGAGGGCGGCATCGCGGGTGTGCACGTAGGGGGCGAGCGGCTCGGCGTAGAGGGGGTCGCCGTCGTCCCAGACGGCGAGGAGCCCGAGGGAGCTCGCCGGGGCGTAGACGGCGGACCGGTTGCCGATAACGACGACCGGCGCGGGCTCGAGGCAGCGCAGGAAGGCGGCGTAGCGTTCGGCGTCGGGCTGGCGGGCGTCGAGGGTCGCGGTCGCCGAGGCGGGGATGAGGGCGGCCAGGGCAGCGGCGAGCTGCGCCTGGTCGCGATGGTCGGGAACCACGAGGATGCTGCTTCGCCCGGCCGCCAGCGTGCGGGCGGCGAGCTCGGCGAGGGTCAGCGCCCACGCCCCCACCCACTCGCCCGACGCGAGGCGCACGAGCCGCGGGATCGCCGCGGCCGCCACCCGCCCGCCTGCAGCCAGTTCGTCGGCGAAGTCGGACGCGTATCCGCTCACGGCGGTCGCCGGGACCTGGACGGGAGGCACCGGGTCGGCCGCCAGCCAGCGCTTCTCGACGCGCACCTGGCGCGGGGGGATGGCAACGCGCAGCAGGTCGCTCATGCGCCCGGCGGCCCGGTCGGTCAGGGTGCGCGCGAGCACGGCGAGCTCGGGCGTCAGCACGGGGGCCGCCGAGACGAGCGATTCCAGCTCTCCGAGTCTTCCGTCGAACTCCGACTGCCCGGCGTCGATGAGCTCGACGACGTAGCCCGCGATCGCCCGCGAGCCGTTGCCGAACGGCACGCGCACGCGCATGCCGACGCCGACCTCTTCGGCGAGTTCGGCGGGTACGCGGTAGTCGAACGGATGGTCCAGTTGCGGCAGCGGCGAGTCGATCACGACCCGGGCGACGCGCGGCGCTGCGCCGCTCACGGCCTAGAGATGGGCGGCCGCGCGCAGCTCATCGACGCGATCCCGCTTCTCCCAGGTGAAGTCGGGCAGTTCGCGGCCGAAGTGGCCGTAGCTCGCGGTCTGCGCGTAGATGGGCCGCAGCAGGTCGAGGTCGCGGATGATGGCAGCGGGCCGCAGGTCGAAGACCTCGCGGATGGCGCGCGTGATGGCCTCGTCGGGCACGTGGCCGGTGCCGAAGGTCTCCACGTAGAGGCCGACCGGCGCGGCCTTTCCGATCGCGTAGGCGACCTGCACCTCCAGACGCTCGGCCAGCCCGGCGGCCACCGCGTTCTTGGCCACCCAGCGCATGGCGTACGCCGCCGAGCGGTCGACCTTCGAGGGGTCCTTGCCGCTGAAGGCGCCCCCGCCGTGGCGGCTGGCTCCCCCGTAGGTGTCGATGATGATCTTGCGCCCGGTGAGGCCGGCGTCGCCCTGCGGCCCGCCGATCTCGAAGCGCCCGGTGGGATTGATGAGGATGTTCAGATCGGGGGCGGCCAGTTCCACGCTCTCGAGAACGGGCCGGATGACGAGTTCCTCGACCTCGGCGCGCAGCGTCTGGGTGGAGACCTGCGGCGAGTGCTGCGTGGAGAGCACGACCGTCTCGACGGTGCGGGGAACGGAGCCCTCGTAGCCGATCGTGACCTGCGTCTTGCCGTCGGGGCGCAGGTAGTCCACGAGGCCGGCGTGCCGCACCTCGGAGAGGCGCTCGGAGAGCCGGTGCGCCACCCAGATCGGCAGCGGCATGAGCTGCGGCGTCTCGGTCGTGGCGTAGCCGAACATGATGCCCTGGTCGCCGGCGCCCTGGCGGTCGAGCGGGTCGCCGCTACCGCCCTCACGGCTCTCGTGGGCGTCGTTCACGCCCTGCGCGATGTCGGGCGACTGCGACCCGATCGAGATGCTGACGCCGCAGGAGCGGCCGTCGAACCAGACGTCCGAGGAGTCGTAGCCGATGGAGGTGATCTTGTTGCGCACGATGGCGGGAATCTCGACGTACGCGGAGGTGGTGACCTCGCCGGCGACGTGCACGAGGCCCGTGGTCACGAGCGTCTCGACGGCCACTCGGGCGTGCGGATCGGCCGCGAGCAGGGCATCGAGGATGGAATCGGAGACCTGGTCGCAGATCTTGTCGGGATGCCCCTCGGTGACGGACTCAGAGGTGAACAGCCGAAGATCTGGCATGGTGCCCCGTTTCTGATGTGACGAGCGTCATGGGATGCGCGGAACCCGACGTCGGCGCGCGGCGATCAGCCGAACGCGATGATGGCGTCGAGAATACGATCGGCCACCGACAGCTTGGTGCCGGAGGCCTCGATCACGATAGCACCGGCCCGATCGAGCACCTTCACCGTGTTGCCGTCGGTGGCGAACCCCGTCTGCCACCCCACCCTGTTCAGGACCAGCAGGTCGGCGCCCTTCCGCAGGATCTTGGCGCGGCCGGTCTCGAGCAGCTCCGCGTCATCCGCGGCGGTCTCGGCGGCGAAGCCCACGATGACCTGCCCGTCACGGCGATCGGCCGCGATGCCCGCGAGGATGTCGGGGTTCTTCACGAGGGTGAGCTCCAGGGTCTCGCCCTGGGCCTCCTTCTTGATCTTCTGCTCGCGCACCTCGGCCGGCCGGTAGTCGGCCACGGCGGCGGCCATGACGAGCACGTCTGCTGTGGCGGCGGCCGTCGAGACGGCCTGCTGCAGTTCGAGCGCCGTCGACACGTTCACGAGGCTCACGCCCTCGGGGACGGGCACTTCGATGTGGGCGGCGATGAGGGTCACCTCGGCGCCGCGGGCACGCGCCGCGGAGGCCAGGGCGACGCCCTGCTTGCCGCTCGAGCGGTTGCCGAGGAAGCGCACCGGGTCGAGGGGCTCCCGGGTTCCGCCCGCGGTGATGACGACGTGCCGGCCGGCGAGGTCGCGCGCCCCGGATACGGCGGCGTGCGCCTCGTAGGCGGCCAGGGCCGCCTCGACGATGACCTCGGGCTCCTCGAGCCGGCCGGGACCGGAGTCGGCGCCGGTGAGCTGCCCGACGGCCGGGCCGACGATGCTGACCCCCCGATCGCGCAGGGTCTGGATGTTGCGCACCGTCGCGGCGTTCCGCCACATCTCGGTGTGCATCGCCGGCGCGATCACCAGGGGCGCGGTGCTCGCCAGGATGGTGTTGCCGAGCAGGTCGTCGGCGAGCCCGGCCGCGAGCTTCGCGATCGTGTTCGCGGTGGCGGGGGCCACGATGATGAGGTCGGCCGCCTGGCCGATGGCGACGTGCCGCACCTCGGCGACACCCTCGTAGAGGTCGGTGTTCACCGGGTTGCGCGAGATCGCCTCGAGCGTCGGCTTGCCGATGAACCGGAGGGCGGCATCCGTCGCGACGACGTGAACGGAATGCCCCGCGAGCACGAGCTGGCGCACGACGTTGACCGCCTTGTAAGCGGCGATGCCTCCGGCGATGCCGACGACGACGTTCAGGCCCACGGCGGCGTGGCGCTCAGTCGACGTTGGGGCGCAGCTCGAGCTTGTCCTCGTTGATCTCGTGCATCGCGACCGAGAGGGGCTTGTCGTCGATGGAGGAGTCCACGAGGGGCCCGACGTTGTCGAAGAGGCTGCCGTCGTGCAGGTCGGCGTAGTAGTCGTTGATCTGGCGCGCCCGCTTGGAGGCGAAGATGACGAGGGCGTACTTGGAGTCCACCTTCGACAGCAGCTCGTCGATGGGCGGGTCGATGATGCCGGTGAGCTTGTCAGCCATGGGGGAACTCCTTGTGAGGGTCGTCGGGTGGTGCGGATGCCGCCGGAAGGGCGCGCTGAATCAGCGCCGAGGCGTGCGAGTCTGCATCAAGTCTACGACCTCGCGGGCCGCTGTTCCGACGTCGGCGTTCAGGACCTCGTGGTCGAACTCGTCGACGGCGGCCAATTCGACCTTCGCCGTCTCGAGCCGGCGCTGCTGTTCGGCGCCGTCCTCGGTGCCACGCCCGATGAGGCGGCGCACGAGTTCGTCCCAGCTCGGCGGCTGCAGGAACACCAGCGTCGCCTCGGGCATCGCACGCCGTACGGCGCGGGCGCCCTGGATGTCGATCTCCAGGAGCACGCTGCGGCCATCGGCCAGGGCCTGCTCGACCGGTCGCCGCGGGGTGCCGTAGCGGTAGGCGTTGTGCACCGTGGCGTGCTCGAGCAACTCGCCGTCGGCGACCATGCGGTCGAACTCGTCGTCGTCGACGAAGAAGTAGCTCACGCCCTCGACCTCGCCGGGCCGCGGGGCGCGCGTCGTCGCCGAGACCGAGAGCAGCACGTCGGGGTAGTTCTCGCGGATGTGCGCGGCCACCGTCCCCTTGCCGACGGCGGTGGGGCCGGCGAGAACGACGAGCCGGTTTGCCCGCCCGGCCCGGGCGGCGAGCCGGTCGGCGAGGAACGCGCGCAGGCGACGTCGCTGGTGGCGACCGAGGCCGCCGAGGCGCTTGGCGGGTGAGATGCCGAGCTCGGCGATGAAGCGCTGCATCTTCGTGACGCCGATGGAGGGGATGGAGGTGAGGAACTCCGTGACCCGGATGCCGCCCTCGACGCTCTCCGGCTCTTCGGCGGCCACACGCAGCACGTCGAGGGGGTTCCTCGACCCCGATGCGAGGTCGGCCTTCACCGCCGCGCGGGCACGCCGGGCGGCGACCGCCGCGCGGGATGCCGCGACCCGATCGACCTCGGGCGGGGTGCCGTACCGGGTGCCGTTCTCAGCCACGGTGCGCCTCCACTTCGTCTGCACGGCGAGCGATCGCGTCCGCGATGCCTTCGGGTCCAGCCTCCAGTATGCTGCGAGACTCCGACACGATGACACCCGAAGACAGCGAACCGAAGATCGTGCGCAGGTCGCCGAGCACCGCGCCCTGATGGCCGAAGCCCGGTGCGAGCACGGGAAGCGCCGCCCCCGGCTGCTCCGCGTCGATGTCGATGCCGAAGCCGCGCAGGTTCAGCGTGGCGCCGAGAACCGCCCCGGCCGAGCCGAATCGCGACGACGGACCCGCCGCATTGACGGCGTGCAGGTCGGCGAGCACGCTCGCGGCGATCGAGGTGTCCGCCTCCGCCAGCCGCGCCTTCTGCAGGGTCGCGGCCTCGGGGTTCGAGGTGGCCGCGAGCACGAAGACTCCCTTGCCGTTGGCGGCGGCGTACGAGAGCGCGCCGTGCAGCGAGGCCACGCCGAGGTAGGGACTGAGGGTGAGGGCGTCGGCCTCGAGAGGCGCGCCCGGTCGCAGCCAGGCCTGCGCGTAGGCCTCGAGAGTCGAGCCGATGTCGCCGCGCTTGGCGTCGGCGATGCTCAGGATGCCCGCAGAGCGCGCCTCGGCGAGGATCCGCTCGAGGGCGGCGAAGCCCGCAGAGCCGAAGCGCTCGAAGAACGAGACCTGGGGCTTCACGAAGGCCGCACGGCCGAAGGCGGCGTCCACGACCCGTAGGCCGAACTCGCGCGCCCCGGCCGCAGAGTCATCGAGCGACCACTTGGAGAGCAGCCAGGAGTGCGGATCGATGCCGACGCACAGGTGTCCGCGCAGCTGGAAGGCCTCCTCGAGGCGGTCGCCGAACGGGGTCATCGGCGCGCGTCCCGCTGCTCGGCGTACTCCTGCAGGCTCGTGACCTCGAAGCCGCCCTTCACGGCGTCGAGCGAGCCGACCGCCGCGGAGAGTTCGGCGATGGTGGTGAACAACGGGATGTCCCCGGCGACGGCCGCCGCCCGGATCTCGTAGCCGTCGGCGCGGGCGCTGCGCCCGCTCGGGGTGTTGATCACCACATCCACCTCGCTGCGGTTGATGAGGTCGACGATGGTGTCGCCGCTCTCGGCCGTCTTCTCGCTGTACTTGCCGACGACGCTCACGGGGATGCCGTTGCGGCGCAGCACCTCGGCGGTGCCCTCCGTGGCCACGATCGTGTAGCCGAGCTGCTGCAGCCGGAACATCGGCATTGTGATGGCGCGCTTGTCACGATCCGATACCGAGACGAAGATCGTGCCATCGAGCGGCATCCCGCCGTAGGCCGCGAGCTGGCTCTTGGCGAAGGCGCGCGGGAAGTCGCGGTCGATGCCCATGACCTCGCCGGTCGAGCGCATCTCGGGGCCGAGTACCGAGTCGACCATGCGGCCGTCGCGGGTGCGGAAGCGGCGGAACGGCAGCACGGCCTCCTTGACGGCGACGGGCGCGTCGAGGGGCACCCGCGAGCCGTCCTCCTGCGGCAGCAGGCCGCTCTCGCGCAGCTCGGCGATGGTGCGCCCCGTCATGATGAGCGACGCCGCCTTCGCGAGCGGGATGCCGAGCGCCTTCGAGACGAAGGGAACGGTGCGGCTCGCGCGCGGGTTCGCCTCGAGCACGTAGAGCACGCCGGCGGCGATGGCGAACTGCACGTTCAGCAGTCCGCGCACGCCGACGCCCTCCGCGATCGCGAGCGTGGCCTCGCGCACGCGGTCGACCTCGCCGCGGCCGAGCGTGACCGGCGGCAGGGTGCAGCTCGAGTCGCCGGAGTGGATGCCGGCCTCCTCGATGTGCTCCATCACGCCGCCGATGTAGAGCTCGGTGCCGTCGTAGAGCGCGTCGACGTCGATCTCGATGGCGTCGTCGAGGAAACGGTCCACGAGCAGCGGATGCGAGGGCCCGACGATGCCCTGGCTCGCGATGCGCTCGAAGTAGTCGGCCAGGCTCGGCGAGTCGTAGACGATCTCCATGCCGCGGCCGCCGAGCACGAAGCTCGGCCGCACGAGCACCGGGTAGCCGATCTCCTCGGCGACCACCAGGGCGCCGGCGTAGTCGACGGCGGTGCCGTTGCGGGGTGCGAGCAGGCCGGCGTCCTCGAGGATGCGGCTGAAGGCGCCGCGCTCCTCGGCGAGGTCGATCGCTGCCGGGCTCGTGCCGAGGATCGTGATGCCCGCCTCTTCCAGGCCCTTCGCGAGTCCGAGGGCGGTCTGGCCGCCGAGCTGGACGACGACTCCGACGAGCTCGCCCGACTGGGATTCGGCGTGGATGACCTCGAGCACGTCCTCGAGCGTGAGGGGCTCGAAGTAGAGCCGGTCGCTCGTGTCGTAGTCCGTCGAGACCGTCTCGGGGTTGCAGTTGATCATGATCGTCTCGTAGCCCGCATCCGAGAGGGCGAACGAGGCGTGCACGCAGGAGTAGTCGAACTCGACGCCCTGGCCGATGCGGTTCGGGCCCGATCCGAGGATGACGATCTTGCGCCGATCGCTCGGCTCGACCTCGGTCTGCTCGTCGTAGCTCGAGTAGTGGTACGGGGTGAGCGCGGGGAACTCGCCGGCGCAGGTGTCCACCGTCTTGTAGACGGGACGCACGCCGAGTTCGTGGCGGATGTCGCGCACCGTGCGGTCCGCCTCATCGCCGAAGCCGCGCAGCTGGCCGATCTGGGCATCCGAGAAGCCGTGGTCCTTGGCGGAGCGCAGCAGGTCGACGCTGAGGTACTCCGCGGATGCGATGGCCTCGGCCACCTCGTTGATGAGCACGATCTGGTCGATGAACCAGGGGTCGATCTTGGTGGCCTCGAAGACCTGCTCGGGGCTCGCGCCCTTGCGCAGCGCCTGCTGCACCGTGACGATGCGGCCATCGGTCGGCGTCGTGATGGTCTCGAGCAGGTCCTCGACGCTGCGGGGCTCCTCGCCCCAGTGGAAGGACGAGCCGCGCTTCTCGAGGGAGCGCAGCGCCTTCTGCAGCGCGGAGGCGTAGTTGCGGCCGATGGCCATGGCCTCGCCGACCGACTTCATGGTCGTCGTGAGCGTGGGGTCTGCGGCGGGGAACTTCTCGAAGGCGAACCGCGGAACCTTGACGACGACGTAGTCGAGCGTCGGCTCGAAGCTCGCCGGAGTGACCTTCGTGATGTCGTTCGGGATCTCATCGAGCCGGTACCCGATGGCGAGCTTCGCTGCGATCTTGGCGATCGGGAAGCCGGTGGCCTTCGACGCCAGTGCCGAGGAGCGCGAGACCCGGGGGTTCATCTCGATGACGATGATTCGGCCGTTCTCGGGGTCGACGGCGAACTGGATGTTGCATCCGCCGGTGTCCACGCCGACGGCGCGGATGATGTCGATGCCGATGTCGCGCATCTTCTGGTACTCGCGGTCGGTCAGGGTGAGCGCAGGGGCGACGGTGATGGAGTCGCCGGTGTGCACGCCGACCGGGTCGACGTTCTCGATCGAGCAGACCACGACGGTGTTGTCGGCCGTGTCGCGCATGAGCTCGAGCTCGTACTCCTTCCAGCCCAGGATCGACTCCTCGAGCAGCACCTCGTGCGTCGGCGAGTCGTGGATGCCCTGGCCCGCGATGCGCACGAGGTCCTCCTCGGTGTAGGCGAAGCCCGAACCGAGGCCGCCCATGGTGAACGACGGGCGCACCACGAGCGGGTAGCCGAGGTCTTCGGCGAACTCCTTGGCCTGTTCGACCGTCGTCGCGATGTGGCTGCGCGCAACCTCCGCGCCCGCCTCGATGACGAGCTCCTTGAAGATCTGGCGGTCCTCGCCCTTCTGGATGGCCTCGAACTTGGCTCCGATGAGCTCCACGCCGTACTTCTCGAGGATGCCGTGCTCGTGCAGGGCGATCGCGGCGTTGAGCGCGGTCTGGCCGCCGAGCGTCGGCAGGATCGCATCCGGCTTCTCCTTGGCGATGATCGTCTCGATGATCTGCCAGGTGATCGGCTCGATGTAGGTCGCGTCGGCGAAGTCGGGATCGGTCATGATCGTCGCGGGGTTCGGGTTGACCAGGATGACCCGGACGCCCTCCTCGCGCAGCACCCGGCACGCCTGGGTTCCCGAGTAGTCGAACTCGGCCGCCTGCCCGATGACGATCGGGCCGGAACCGATGACGAGGACGCTCTGGATGTCGTCGCGCTTGGGCATCAGTGGGAGTCCTTCTCGTTGGTGCGGGCCACGACCATGTCGCGGAACCGGTCGAACAGGTAGTTGGCGTCGTGCGGTCCTGCCGCAGACTCGGGGTGGTACTGCACGCTGAATGCCGGGATGTCCAGGCAGTTCAGGCCCTCGACGACGTTGTCGTTGAGGTCGTAGTGGCTGACCTCCACGCGTCCGAAGCCCTCGCGTGACTGGCTGATCTCATCGATCGGGGCGTCCACCGCGAAGCCGTGGTTGTGCGAGGTGATCTCCACCCGTCCCGTGGACTTGTCGAGCACGGGCTGGTTGATGCCGCGGTGGCCGAACGGCAGCTTGTAGGTGTCGAAGCCCAGCGCGCGGCCGAGCAGCTGGTTGCCGAAGCAGATGCCGAAGTAGGGCACGTCGTTGCGGAGCACGGTGCGCAGGATCTCGACGTGGTCCTCGGATGCCGCCGGGTCGCCCGGGCCGTTGGAGTAGAACAGCGCGCTCGGCTCCAGCGCGAGGATCTCGTCCGCCGTGACCGTCTGCGGCAGTACGACGACGTCGAAGCCGCGCTCGGCGAGGAAGTTCAGCGTGCTCGTCTTCACCCCGAGGTCGAGCACGGCGACGGTGCCAACGCGCTCTCCCTGTGCCGGAACGGTGTAGCGCTCGGTCGTCGAGACGGTTCCCGAGAGGTTGCGTCCGCGCATCTCGTCGCTGCTGCGCACGATCTCGAGGTGCTCGGACTCGCTGAGTTCGGCATCCGCACCGCTGAAGACACCGGCGCGCATGGCACCGGATGAGCGCAGATGGCGGGTCAGCGCACGCGTGTCGATGCCGCTGATGCCAACTACCCCTGCCTCGACGAGGTCGTCGTCGAGCGAGCGCTGGGAGCGGAAGTTGGACACGACGCGGCTGGGCTCGCGCACGACGAAGCCCGCGACCCAGATGCGCGAGGACTCCTCGTCGGCGTCGTTCATGCCGGTGTTGCCGATGTGGGGCGCCGTCATGAGCACGATCTGGCCGGCGTAGCTCGGGTCGGTCAGGGTCTCCTGGTAGCCGGTCATGCCGGTGGCGAAGACCGCCTCGCCCACGGTGCGGCCCTCGGCGCCGAAGGCTCGGCCGCGGAAGCGGGTGCCGTCTTCGAGCACGAGCACGGCGGGACGGGGAATGCGGGTCTCGACCATCTCAGGCCTCGCTTTCAGTGGATGCGGATGCGGGAAGGATGCGACGCAGTGCCTCGAGCACGCGGAGGCGTTCCGGCTCGTCGGGAACGCGCAGGTAGCTGTCGGCGGGGTGCTCGCTGCCGAGCGGCTGCCAGGTGAGGCAGAGCAGGCCGCCCTGCTCCACGACGCGGTCGATCGCGTAGGTGGCCTGACCGGCGCCCCTCAGTGCGGTGACGGGAATCCAGAGAGGGTCGCTGCCCGGGATGTCGAGCCGCACGCCGTCGGCTCCGACCGCGAGCCGTGCCTTGGCGCGGTAGTCGAGGCCTCGGATGGCCAGTCGCTCCAGCGGCAGCTCGTGCCGGGTGGTGGCGACGTAGAAGGCGGCGACGCCGGCGAGCGGGGACTGCACGGCCTGCGGCAGCGGATACGCGCTCGCGTGCACGTCACGACGGCGACGCGCCCGCCAACCCCACCACATGGCGGCCAGCACGAGCAGCAGCACGATCACGATGATCGTCACGGGGAGCAGATTCTTCATGCGCGGGCCGCCCGTGCCTGCTCGGCGATCTCGGCCGCGTCAAGGGGCGCCGCATCCAGCACCGTCGCGTAGCCGTGGTGGAAGGTCGCGACGACCCGGCCCGGAAGGGATCGTCCGAGGTAGGGCGAGTTGCGGCTCTTGCCGGCGAGGTCGGAGGCGCTGAACTCGTGCGCGGCCTCGGGGTCGTAGAGCACGAGCTCCGGCGCGGCTCCGGCGGCGAGGGACTCGCCGTGCCCGCGCAGGCCGCCGATGCGCGCGGGCGTCTGCGACATCACGCGGGCGACGTCGTCCCAGTCCAGGCGGCCGTCGGCAACGAGGGCGCAGTGCACGACGGAGAGAGCGGACTCGAGCCCGACCATGCCGTTGGCCGCGGCGTCCCACTCCACCTCCTTGGCCTCGACCGGGTGCGGGGCGTGGTCGGTGGCGACGATGTCGATGGTGCCGTCGGCGAGCGCGGCGCGCACCGCCTCGACGTCTTCCCGGGAGCGCAGGGGCGGGTTCACCTTGTAGCGGGCGTCGTACGAGCTCACGAGGTCTTCCGTGAGCAGCAGGTGGTGGGGCGTGACCTCTGCGGTCACGCGGATGCCGCGGGCCTTGGCCCACCGGATGACCTCGACCGATCCCGCGGTCGAGACGTGGCAGACGTGCAGCCGGGATCCGACGTGCTCGGCCAGCAGCACGTCGCGGGCGATGATCGCCTCTTCGGCGACGGCCGGCCAGCCGGTCAGGCCGAGTTCGCCCGAGAGGGCACCCTCGTTCATCTGCGCGCCCTGGGTGAGCCGCGGCTCTTGGGCGTGCTGGGCGATGACGCCGTCGAAGGCCTTCACGTACTCGAGGGCGCGGCGCATGAGCAGCGGGTCCCAGACGCAGAAGCCGTCGTCGGAGAAGACGCGCACGGCGGCACGGGAGCGGGCCATGGCGCCGAGCTCGGCGAGCCTCTCCCCCTGCAGGCCGACGGTCACCGCGCCGATCGGCTGAACGGTGACGAACCCGGCGGCCTCGCCGAGGGCGAGTTCCTGCTCGACCACACCGGCGGTGTCGGCGACGGGCGAGGTGTTGGCCATGGCGAAGACGGCGGTGTACCCCCCGGCAGCTGCGGCGCGGCTGCCCGTGAGCACGGTCTCGCTGTGCTCGTAGCCGGGCTCGCGCAGGTGCGTGTGCAGGTCGACCAGCCCGGGCAGGGCGATGAGCCCGTCGGCGTCGATCACCCGCGCATCCGGGGCGGAGAGACCCGAACCCACCTCGGCGATGATGCCGCCGTCGAGCAGGATGTCGGCACGCTCGCCTCCGGCGATGCGGGCCCCGCGGATGAGGTAGCTCGCCGCGCTCATCGTGCGGACTCCGGTTCGCCCGACAGCAAGAGGTAGAGGGCGGCCATTCTCACGGAGACTCCATTCGCGACCTGCTCCAGCACGCTCGACTGCGGTGAGTCGGCTGCGGCGGCAGAGATCTCCAGCCCGCGATTCATGGGGCCGGGGTGCATGACAATCGTATCGGGGCGAAGACGGGCGAAGCGCTCGTCGTCCAGTCCCCATGCCCGGGAATACTCCCGGCTGTTGGGGAAGAATCCGCCGAGCATGCGCTCCTGCTGGATGCGCAGCATCATCACGGCGTCGGGCTGGGCGGCGACGGCCTCGTCGAGGTCGTAGCCGATGCTCGCCGGCCATCCGGCCATCTCGACCGGAAGCAGCGTGGGCGGTGCGACCAGGTGCACGTGCGCTCCGAGCAGGCTCAGCAGCCACACGTTGGAGCGCGCGACCCGCGAGTGCAGGATGTCGCCGACGATGGTGACGTTCAGGCCGTCGAGGTCGCGCCCCCGACTCGCCGCCTCGTGCACCCGCCGGCGCAGGGTGAAGGCATCCAGCAGCGCCTGCGTGGGGTGTTCGTGGGTGCCGTCGCCCGCGTTGATGATGCCCGCCGAGATCCACTCACTCTGGGCGAGCACCTGCGGGGCCCCCGAAGCGCTGTGACGGATGACGACGCCGTCGGCTCCGATGGCCGCGAGCGTCTGGGCGGTGTCCTTGAGGCTCTCGCCCTTGGAGACGCTCGATCCCTTCGCGCTGAAGTTGATCACGTCGGCCGAGAGCCGCTTCGCCGCCGCCTCGAACGAGGTGCGCGTGCGGGTGGAGTCCTCGAAGAACAGGTTGACGACCGTCTTGCCGCGCAGCGTCGGGAGCTTCTTCACCTCGCGCTGCTGCACATCCGCCATGTCCTCGGCGATGTCGAGGATCTGCAGGGCGTTCTCACGGGAGAGGTCGCGCGTGGAGAGCAGGTGCTTCACTCGGCACCCCCCTCGATGGCGACGAAGTCCTCGCCGTCGATCTCGGCGAGGTGCACGTTGATGCGCTCCGAGGTCGCACTCGGCAGGTTCTTGCCCACGAAGTCCGCCCGGATCGGGAAGTCGCGGTGGCCGCGGTCCACGAGGACCGCGAGCCGCACGGCGCGGGCGCGGCCCAGGTCGCTGAGCGCATCGAACGCGGCGCGGATGGTGCGGCCCGAGTAGAGCACGTCGTCGACGAGCACGATCGTCTTGCCGTCGATGTCCGAGGGGATCTGCGTCGGCGAGGGGGTGCGCGTGCGCGTGCGGCCCAGGTCGTCGCGATACATCGTCACGTCGAGCGAGCCCGCGAGCTCTGCGGGAGCATCCGGTTCGATGCGCTGGATGGTCGCGGCGATGCGGCGAGCGAGGATCGTGCCCCGCGTCGGGATGCCGAGGATGAGGAGATCGGATGCTCCGCGATTGGATTCCAGGATCTCGTGCGAGATGCGGGTGAGAGCCCGCGTGATGTCAGCGTCGGTGAGCACGGTGCGCGCCACGTATACCGACCCCCTTCCCCGCCTCACTGGACGGCCTTAAAGGTTGTCAAACTCACACGAGCATAGCAGCGCGGCCTCCGTCGAGTGACGGAGGCCGCGCTCTGGGCACGCTCGTTCAGGCCGTGCGCGACCTGTCGAGGACCTTGGATGCGACGACGGCGGCGGCCGCGACGAGCACGACGTCTTTCAGGATGTACTGCGCGGTGAGCGTCGGACCTGCGGCGGTGAAGAGGTCGCCGAAGAAGAACACGAGCGGCGAGAAGATGCCGACGAAGGTCGCCGCGAGCACGAGGAGTCCGAACCGCACGAACCGACCGGTGACGAAGATGATGCCCACGATGCTCTCCAGGGCGGCCGTCAGGGCGAGGGCGGCGTATCCGTCGATCATGCCGAAGGTCAGCGCGTTCCAGGTGCGCTCCACGAGCGCCTCGACCGGGCTGACCCCGGGGAAGAACTTGAGCACGCCGAAGACGAGGAAGACCAGCCCGAGGCTGACGCGAAGCGCGGCGACCGAGTAGCGGGCCAGGAAGCCCTGAAGGACGGCCTGGGCCTTGTCGAAGCGGTCGAGGATCGTCGCGGTGACGCTCGGCGCCGGAAGGGTGGGTGCGGAGGCTGCTGCGCTTCCCAGCGGGGCGGCAACGGTGAGGGCGGACATGGGCAGGGGGCTCCTTTCAGAGCGGTTCGGGTGGGAGGGGCTGGTGGCGCCGGCTGACGCGGCGACGTCGTCCATTGCACTGCATCCGGCAACGGCACTCATCGGGGAGGGCGCCCATTCCCGACACGGGCTCTCCCCGCATGAGCATCAGGGCCAGCACGGGTGGCATGCTCCCCCGGCTGATGCCACACTCGTGCGCATGGTCGATGTGATGGTCGCCGTCATGCCCTTCGTCGGCCACGTCGCGCCGCTCGCCGCGGTGGTCGAGGCCTTCCTCGCCGACGGCCACACGGTGCGCGTCTACACGGGCGCAGCACATGCTCCGCGTTTCCGCGCGCTGGGCGCCGAGGTCGTGCTCTGGAGGGCAGCGCCCGACTTCGACGAGAACGACCTGGAGGCGGCCTTTCCGGCCCTGCGCGACCGCAAGGGACCGCGTCAGATGCTGGCGAACGTCGAGCAGATCTTCATCGCGACGGGCGCCCGGCAGCTCGAGGATCTTTCGGCCGCCTGGGACGAGAGGCCATGGGACGTCATCGTCGCCGACGGACTGAGTCAGGGCGCCCACCTCGCGTTCGAGCGCTTCGGATCGCCGTGGGTCACGGTCGGCATCGTTCCGCTGTCTTTCCTCAGTCCAGAGCTGCCCCCGCCGATGCTCGGGCTGCGGCCCAGCCGCTCTGCGCTCGGACGAGCACGGGATGCCGCCCTGCGGTCCCTCGTACGGATCACCACGCGGGGCATGCAGCGCTCGTACGAGCGCCAGCGCAGCGCAGCGGGACTCCCGCTCGCCGGGCGACGGTTCGAACAGGCGTGGTATTCGCCTCAGCTGTTCTGCGCGAGCGGAGTGCCCGAACTGGAGTTCCCGCGCAGCGACTACCCCACCCGGGTCGTCTTCGTCGGCGCACTGGCGTCGCCCGCATCGAGCCTGCCGCGTCCGGACTGGTGGGACGAGATCGCCGCACCGGGCGCGCCGGTCGTGCACGTGACGCAGGGCACGCTCAACGTCGATCCCGACGACCTGCTGCGCCCGGCGATGACCGCGCTCGGGCGCCAGGGGGTGCGCATCGTCGCCGCAACGGGCCGACGGGGCGTGCAGCAGCTGCCCTTCCCTGTGCCGTCGAACGCGTACGTCGCCGACCTGCTGCCCTATGACGATCTGCTGCCGCGTGTCGACGTCATGCTCACGAACGGAGGCTGGGGCGGCGTGCTCGCCGCGCTCGAGCACGGCATCCCGCTCGTCGTGGCCGGCGGAGACATCGACAAGCCCGACATCGCTGCGCGCATCGACTGGACCGGCGCCGGCATCAGCCTGCGCACGGGCACCCCTTCGCCTCGCGCCGTTCTCGACGGCTGGCGGCGGGTGAGCTCGGATGCGTCCTACCGGGCCGCGGCCGAACGCATCGGCGAGAGCCTGCGCCGGCACAACGGCCCGGCCGAGGTCGTCGCCCACACCCTCGCGTTGCTCGAGGGCCGCTGAGCGACGCCTCGTGCTCCCGTGACGGATGTCACTCGCGAAACGTGACGGCGATCGTGGCTTCCCCGATGTGCGCAGGCGCACGCTCGAACCATGACACGCATGCTGCGAGTCCTCACGCTCGCTCTCCTCTCGTCCGGCATCGCGGAGTTCCTGCTCGGCGACCAGTGGCTGGGCGGCATCGGCTCACCCGGGCAGCAGGTCGCCCAACTCGTGCTGTTCACCGCGTTCTACGGATCGGCGGCCGTGCTCATCCGTGAGATCACCCGGCGGGGCGGCCGCGGTTGGCCGGCGATGCTGTTGCTCGCGCTCGCCTTCGGGGTGATCGAGGAGGGGTTGATCGACCAATCGCTGTTCAATCCGGACTTCGCGGGCCGGCGATTGCTCGACCCCGGCTTCATCCCCGCGGTGGGCATCGGCGGGCCGTGGACCATCTTCGTGCTCAGCCTGCACGTGATCTGGAGCATCGGCGCGCCGATCGCGATCGCCGAGGCGCTCTACCCCGATCCCCTGCCGGACCGGCCGCCGAGACTCCCGCAGCGCCAGGCGCCGTGGCTCCGCGTCGGCGACGTCATCGTCGCGGTGGTGCTCTGCATCGTCGGCGCGGCCGCCATCTTCTTCTTCACGACAGTGGCGGCCGGCTTTGCGGCGCAGGCGGGCCAGTTGGTCGGTGCCGCTGCCATCGCCGGCGTCGCGGTGCCGGTCGCCCTTCGGATGCCGCGGCGTTCGCCACGAGGGACGAGACCCCTCTGGCCGGCCGTGCTTCTCGCGTTCGCCACCACGAGCGGGTACATGCTCGTCGACCACCTCGGCGCCCTTTCGCCCTGGCTGGTGTGCGGGCTGCTCGTGGCGCTGCTGCTACTCGGCGGAATCATCGCGGCGCTGTACCGGCTCGACGTGCTCGGGCTCGCGGCGGGCGCGGTGCTCACGTACTGCTGGGTCGGCCTCGTGAGCGCAGCGTCCGTCGGCTGGATCGCCGTGCTGGAGCAGAGCGTGATCGTGCTGCTCGTACTGGCGGTAGTCGGCGTCGCGGTCCGACGACGGGTCGGAGTCCGCTCCGCACGCCTCGCGACGCCGTGATTGTCGGGCCCCGCGCCCGTCCTCCACAGGCAGGTTTGGCGTGGGATTTCTCCA